>CAXBFC010000552.1:0-4575 GCA_963974725.1 uncultured bacterium | reverse complement strand
GGCGGCGTCAGGCTGCGAATCCATTGGGCGCGCGCCAGGTCGTCGGACGCTTACGGTATGCGGATGACTTTGTCATCGCATTCGAACGTGAGGACGACGCGCGGCGCGTGCATGAAGTGCTACCGAAGAGGTTTGCCGGATACGGACTGGAACTTCATCCCGAGAAGACGAGGCTGCTGGACTTTCGTCGTCCTCGCTATGAGGGCGGCGATGACCCAGAGAGCTTCGACCTGCTTGGCTTCACACACTATTGGGGCAAGTCACGACGTGGTGCTTCCGTGATCAAGCGGAAGACCATGAAGGCACGGCTTCGCCGTGCTCTGTGTGCGACGTCGCAGTGGTGTCGTGGCCATCGCCACGATCCGATCGCGGTGCAGCATGCAGCGCTGAGTCGGCAGCTTCGCGGGCACTGTGCGTACTATGGGATAACCGGGAACGCGCGGTCGCTAGCTGTTTTCCGATACGCGGTGCTGCAGATCTGGCGCAAGTGGTTGCGTCGGCGGTCGAACAAGGCGCGCAAGGCGTGGGGGTGGTGGACGCAGCTCTTGGAGCGGTATCCTTTGCCGCCGGCTTACGTGGTTCATTCGACTTGTCGTCCTGGAGCGAGCCCATGATTCGAGGAGCCGGATGCGGTAGTCCCGCACGTCCGGATCTGTGGGAGGCCGGGGAGAGTGATCTCCCTGGTCCACCCGACATGCCCAGCCGGTTGCTGAGACCTGGAGGTGCCCGCCCCGAGGGCTGTGTGGTCATGACCCTCGGGGCACTTCATATAGGTCAGTATCCGAGTCAGCGAAACTTGCATGTGCCCGCCTCGGTGGGGCGCCGCTCCATGAATCCAAACTCAGCAAGGCCGTGGCCGCAAGCACCAGCATCGAGGCGTGAGCAGAAACCGCCATATCGACGATCTCGTCCTTCTCCCGATGTTCGACCAGCGTCCCGTTCGCTCCCCATGTCCCGCTCTCGGGTTAAGAACCCGGACCTTTCTGGAACAGGACCTGTATGCTGGCACTCATGCGGAAGGACGGGCACCAGCAATGGCTCAAACTTCGGGCAGTTGCCCTCAGCACGGCCCGATCGTGCGCCCGAGGCTGCACAAGCGAGGACATCGCACACGAAGCGATCCTGTCTTTGCTGCTCATACTCAACAAGCAAGCCGTCGACGATTCCGAACAGCTGCTAAGGGTGCTAGTCAAGCGACGGGCATGCGACGCTATTCGCCGCGCCCGCCGCCACGAGCATCGAAGCAACATGGACTCCTTCATCACACCAATCGCCAGCTCCGAGGATGCGCCTCTCAACGATTGCACGCATCGGCACAACCACGCCTTTGGCCGGAGACAAAGAGAGATCGTGGCATGTGTCATCTCTGGACACGGACTCATCGAAGCAGCCCAGCGGCTCGGCATCCCGCTTAAGGAGGCTCGACGCATTGCCCGAACGCTGGCAGACAAGCTCCTCGCGAACACACACGTAACATAACAACACAACGACCCCACTGACCAGCTACTGCTGCCTGATCGAGATATCCTGGCTAGTAGCCAACCCCAAGGACGCGAGCAACCCCAAGCCCGACGCCAGCATCAAATGCTGACTCTCGCTCATGCGAACAAGTGTGCCAAGGCAACCACAACCAGCCCTGTTAGGGGACAGCCAGGTGGTGGCAACACCCCCTCCGGCGATGAGAACGACCGCCCACAACGCTACACGCTCCTTCGACCTCAGGGCGACCCACAGCGCCAAAAGCAGCTCGACCCCCCCCCGAAGACGCGACTGCCAACCAGCCCCAAGACACTGTCCGCGCTCGGCATGCCAACCTTGAAAATCCCCGTCAGTACGAGAACCCCGCACAGCATGCATCTGATGATGCCGTTGGCACGATTCATCACGCGTCTCCCTTGTACCTCAATGTGACTTGCTCGGCCGACACCGTCCCCCTCATCCCCGGGCGAACGACAAATGTAATGTCGCCATCCCGAAAGCCGTTCGCCACAACTCGGATGCGGTGCTCACCGACCTCAAACGGAATGAGCGCCTTCGAATTGAGCGAGCAACCTTGGTGGCGACCGTCCCGGACGAACATTGCAGTCGCTCCGGACAGGCTCCTCCCGCGCTTATCAACCACCGCCAAGTCGAGCATCGAAAAGTTTCGTAAACAGGGCAACTCCAGGTTGGAAGTGCTGCCAGCAACAACCTCGAACTCGCGCTCGCGAACGAGTCCGCGCGAACTACGGATCACGTACTTGCCGATAGGGAGACGCAGATCCTCAAACGCCGGGATGCTTATCCGTCGCTTTTGGCCGCTGTCACCCAAGCTAGCGAACTCCGACCCTCCCGCGCTGGCGTACAAATCCAGGAACTGCCTGTCAAACCAAAGGCCCGAGACCGAAACGCGCACGGCACCCGACTTGCCGGGTTCTGGAACCCCAAGCAACACGTCATGCGGTTTATGGACGCGCCCAAGCGGCCGAAACTCAACGGACGAAGACACCACGCCCCGAGCAGGGAAGAGCGCATCAACACTTAGAGGTGCCATTTGCGAGTTGATACCGGACACAGCGATCACGTGCATATCCGGGAACTTTTTGCGTAGTGACGAAACACGATCGGGTAAGTCGCCAACTTTCCCCCCACGCGAACGCAGTCTCGACCATGTTTCCAGTGGTGCCGCCTCAGGATAACGCCAGCACGCCACCATCGGCTCTGAGAGCGTGACGGTGAAGCGGCCGGGCACCGACACTGGCCGGAAGTCAGCGTCTCTGTCGAACTCACGCACCATGGTGTCGTGGTTGATTCTCACGTAATAGCTCCCCGGAACAAGACCTTGCATTCGAGCAACGCCGCGTTCATTGGTCGTCGCTCGCGCGAACCCCGTGAGCCCATGATACATGGCCGGACGAGCCGACTTGACGATCGAGTAGGACAGCACGGGCGCAAGCGTCACCTCTACATTGGGAACTGGTCGCCCGTTGATGTCACGAGCCTCGATGACCGCGCCCTCCCCTTCTTCGAGGACGACTCTGGTCGTTCCAACACCGAGCTTGCCGATGACCCTCGGAACGAATCCTGACATGCTGACAACCAGATCGCTGTCGGGCAACGCATCGGCCGGGATGTAACAAACCCCATCATCATCCGCCTCCGCAACAATTGCATCAGCGTCCAATACGACGGAGTCACGATTGGTAGCAATGACAGCTCCACCACACTTCTCGCCAGATTGGTCGACGACGAAGACCCGCGCCCCTCCGACGTCTTCGCGCTTCAGATCTGGAAATCGAGAAGGCTCGGATCGGACGGCGACTACGCGCTCGGCTGAGTGCCCGGAACCGACAGCGTCTGCGGCCGCGGCTTGGCCATTCGGGCCCGGGACCTCAGACGAATAGCAGCACCAAGCTACGACCAACGCAGCAATCACGACAAACACAGTCAACGTTCGCATGAATATTCTCATGTGCCAACCACTAGCAAAGAAGCTCAAGGGTGATGCCACACAACCACCAAGTGATGATGGCTGTGCGGCGACTGATCGCTCGAATGCGCCCAGACGACTACTACTGGCAGCTACACACCGGCGATGGACTCAGGGCCCCTGTCGGATCGCAGTCGAAGACAGCGCCGCAGGCCCCGTTGATGATGCAGCTCACGGTGTAGGTCGGAGTGTTGCCGCTGATGTCCACGTAAACCGTTCCAGAACAACTATCCGGAAGCGCGCCGTCACAATCGCAATCGAATGAAGTGACGCCCCCGCCTAGATCGACGAAGTCGGTCGTGCAGGGCCCCACATTGCAAGCTCCGCGGCACTTCCCGATGAAGCTTCCGCCCTGAGTAACGACAACATGCATCGTGCACGTCTCAGCTCTTGCCTTACCTCGGTGCACAGCAGCTGCGAAGATGATCATAAAGAACGCAGCGATCATCATGGGTAACACCTTTCTCGTCATAGCAGTCTCCTTCGATACGAACGGGCGGAAGTAGTGACCCGCGCAGACATTCCCACGGGTCTAAGTAAGAACTCGTTCAAGGTGTTAAACTCGTGGTATCCGCAAACTCGATCGCGCTTCGGCAGCAAGAGTTACATCAGCCTTTTGAGTACCAATGATTCCGCCAGGGGCGGCAACGCGCAGCGGCTACGCCCAATAGCTAAGACGCATTTCCTGTAGAACGAAACCGCTTCGCGGTAGCCGGCGTTCGTGTCTGCGCGGGATTGCTATTTGACGACTGCCCCTCTGCGTGAGAGCTGATGAGCTTCAGGATTGCGGCGCGAGCGAGCCGATAGCGCCATTGACCAGTGCCCGAGCAACCGCAGGGCTGGTCGGAGGACGCGATGACACCACTTCGTCGCCGGATGATCGAGGACGCCCTATCCAAAAACTCCGCCGAGCTCCTGCGCAGCCTTGAGGCGCGTGTTGCCAGCGATCACCTCACCGTCGCGCTTGGCGACGATCGGCTGCTGCCAACCAAAGCGCCGCAAGCTCGACGCGACATGCGGCACGGCCTGGTCGTTCAGACGCGGGTTGGTCGGGCTGCAGAATAGGCGGCCGATCTCAACGGTCTCGACCTGCGGGTGTGATGTGT
>CAXBFC010000551.1:0-4577 GCA_963974725.1 uncultured bacterium | reverse complement strand
CCTTGGTTCCGAGCACGATGTCGAGTTGGTGGTTATCGCGGTTCCAGCTGATACGCGCGTCGCTAGTTTGCACACGCGCCGGAAACGATCCCGGCGGCTCCGACACTTCGACTTCGCGGTAAACGTGCTGATCGTAGACGATGCTCCAACGACGCTCGGTGCGGGGAACTACCGCACCCGGATCGCCGCCCCTGAGTGCCGCTCGATCGAGCGCCGCAAACAACCGGTTCGCCGCCTCGAGGCCAGCGGCGCGACGCGCACCCAAGCCATCGAGCTGCGTCAGCAACAACGGTGCCTCGGCCTTGGCCGATATGCGGTAGGTAACTTCGCGCAACTCGTAGCCGGCATGAACAGAAGTCCGCAAGGCACCGAACGCCAAGGCGCGGGCGCGACCTCGGTCAGCCTGCTCGGCCGGCTGTTGCCCACACACGGATGCTTGCACCGAGCAAGCCGCTAGCCAGATCAAGATCCAACGAGCAGTCATCGTCCGAGACGAGACGCATCGAACCATCGTTGACCTTCCTAACCGTCATCCATGGCATCTGCATCGAACGAGTCCACATCTCCGGCCTCGTCCCGCGGCTCCGCAACATCGCTCCGCATAGCGATCCACATGCCGACCAGGTAAACGGCAATCGAGAGGATCGCGGCGACGCTATTCCATCCAGCAATCGAGCCGCACAACACGAAGAAGCCTATGCCGCACGCGGAGACTACGGAGACTCGTTTCTTGCGTCGTGCACTGGTGAGTAACGTCATGCTTGCTCCACGCCTGTCACGATCAGCAGTGATGCGAAATGTAGTTGGCGCGCATTGCCTTGGGGGCAGTGTAGCCGTCGCACTCAGTGCCTGGCGACACCACAGCATGACTAGCCCAGTGCCTTGCCGGCTTGCGCGACAAGATTCTCGGCAACTTGGGTGGTCGGCCGAACGTCTCTTCTTACCGATCAGCCGCGATGCAAAGCATCGATCGGAATCGGCTTGCACAACCGGACCTTGCTCTACTCGTCAACATCCAAGCCCTCGGGCCGCCCTACTTGGCGCCCCACTCGCCGGATGACGAGAGCGCTAAACACCGGAAACGGAGCATATGCGAGGGCAAGCCACCACAAGTGCGGCCACGCCGTGATGGTTGCTGCAACCGCCACAATCCCAATCACCAGGCGGATCACCCAAATCACCCATTGCCGCCGCACTGCCTCGGCGAGCTTGCCATCGACCAGCGAACGAAAGGCCTCGGCGTCCAGCACATCCTCGGGAGATTCGTCGTCAGTGGTCATCCGTCAGCTCGATGTTCTTTGGTCGATCCGCTGCGCTGCGAAGCTTCGTCAGCTGCATCCTGTTGGGCCGCCGGAACGGCAGGAGGTCCTTGAACTCTCCGGATTTCCTCGGCTACCCGCCTCGCGGTGGCCTCATCGTGGAATCCAAAATCGTTGAAGTATCCCAGGCCATCCGTTGCAGGGTGGAACTGCCAGACGACCCGATCATCCCAGACCAGCCTTGCTGCCTCTTCATGTCGGGCGACTTCTTGGATCCACGGCACATCGCGCTCGTCGACTTTGAAGATCACGGTCCAGTTGCCCTCGACCAACACCTGTCCAGCATGCACACGCACGAACCGCACGGCGCGCTCTTGGCTGCCAGATCCAACGCGCACGGTGACCAGCGCTTGATGAGCCGGATCGAAAGCGGCGCAACAGCTCAACAAACAAGCATGCGCAAGGATGAATGTGGCCCGAAGTTTGTCTATGGGATGAGTCGATCACGTCTCTAGGTAACCAGCTGCGGGCAAAGCCCCCTGTTGCTGAGACCAGCTAGGGCTCCGGCAACCGGTGCGCAACGAAGCCGCACTCCCGAAGGTATGCAACGAGTCTCGCTGCGGCGGCATCGTCTTCCGTGCGAATCTCGAACGTCGCTCCATCAGCGAGAGCGTCGAGCCCCTGCTTGGCGGAACGTAGAGGCAAAGCGTAGTGCTGGTGGAGGTACGTCGCGATCTCCAGTAGTGGCGCATCGGCATGTCCGCTCACGGCAACCACACAACCCAGGTGTTGGTGCGGATCACCCGTGGCCTCGAAACGCTCAAGGTACGTTTCCGTGGAGTGGGCGCTACCAGTCTCGATGACCCTGCCGGTCTCGCGCACAACGAAAATCGGTCCGTGGCCAACGAGCATGAGCAATGGGTCCTTGGTCTCAGCGAACTGCTTTGTGTTGCAGATGAACACCCAGCCCCAGGAACGCTCGGTCACATCCAACACGACGATCTCTTCTCCACAAGCTTCGAAGCAACCAAGGGCTAGCGCTTTTGCTTCCTCGAAATCGATCATAGCTCTGCCTTCCAACAACTTGATCCACGGACCGCGCCGCGCTGCCTGTTGCTGCGGCTGGCTTGCGGAACAAGCATTCTCTCTATTGCCTACCTGAGGCCCCATGAGAGTTGGGCTGCCTGATGATCGTGATTCCGTCGCCCTCCAGCAAGACCTGGCACTCAATACCAAGCTCTTCCGAAACGCGTTCTTTCGTGATGCCATCCAGCGGCACCCCACGAACGTGGATCGCCATCCACGGCTCGTCGACTGAAGCTTCGTCGTGATGACCATCGACTGTGGCAAGCATGCGATACAGCTCGGCTGGCGTAGCACCATCACAGGAGAACGTCGTGACGCCATGCTGCGGGCTGTACGGATCGGGATCCTTGCTCCAAACGTGCTCTGCCGCTGCGTCATTGCCGGACGAACTCATGAGCCAGACATGGCGATCGCGCGAAAGTGTCCAGAGGTCGCCATCAAACTCGCCGAAGATCAAAACCACGTGATGTTCTGCCATGCCGGTCAGCCCTACGTCTTGCGCGAAGCGCTGCACTGCGAAGCGATCCTCTGCTGACCGTCGAGTGGCCAGCATTCATCCGAATCGCGCGTCAACGACTCGCTACCGCTTCTCCTGAGCCTGCGAGATCAAATGACTGACGATCAACCACCTGCCCTCGCGATGATGCAGGACACGCAAGTGATGGATGTGGCGATCTGGCATCAGCGTCCCGTCGGACCGCTGCTGACCGACACGGACGAGCTTGCTCCGCACCAGCGCAACATCCGGCGCCAAGAACGTGACGTCTGCGAACTCGTTGTGGGAGGAGTCCCCCGCCATGACGAAGCCGAGACTGAAGATGAACTCCAGTCCTTTGCGCAGTGCAGCACGCCCCTGGAAGCGATCGCCGAACGCGTTGGTCCAGTCGGCATCATCGGCATAGTCTTCGACGGCGACCGCAGCATCGGCCTCAGCCCAGCCACGATTCCAAGAATCCAAGGTGGCGAGGACCGCGACTCGTTCACGTGCATCGTCTTTGACCGAGCTGCACGAGATCATGAACAAAGCCAGCAACGTCGTAGTCAGGACTCTCATGTCAACCGTTCTCTCAGGTGTGTCTGCCCAGCGTCTCTGATCGATCAGCCGCGACCGGGAAGCGATCGCCTGCTGCGGATTGCAGTTGGTGCCCATGCTCACGAGGTCGCCGCATGTGCCTCCCGAATTCTAACCATCCAACCGGAAAGCAGCGACCGCATCTCGCGAACGGACTTGCCACCATCGAGAAGTACGCAAGGCTCAGGAAAGTGTTCGTCGTAGCAAATACGTGAGTAGTGCCGCAACTGCCGATCCCGCGCATGAAACTCCACGCTCGCCGAATGAGCATCTGGATCGAGACACAACCAGAGCGTGATCAGCCCCCGAGGCAGGGTGAACAAAGGAACAACCCGCTCACCGGGAATGGCATCGATGGCGGAGTAGTAGATTGACCCCACGTCGCACAACCTGAAGTGTTTCCTCAGGCTCGAGACACGTTCACGCGATGACCCAATCAAGGCTACATGAATTGGCAGGGGAACGCTCATGGGTCAGGTGCTACCGCTGTCTTTGGACGATAAGCCGCGGTGAGGCACTCCGTAGTGACTCCAGCAAGCACATGGACTACTCGTCCGATGCAACCCACTCATCGTACCCAAACAGGCGAAGATGCGATCGCACTCGCGCAACTTCCTCTGATGACGGCTTCCGTGGCGACTGCGCAGCCGCTGAGTCGTTTCGCACTTCTGCCTGAGATCGTTCGAATAGCAATGCGATAGCCGTTGCAAGCTGACGCTCCGACATCTCTTCGCCGATCGCAAGGAGCAACGGCATGTAGTCTGCGTTCGGCAAGCCTTGCGGATAGGCGCGCCGGAGCATCAAGAACGTCGAAGCCAACCCCTCAGGTGCGTCGTCAGTCATTGAGTCCTTCCAAAGCCTTTGGTCGATCCGCTGCGATGCGAAGCATGATCAGTCTGCATCTGCCTAGTTGGGCAGGGCACCCAGTTGGTTAGGACACTGGATCACGATCTCTCCGACCTCGGTTCCACCTCCGGGACCGCTCGCCCTTGCGCCGGACAAAGCAATCTGCCAGTTGTCGTCCTTTGACGAGACTGTGCCGGTTGAGGCTGTGACTCTCCTGCCATCTGCGTGTGCAAGCTGCACGCCCGTCATTTCGTAGAGGTGACCTTGCCCCGGTTTCACGGACACGGGGTTAAGTGAGATCGCACAAGAGCAGT
>CAXBFC010000550.1:0-4582 GCA_963974725.1 uncultured bacterium | reverse complement strand
ACGCGAGGCTGGCTAGGGCGAACAGGGAACAGGTGGCGCGAATCATGAGCGAATCTCCTTTTGCACGGATGCGTTCGAGGTCTGAAGTTTGTGGGCCCCTGAGGTTTGCACCTTTGGGGCATCGATCTTTGGGGCCTGGACCTTTGGGGACTGGGTCTTGCCCGGCTTCTTGATGGCCGGCTTGCTTGTTTGCTTTGGCGTCGCCTTCACTGGTGCCGCCTTCACTGGTGGAAGCGCGGCCTGAGCTGGAGCGGCCGAGATCAGCACGTTCTTGCCGTTGAGCGAGAGCAAGATCTCGCCCTTCAACGACAACACACCGCTGTTCCCGTGCTTGGCCAACTCGTTGTTCAACTGGAAGTACCTCGCGCTCGCAAACTCAACGAACTCGTCGGGCTTGATGCTCTTGGCGACAACGCTGTTGCCATCGACCCAACGGTTGCCGCGCAAGAAGAACGCGCGGTCACAAACCTGCAGCGACTGCGTGAGTTCCACCCGATTGAGATTGCTGTCGAAGTAGACATTGCGAGGGTTCGCAACCGTCTGCGCTTTCTGGTTCCACAGGTTCTGGCCTTGGCTTACCGCGGCCGTGCCGCTGCGTGTGACCACAGCGCGGCCTTGCAGACTGTTCTGGCAGGCCATCGACAACGACTGCCAGTCATCTAGCTTGCTGCCCTGCGTGGCGAGGAACGCCGTGTATTCGCCCAACACGCCGTAGCGAGCGGACAGTCGCAGGATCTCATCACGCAACTCGCGCAGGCGCGGGTCGGCGAACGGATCGCGTTGCACCGAGCCGAACGGAGCACCGAGGTCGCCGCCTTGCTGTCGCAGTTCGTCAACCAAGAACGCAATCTGGCGGCTAGCCCACAAGCGCGGCACAAAGGCATGGCGCGTCGTCGCCGATGACACCGGCATCGTAAACACGTAGCGCTTCTCACCGGCTGGGGTCCGCCCAGTCAGTTCGAACTGCAGATCCGCTTCGCCCTTGTATTGACCGAGCACAACCAGCTGATCGCCTTGGAACAAGTCGTTGAGGCGGCGGGGCAGCACTTCGATCGTGCGCGCAACGGGCTCGCCATTCGCACCAATCGTGCGCAGCGTCGGAGCGGCAAGAACCGGGTGATCGAGGCGCGCGAAGGTGCGTGCGACTTTCACTTCGACGTCTTCCTCGGGCAGCACGTAGGTCGTAATCGCGCGAGTTTCGTCGGCGATGCGGTCCAGCAACGGCACGTTGACATCGTGGCCGACACCAAAGCAGAACACGCGGCGACTGCGTGGATTGCCGGTTTGGATCAGCTTGAACAGATCCCGCTCGCTAGTCGGGCCCACCGTTGGCAAGCCGTCCGTCAAAAACAGGACCAGCGGCAACGTGCCTTTCATCGTCGGGGCACGCAGGGCCTCAAGCAGGGCATCGTGAATGTTGGTGCCGCCGTGAGGACGAATGCTCGCGACGAACTCGCGGGCAACCTTCATGGTCATTTCATCCTTGGCAACGGGCTGCGCAAACGCCTGGCCGACGTCGTTGCCGTAGTGGATGATCTGGATGCCTTCGCCATCCGCAAGGCCTTCGAGCACCTGCATCGCAGCGGCTTTGGCCTGCTCTAATTTGCGACCGGCCATGCTGCCCGAGCGGTCCAATACCAGCGTCACTTCGCGACGAAGTTCGCCGGCGCGAGCCATCTTCGGCGCGTTCGCTAGCAGCAAGAAGTAGCCCCCGCCGATGGTTGGATCAGGGTAGGCAAACATCGCGGCCGTCGGGTAGTCCGTCTTCTCAACGGTTGTGTAGCACAACCGGAAGGCGCCCGGATCGCGCTGACTCAACTTGGTGACGCGCAACGTCATCTTGTCGGTACCGCGACGCTGCACGTTGAGTTCGTGACTCGGCGAGTAGCAAACGCCGATCTCGGCGCGCGCCTGCAGTTCGACGGTGATCGCCCACGGCGCATCGCTGCTCAGCATCTCACTGCGAGGCAGCAAGTAGTCGACGCGCTGGCCATCGACTTCGAGCACGTGGTCGTAGGTCAGCCGAATCTTCTGGCGGCCGTTCGCCGGCACCGGGAAGACACTGCTGCGCAAACAGCAGTAGCCCGAAAACTCAAGCAGCGCCGGATCCTTCATGCGCGAAGTGATCTGGTCGTAGAGCCTGCGGGCTTCTTCCCGTGGCAGAATCTTCGCGGTCGGCTCACTCGCCGGCCCATCAAAGGTGAAGCTCGACACCGCGGCACCATCGGGAACTGGCAGCAACAGGACCGCCTCCTGGACGCGACCTGCCGGGTTGACGAGTTCAAACTCGAGGGTGGTCGTCGCGGCCCGGTCGCGGATGCGCACGTTGGCGCTCGCAGCCTCGACCCGCACCGGCGCCATGCCATAGGGCGCCAGCACCGAACGGGTCGGCACGACCCAATGGTGCGTCCAAGGCGCACCGCGATGTGGCGACTGGGCGGCCAGGTTGGCTGGCAAGAGCATGGCCACAGCCGCTGCCATCGCCAGTTTGGTCAAGTAATCAGATAATCGTCGGTTGCTCACAAGCCCACCTCTTTGGTGTCGGTTCGAGTTTCGTTCGTCGGCAAGGCGTCTGGTTCGAAGGGTCCGTGCCATGTCTTGTCGACCCAATAGACGGCCCAGCACCCCTCGATTGGGTAAGGGCTCAGTAAGACGGCTTGACGAACTGGCGAGACCGACTACTTTCTCTTGCAAAGCCAACCCCTGGAACACTGATGGAACTCCGAGACGCGATCGACCAGATCACGACAATCCGCAGCCAGTTGGCTGCGACCGAACACCTCAAGAGCCTGCGCGCCATCCCGGTCGCGTTGTCGGGGGTGCTCGCGATCGCGGCGGCGATTGCGCAAACGTTGTGGCTTGAGCACCCGATGGACTACCCGCGGCGCTACTTGCTGCTCTGGTGCGGGGCGGCCGTGATCAGCGGCGTGTTGGCCAGCGTCGTCGTCGCGCGACGCACCTTCCGCTGTCCCGGGGAACTCAGTGCCGCAAATGCCTGGCTGGCCGTGCGGCAATTCGCGCCGAGCCTGGCAGTCGGCGCCATCGTGACCTGGTTCGTGGTCGATCGCATCCCGTACATGCTGTGGGTGCTGCCAGGCCTGTGGCAGTTGCTGTTTGGCCTCGGCAACCTCGCCGCCCATCGCTTGCTGCCAACGCCCGCGTTCTTCGTCGGCGTCACGTTTGTCGCAACCGGCACGTGCTGCCTGTGGTTTGGGGAACTCGCCCTCGATCCCTGGGCGATGGGACTGCCGTTTGCCGCCGGACAACTCGCGTTGGCTGCGATTCTTTGGTGGCACCACGAGCGCCCCGAATCGTCCCGCTTGCTGACCCCGGAGGGCCACCGATGAGCAAGGAAACTCCAGACGACGGGCGCTACGCCTACGAAGGCCTCGACCGCGTGCTGCATGAGAAGGCGCGCCTCGGCATTGTCACGTCCCTGGCGGCGCGCGCCGAAGGCCTGTTGTTCACCGACCTGAAGTCGCTCTGCAACTTGACCGATGGCAACTTGTCGCGACACCTGACCGTGCTGCAGGAAGCGAACATTGTCGAGATCCACAAGGGCTACAAGGGCAAGCGCCCGCAAACGCTTTGCCGCTTGAGCGAGGCTGGCCGCACTCGCTACCTCGAATACATCGCCGTGCTCGGCGCCGTGCTCAATGATGCGGTGCAGGCTTCGAAGGCAGCTGGCGACGCTAGCAAGATCTTGCCGGACGGATTCAGTCCGGCATAGCCACGGCACCGGCAAGCAGGCCGGCAACCGGCGGTTTCACTGTAATCGTTAGCGCAGCACGACCGTCGCCGACAGTGCCGACAGCAGTTGCTGCGCCCCGTCGTAGGTTCCGAAGGCACTGATGCGCGCGACGGGCGACGTGGCGGTCCGCTCGGCGACAGCTTGCTGGAACTCGTCGAACGATACGTAGACGACGACGCCACCGTTTTCGACAATGCGGTAGAAGCCGCGGTTGAGAAGCGGACGCACGGTTGGCGCAGGTGTTTCGGTCAGCACTGTCGGGGCAAAGCCGTCTGCAATCGCGCGAATGAGCGCCTGGCTGACATCGATCTCAATGCGCGGCACGCTGCCGCTCGCGTCGAGCACATTGCTGCGGGCGGGAGCCCAAGCGCACAGCAGCAGCTTCGGGCCAGCGCTGCGATCCACGAGCGACAGTGCCTCGGCGTCGGTGCCGGGCGCATCGACCGGATGGATCCAGCCGAAGACGCGCGTGCGCGAATTGTTCTGAATGCCGGTCGTCGACAAGCCAGTGACGTCGATCGTGAATGCGTTCGGATCGGCTTGCACCTGGCCACTGACGTCGAAGTCAAAGCGAGAGATGTTGCGTCGCCCAAACCGTTGTACGTCGACCGTCAGGGTGTCGTTGCTGACCGCGCTATCGGCAATGCCGTAGATCGATGTCTTCAGCATGCGGGCAACGCCATCGGTCGCCGTCGCATCGAGGGATGTGCCACTCAAGCTGCCGAACACCCAGACACGCTGACCAACGTTGATCGCATCCGTGCCGTAGCTTGCGCCGAAGCCGCGACGAAGCACCTTGGTATTGAGCACCGACACGTCCACGGTGTGCAG
>CAXBFC010000549.1:0-4643 GCA_963974725.1 uncultured bacterium | reverse complement strand
CGCTGAAGGCGCTGCAGATCGCCTGTGCGAACATGTACACGCCAACGGCAACCGACAACCGTCGTGAGCACGTCGGCTACGGCTTCCCGAGCCTGCAGAACATGTACGACCGCCGGGACAAGATCTCGATCATCCCGGAAGACGTTCCGATCACGCAGGGCGCAAGCCATACCTATGAGTTCAACGTGAACCCGGGTGAGTCGGTACTGAAGATCTGCATGACGTATCTCGATCCGGCCGGCAACCCCGCCGCCGCATTCGACCGCATCAACGACCTCGACCTGCGCGTCACCGCGCCGAACGGTACCATCTACTGGGGCAACCGCGGCCTCGACGGCGCCGGCCAAACCAACCAGTCGGCCAGTGGCGGCTCCCGCGACACGCGTGACACGGTTGAGAACGTAATCCGCAACAACCCGGCTGCCGGCGTCTGGACGGTCCGCGTGACCGCGCCGACGCTGACGGTCGACGCCAACGTGGCAACCGGTGCGACCGACGCTGTCTACGCACTGGTCGTCAATGGCGGCCGCCGCGTCTACGGTTCGGACTGCGCCCGCTACTTGCCGGATGTCAGCACCACCAACGGGTCGGGCAACTACTTCCCCTTCGGCGGCTACAACCCATCGACGCAGGACACGGTCTACGCATCCAACAACGGCGGCGCGGTTGGCGGAGCCGTCTACTTTGACGTCACGACGACCGATCCGATCTGGGTGCATAGCATCATGGTCAACACCTCCGCGGCTGTCGGGGAAGAGATCTGCTTGGACCTCTACACCAAGAGTGGCACCTACGTCGGCAGCGAAGCGAACGAAGCTGCGTGGACCCCGCGCTCAGCAGGCAAGGGAGTCTCGGCCGGTGTCGATGTGCCAACCCAAATTGACCTCGCCCAGCCGTTCCGTCTGCCCGCCGGCTCGGGAGCCTTCGCAATCCGCGCGTCGAACTTTGCTCACCGCTACACGACTGGCGCCAACAGCTACGGCACCACTGTGTCGATCACGGCAGGTTCCGCAACCAACGTGCCCTTCACCGGAACGCCGTTCTCGCCGCGGACAGCGAACATCTCGCTGAAGTACCGCCTGGCAACCGCCCTCGCCCAGAACATGCGCTACCAAACGGTCCTGCGCAGCGATGAGCTCGGCGGCGCTGGCAACATCACCGGCCTGGCCTTCTCGGGACAGAGCAACGGTTCGCACTTCAACTCCAACCTGCAGGTGCGCATGGCGCACAAGCCGGCCGGCTATGAGTTGTTGACCACGTTTGGCAGCAACATCACGGGTTCGACCACGGTGTTGAGTGCCAACTACCACACGTTCACCTACGCCGCCGATCAGTGGCGCAACATCGGCCTCTCGACTCCGTTTGCCTACAACGGCACGTCGGACGTCGTGGTCGAAATCATTGCCCGCGGCAACGTGCAGACGTCGACTGGTAGCGGTGTCGGACCGTTCCACATCGACTCGAACCGCCCGCGGATCTTCAACGCCAGTTGGGATCTAAGCACGCCAACCACGGGCTCCTCGGCGACCAGTTCGTCGTTGCGCATGCGCGCTGAGTTCTCGTGTGCAAACGCCAACGAGTATGGCTCGACCTGTGGCAAGCTGACCGCCGCCCACTCGGGCTCCAGCGCGCTGGGTTCGACGTTCACCTACCGCGTCAACAACGCGCCGATGAACTTCCTCGCGTTCATTGGCTTGGGCACGAACAAGAACTTCCCGTACCCAGTCTCGCTGACGCCAGTGGGCTTCACCAACTGCTTGGCGTTCCAACAGTCGATCGTGACGCTGACTGCCACCACCAACGCGTCCGGAACCGCGACCTACCCGATCTCGATTCCGAACAACCCGGTGTTCAACGGCTACAAGCTGCACGGCCAGTGGCTGACGATCGACACTTCGGAGCCGGGCAACCTGACGTTCTCGAACTTCACGACCATGACGGTCGGCAGCAACCCGTAGGTTGCTGAGAAGTAGAAGTTCGACGACCTAGTCGTCGGCAACGTTGCGAGCCCCGCGGCCTTCTGGTCGCGGGGCTCGCTTCGTTTGGTCGCGGGCTCGCTGCCACTCAAGCCAATCCAACTTCCGATCACGTCTCTAGCAGCAGCGACGCAGAGGGCTAGTCGTTGCGATCCCTGAGTGGCGAGCGCAGCGGTGCCGGCAGTTCTTGGTAGCCAACTGCGATCGCGGCCTGCTCGAACTCCTGGAGCTCGCTGTAGGACGCGGACGGAAAGAACGCCACGTCGCGCAGCAACAAGGCTTCGCGCGCTACCGCTAGTTCGGGATCCGCGACCGCCGCCTGCAACGCAGCGCGCAACTGCGACAGCAACTGCGGCGACGCGTGCATCGAGGTCACGTATGGAGGAGCCAAGGCTGTGTTGGTGCATGCCACGGCCCGCAGGTTCGCGACCGCCTCGCTGCGGTTGCGACGCAGCAGCTCAAGCACCACCGCGTCGATACACGCCACGTCCACTTCGCCACGATGCAGAGCCAGCAAGCTGTTCATGTGCGAACCAGATTCGACGACCTCGCCGAAGAACGCGCCTTCGCGATGCAGGGCTGCGGCCTGGGGCCGCAGCGCATTCGTTCCGGAGTGAGACGACACTTGATTGATCACCAGACTGCGACCGCGCAGATCCTGGAAGCTCTGCCAGCTCCGATCCGTGCGGACGACCACGAAGCTGCGGTAGCGCGGACCTTCGCATCCTTCGGCGGCGTAGCACGGGGTCGCGATCGGCACGATGTGCTCTGCCGCGTCATACAGCACGTCGTAGCCACACGACTGGCTCAGCAACAGCTCAGGACTACTCCACCGCGACGCGTAGTCGCCACCGCGAACAAGCTGCTCTGGCACGCGCTCGACCCCGGCCAACCGCAAATGCTTGGCAATGCCACGCCACCACTCATCCGTGTGCTGACGCAACTCGGGGAGATCGTACCAGGGGAGTTCCGCAACTAACAAGACGACAACCTAGTGGAGAACGGCAAGGGGAACACCCCCACCTACGAGCAACAGCTTACTTCGCCTCGATTACGACCAACAAATCCTCGGCTTGCACCGCCGCGCCAACATCCGAGCACAATTCAAGAACGGTGCCGGTGCAGGTTGCACGCACGACCGTCTCCATCTTCATCGCCTCGAGGGTCAACACTGGATCCCCTTCCGTAACCTCAGCACCTTCGGCGACGTGCAGCGCAATGACGCGGCCGGGCATCGGTGCACCGACGTCGCCAAGCTTGCTGTCATCGGCGCGACGGCGCGTGACCACCTCGCCTTCGAGCGAACGGTCTGGCACGACAACCTGTCGATTCTGGCCGTTGAGCTTGAAGTACACCGTAACCATGCCTTCCTCGTCCGGCTCACTGCACGCGTCCAACGAGACCAACAGCGCCTTGCCACGTTCGAGATCGATCCAGACTTCCTGGCCGATCTCCAGGCCATAGAAATAGACCGGAGTCGACAGCAGCGACACGTCGCTACAGCGATTGCGGAATGCGAAGTAGTCGTCGAGCACGCGCGGGTAGAGCGCGTAGCTGACAACGTCACGATCGTGCGGTGCCCGGTTCATGCGCGCGGCGCAGTGCTCCTTGGCGGCCTCAAAGTCAAACGGCGCCATGCCATCGCTGGGGCGGCCGGTCAACACCGACTCCCCCTTGAGCACCGCCGCACGAAGGTCCTCGGGAAATCCTCCGGGGGGATGACCCAAGTAGCCTTGAAAGTAGGTCACGACGCTCTGCGGGAAGTCCACGTGATTGGCTTCCATCAACACCTTCTGCTTGGTCGCTTCGACCGAGGCAACCAGGTCACCGCGCATCTGCAGCAGGTTCTTCTGCACCAAGAAGATCGCGAAATCGCCGACCATCTTCGACGACGGCGTGACCTTTGGGATGTCGCCAACCAACTGGTTGACGACGGCGAACGCATGACGCACGTCCGCCCATCGATCGATCAGGCCCAGCGACGCGACCTGCGGTCGCAGGTTGGAGTATTGGCCGCCCGGAATCTCGTGGTAGTAGACCTCACTGGTGCTGCTCTTGAGACCGCACTCGAACGGTCCGTAGAACTCGCGAACACCTTCCCAGTAGTCCGCGAGCGGCTGCATGTCGCGGTTGGTCAACTGGGTCTCGCGGTGGTGGCCGCGCAGCGCCGCGATCAACGCGTTCATGCTCGGCTGCGACGTCAATCCGGCCATCGGCGACAGTGCGGTATCGACGATTTGCACCCCGCTCTCGATCGCCGCGATGTAGGTCGCGATGCCGTTGCCCGACGTATCGTGCGTGTGCAGGTGGATCGGCAAGTCGACCACTTCGCGCAGCTTGGTGATCAGCGTGCGTGCCGCCTGCGGACGCAACAAGCCGGCCATGTCCTTGACGCAGAGAATGTGCGAGCCGAGGTCTTCGATCCGTTTGGCGAGATCGACGTAGTAGTCGAGCGAGTATTTTGTGCGCGCCGGGTTGTCGACGTCGCCGGTATAGCAGACCGCAACTTCGGCGATCTTGCCGGTCTTGAGGACGCGCTGCACCGACACCTGCATCGAGTCGAGATCGTTGAGGCTGTCGAAGATACGGAACACATCGACGCCGCAGGTAGCGGCCTGATCGATAAAGGCCTCGACCACGTTCTGTGGATAGCTCGTGTAGCCAACC
>CAXBFC010000548.1:0-4707 GCA_963974725.1 uncultured bacterium | reverse complement strand
TGATCAACGGCGCCTGCCCCATTGCGAGGCCGGACGGCCCCAAGCCGTGGCGCTATGACGGCCCAGCGGTCAACGTCAAGCTGGTCGGGTTCTACGTCGAAGACGCCGCTGGCCGATTGACGCACCACAACCATTCGAGCCACCTGCACGCGGTCAGCGACCAGGCGATGGGCCACCTGGACGAGGTGTCCCTGACGCATGCCATCGTGTCGCTGCCTGCCGAGCACTAGTGGCCCGGCACCAACTTTTCGCCCCGTGGCTGCAACGCGTGCCCACCTCCCCCCGTTAGATCACTCAAGAGACAACAGGTTCCTGAGGGGGAACCAACGAGATGGGCACGAAGCCCCGCGGCACGAGAGGGCCGCGGGGCTTCGTTTTTTTAGGCACCCGGAATCGCACATCGTGCTGCAACGCCAAGAGAGCCCGGGCGTTCTCCCGAGTGCTCGAACACTTGGGTGGCTCCTGAGGGGGAGCCAAGTCGAGCCTTTGCCCCGCAGCGGTCGGTCCCGCTGCGGGGCGCTTTTGCGTACAGCTGGCTGCGCTGGATACCCGCCGGGCAAAGCGATTGCCGACATCGATAAAAATGGATGTCCGTCGCAACGATGGCGATGCCACCCCGTTGCTTTCCGCGGTTTGCAGACTTGGGTGGATTCGGTGTGTTGCCGAAGCCAATCAGACAGAGCCCCGTGGCAGATGCTGCGGGGCTCTTCTTTTTCCCCAGCTAGTGCCCTATCGCGCAGCCTAGCGATCGACAGCGCGCACCGAAGCGAAGTAGGCGCCTTGCTCCTTGACGCCACCGCCCTTCTCCATTTGCCGGCGCAGAGTCGTCCGCAACATCGCGGGACCGGCAGGCAAATCGATGAGGAACGTCGCGTGTGTCGCCGACGGGTCGACATCTTTGCCGACGTTCACATCGCCGATCGTTAGCGACGCGTGCACGCACTTCATTGCCCGATCCAGCTGTGCCGGCCAGCGCCGCAGCGTGATCTCGTAGCGACCGGCGCGCGCGACTTCGACCGCCCACGGTCCGTTGCCAAGGTAGCCATTGCGCACGTGGTTCTGATGCCACGGCGTGCCGCGGTCGTTGGTGTGCCAGTCATGCGACATCAACTCGGATGGGGTCTGGGCACCACCGAGTTCGACGCGCACGTAGTCGTCAAACACCGGTTTCAGGCTCTGCCACCAGGCCACGTATTCCTTGCGCAACTTCGCGACGACATCCGCGTGCTCCGCGGCGATGTCGTCGCGCTGCCCCGGGTCCTCGACAATGTCGAACAACTGCTTGCCGTTGACCAAGCGCCAGCGCTCGGTCATCACCGCACACTTGCGCCACATGCGTGGGTGTTCGACTCGCTGCGAATGCACGAACATCGTGCGAGGCACTAGCCCCGCCTTGCCACGCAAGATCGGCGCCAACGACACGCCATCCAACTTGGCCTTTGGCTTCTTGGCCAACCCGCACAGGTCGACCAGGGTTGGCAGCACATCCACGTGCGCCGTCAACGCCGCGACCTTGCGGCCACCGATCACGTATCCCTTGGGCCAGTGCACGAAGAACGGCACGCGATGACCACCATCGTATTCCGACCCCTTCTTGCCGCGCATGCCGGCGTTGAAACCCGGCCATTCACCGACCTCTTTGGCGCGCTTTGCGTCGCCGGCCGCGGTGCCGTTGTCGGTCGTAAAGATGAACACCGTGTTCTCCGCCAGCCCAGTGCGCTCGAGCAGAGCCCGCAGCTTGCCGACGTTTTCATCGATGTTCGTGATCATGCCGTAGAACTTCGCCATCGTGTTCGGTACGCCGGCGTCCTCGTAGGGCTTGGAGTACTTTTCGTCGACCAGGTAGGGACCGTGCGGCGCGTTGGTCGACAGGTAGATAAAGAACGGGCGGGCCTCTTCGCGCGTCAAGAACTCGGTCGCCTGCGCAAACCAAACATCGGTGCAGTAGCCATCAAATTTGCGCCACTGGCCATTCACTTCGTAGGTGTCGTCGAAGTAGTCATTGCCCCAGTAGTCCGGTCCTTGGCCAACCCCACCACCGTGGTGCCAAACGACATGCTCGAAGCCTTGGTCCTGCGGGCGACACGGCGCGTTGTCGCCGAGATGCCACTTGCCGAACATGCCAGTGCGGTAGCCATTGTCTTGGAACACTTCGGCGATCGTCTGCTCGCTACCCGACATCAACGAGCGCCCCATGATCGTGTGCCAGACACCGGTACGCGTCGAATAGCGACCGGACAACAACGCGCTGCGGGACGGCGAACACGTCGGATCGACGTGGTAGTCGCTCAAGCACACCGACTCCTTGGCGAGTCGATCGAGGTTGGGCGTCTTGATCATCGTATTGCCGTGCACCCCGAGGTCGCCATACCCCTGGTCGTCGGTGATCACCATCACGACGTTTGAGGGTCGATTGACGCCTGCGCCGGCCTGACCGGGAATGAGCGCAGCGAATGCAACGACGGCAAGACCAACAAAGGAAACAAAACGGGTGTTCATGGTGCGGCTCGGAACTGCGACGATTCGCATCGCTTCAGTTTCTCTCAGCACAGCCCGCATGAACACACGCATCCTCGCAACCTTTGCCATCTGCGCGCTCTTCTGCCTGGCGCCGGGCACTGCGCAAGACCGGCCAAACATCCTGTTCATCCTGGTCGACGACCAATCACCGTTCGATCTCAAGGTCTACGACGAGAACTCGGTTTGTCGCACGCCAGTGATCGACAGCCTGGCTGCCGAAGGCACGGTGCTCGACGGCGCCTACCACATGGGTTCGTGGTCCGGTGCGGTCTGCACCCCATCGCGCCACATGATCATGAGTGGCCGCACGGTCTGGCACCTGCCGCGCCGCGGTATGCGCGGCGAAAAGCAGAACCCGCACTGCCCGACCGACCTCGCGAGCAACACCATGGCGGCGGTCTTCAACCGTGCTGGCTACGCGACGATGCGCACGTGCAAGAAGGGCAACAGCTACCCGGCCGCCAACAAGCTGTTCACCGTCGTGCACGACCAGACCAGTCGCCAGGCCGATGCCGCACACGGCTCTCCTTGGCACGCCGAACGCGTGCTCGACTACTTGCAGACGCGTGACCAGGAAGCGGACCGCAACCCGTTCTTGATCTACTTTGGCTTCTCGCATCCGCACGATCCACGGCACGCGCCGGATGAACTACTCGCCCACTACGGCGCCAAGAACCGCGAAGTCAGCCAGCCACCGAGCGAGCTCGCACCGCCTTTGCCGCGCAACTACCTGCCGGCGCATCCGTTCCACCATGGCCAACCAGGACTGCGCGACGAGGTCAACGTGCAAGGCGTCAAACGCAAGCGCGACGAAGCGACGATCCGCAACGAACTCGGTCGGCAGTTCGCCTGCAACGAGAACATCGACATCCAGATTGGCCGAGTGCTCGACAAGCTGCGCGCGATGGGCGAAATCGACAACACGATCATCATCTACACGTCCGATCACGGCATGGCGATCGGTCGCCACGGTTTGCAAGGCAAGCAGAACCTCTACGAGCACACGTGGCGCGTGCCGATGATCGTCAAGGGCCCCGGCATTCCGAAGGGCAAGCGCGTGCGCGGCAACGTCTACTTGCTCGACGTGCTGCCCACGCTGTGTGACTACGCCGGCATCACGCCGCCCGCTTCGGTCGAAGGTCGCAGCATGCGGCCGGTGCTCGAAGGCAAGCAGGCGACCATTCGCGACGTACTCTATGGTGTCTACGCCGGCGGCACCAAACCCGGCATGCGGTGCGTGCGCAAGGACAACTGGAAGCTGATCCAGTATGACGCCATCAATGGCTTCGTGCGCAAGACCCAACTGTTTGACCTGAGCGCCAACCCCGACGAGTTGCTCGAGCAACACCACGTCGACACGGTCGAGGCGTTGACGCACAACGATCCAAATCGCTCGCAGGTCAACCTGGCCGACGATCCGCAGTTCGCCGCCAAACGCAACGAACTCGAAGCGCTGCTGCTCGCCGAGATGATCCGGCTCGACGACCCCTATCGGTTGTGGAACCAGCCCGTGAAGTAGGCGCGGTCAGACAGGCGAACGACCCGCCTATCGGGCGCCGTTCCCCTATTCTAGGCTCATCCAGGCGGATCGCCCCGCAACCTCCGACAAATTGTAGGACATCTCCGACAATCTGTAGGAGGCATCGGCGACGATGCCCGCAATGGCACCTCCACGCAAACGGCAGGACAGCAACGCACCGGCAATCACCGACGCCGAGCTGGCCGTTCTCAAGTCGTTCTGGGACCACGGACCGGCGACCGTTCGCGAACTGATCGCACGGCTCGACACGGACTCGGCCTACACCACGGTACAAACCCTGGTGACGCGGCTCGTCGAGAAGGGCCACGTGCGCGCCGACCGCCGCGGCCTCGCCCACGTCTTCACGGCGACGACCGCGCGCGAAGAACTCGCCCACCGCCGCGTCGAGGAGGTCGCCAGCTCGCTGCTCGACGGCGCGACCGCGCCACTGGTGCTGCGCCTGGTTGAGAACGGCAAGTTCTCCGCCGACGACATCAAGAGCTTCCGCAAGTTGCTTAAGGCAGCCGAACAGAAGGCGCGCGGAGACAAGTCATGAGTTGGCTGCTCGCCAACACGATTGCCGCCACCGTGCTCAGTATGCTGGTAGTTCTGATCGCGCGCTTCTGCAAACCAGCGCCGGCCGTTATGCACGGCCTGTGGCTGCTGGT
>CAXBFC010000547.1:0-4709 GCA_963974725.1 uncultured bacterium | reverse complement strand
TCCACCGGCCCTCGGTCTGGAATCGGAACGATTCAAAGTCGTTGCCGAAGTTCCAGATCACCACTGGCAAGAACACCAACGCGGCGGCCAACACGCCAAGGTAGATCCACGGCGCGCGCAACTGCGCGCGGTAGTCGCGGTCGAACAGCAGCAAGAGCACGCCACTGACCATCAAGAAACTCGCCGTATACTTGCTGAGCAATCCTGCGCCCGCGGCGGCACCAGCCAACAACCACCACCGGCCGCTGCCGTGCCTTGCCCGATGAATGGCGTAGGTCGCTGCCGTGACGAATAACACCAATGGTGCGTCCGGGTTGGCGAGGACCCGAGCGACTGCAAGAGCGGGCACGCCAATCCCCATCAAAACCCAGATCCGTTGACCAACCGAGCCGACGCCGTAGTCGCGAAGGAACTTCAAGCCAAGCCACGTGGTGCCAAGGCCACACAACCAAGTGCCGGCACGAATCCCCAAAGCACCATCGCCAAACATGGCGGTTCCAAGCCACATCAACCACGCAACCATCGGCGGATGATCGTAGTACGAAAGGTCGAGGTGCTGCGAGTAGGTCCAGTAGTAGGCCTCCTGAGAGAACACCGGCAACAACAAGCACAGATACAACGAGAGCGCGGCGACCAGCCAGAACAGGCGATTGACAGTGAGGCTATTTGGCATCGTATGAGTACCAAATAGCCGCCGCACGACTGCGCGTTTCGTTACGAAGGCTTCATGTTGCAAGCTTCGCAAGGACCGTTGGCGAACTCGCGATGAACTTCGCCGATTAACAGAACGTCATGATGCGCGGACCGCGTGAGTCCGTGACTGCTTGCGAGTCGCAGAGCTTGCGTCCGCGTGGTGCAGGCGGCGCCGGCGGCCGAGTGCGATAGCCGGACACCTCGACCTGGATCTATGCGTTCGCCCCCAGTGTCATCACGGCATCGGGCGCAACCAGTGACGGCATCGTTTAGCTGATCGCTATTCTGTAGACGCCTGCCGATCTGCGTGCATCCGCAAACAAGTACGCCGCGCGATCCATCCACCGTGGACCGCGAGGCTCATGCGCTACTGCAAGAACAGCAACTCGCGGTATTTCGGCAACGGCCAGTAGGCGTCGTCCGTCATCGTCTCCAGCAAGTCGGCTTGCACGCGCAGCTTGTTCATCGCAGGGAGCACGCAGTCACGGTATTGCTTGGCGTGATCCGCTTCGGAGCCGACGTGGCTCTCGGCGCGTTCAAACATAGTTGCCAGCTCATCGAGGCAGGTGATGAAGGCTTCGATGCGCAGGGCCATGTCGCGCAAGCGTTCGGTCTGCTTGTCGATCGTCAGGCCGTGCGTCTTGGCTGACGACAGGCTGTCGGCAACATCGCGCTGCGTCTTCTGCGCGGCCGGTAGGATCATCGTTCTCGCAATCGACAGGGCGCTCTGGCCTTCGATCGCGATGGCTTTGGCGTAGGCCTCGAACTGGATGTTCATGCGCGACTCGGTCTCCGCGGGGGAGAGCACGTTCCAGCGCGAGAACAGGTCGACGTTCTTCTTGAGGCCGAGCGCCTTGAGCGCGTCGACGGCGTTCGGCACGTTGGCGAGGCCGCGCTTCTCGGCTTCGGCATGCCACTCTTCTGAGTAGCCGTTGCCGTTGAAGACGATGCGCTGGTGCTTCTTGAACACTTCGACAATGACTTCGTTGACCGCCGTCTCGAGGCCCTTGCTCATGCGCGCTTCGATCTCGTTGGCCAAGAAGTCCATCGAGTCGGCCATGATCGTGTTGAGCACGGTCATCGGCTTCGACGGGGACTGGCTCGAACCGACGGCGCGGAACTCGAACTTGTTGCCGGTGAACGCAAACGGCGACGTGCGGTTGCGGTCGGTAGCGTCGCGCGGCAGGTCGGGCATCGTGGTGACGCCAAGCTGCATCGTGCCCCCCTTGCGGGACGCGCCCTTGGTGCCACTGATCAGACCATCGATGACTTCGGTGAGCTGCTCGCCGAGGTAGATCGACAGGATCGCCGGCGGCGCTTCGTTGGCGCCGAGACGGTGGTCGTTGCCCGCGTGCGCAATCGAAGCGCGCAGCAGGTCCGCGTGGTCATCAACCGAACGCAGCACGGCCGCGAGCATGACGATGAAGCGCATGTTCTCTTCCGGCGACTTGCCCGGTTCGAGCAGGTTCTCGCCGGTGTCGGTCGACATCGAGAAGTTGTTGTGCTTGCCGCTACCGTTGATGCCGGCGTAGGGCTTCTCGTGCATCGTGCAATTGAAGCCGTGGCGCTGCGCAACCTGCTTCAGCACTTCCATCGTCAGCATGTTGTGGTCGGACGCGACCGACGTGCGCTCGAAGATCGGCGCGAGCTCAAACTGCATCGGCGCAACTTCGTTGTGGCGCGTCTTGACCGGCACGCCGAGCTTCCACAGTTCTTGCTCGATGTCCTGCATGTACGACAGCACGCGGCGCGGGATCGAACCGAAGTAGTGGTCTTCGAGTTCTTGGCCCTTTGGCGGCTTGGCGCCAAACAGGGTCCGGCCGGTGGCGACCAGGTCCGGTCGCAGCACGTGCAGGTCGCGGTCGATAAGGAAGTATTCTTGTTCACAGCCTAGCGTTGGATAGACGTGCCTGACGTGATCGTCCCCCAGCACCTTGAGCAAGCGCAGAGCCGTGCGATTGAGCGCTTCCGAACTGCGCAGTAGCGGCGTCTTCTCATCGAGGGCTTCGCCGGTCCACGAGCAGAACGCCGTCGGAATACACAGCGTCGCGCCACTCTTGGTCTCGCGAATGAACGCCGGCGACGTCGGGTCCCACGCGGTGTAACCACGCGCCTCGAACGTAGCTCGCAAGCCACCACTCGGGAACGAACTCGCATCCGGCTCGCCCTTGATCAGCGCCTTGCCGCTAAACGCCATGACCGGTTGGCCATCTACGATATCGACGAAGCTGTCGTGCTTCTCGGCCGTCGAACCGGTCATCGGTTGGAACCAGTGGGTAAAGTGCGTGGCACCTCGCTCCAGCGCCCATTGCTTCATTTCATTGGCAACCAGGTCGGCGAGATCCGGACCGAGTTGCTCGCCGCGCTCCATGCACGACTGCAGCGATTTGTACGCCGTTTCCGGCATACGCTGGCGCATCTGCTCGAGCCCAAACACGTTGGCGCCGAACAATTCCGGCACGTTGGTTGAGCGAGCTTCGATGGCTTGCGGGGACTTGCGGGCAATCAACTGGATTGCGGCTACGCGTGCTGCAGACGACACAGAATACCTCCGGGAAAAATAGCAATTAGCGGCCGGTTGGACCGCCGAATGCACCGTAACGCGCCAGCTTCTAGAAAGCCAAAGGGCAGTGCAGTTGCACGGAGCCGCGACAGGCGTACGTTGCTCGCGTGTTCCGCTGCACAACTTTCCACATCGCCGGCCTCGCCGCGCTGCTAGCCAGCAGCTGCCAGGCCCCGCCCAAACCACTAGCGCTGCCGTCAGCCACACTGTCCGTCGACTACGAACGGTCGAAGCTGGCCACAGCCGAGAACGCGCCCGATGCGGCTCGTTTGGTGGAACTATATGCAGTCTCGGGGGCTCCGACTGGTACGCCCGTAGCGCTTGCCGCCTCGGCAATCGTCAGCGACCGGGGCACCCCGTTCCGTGGCAAGACCCAACTGCCGATTGGCAGCCGCTGGCTCGGCCCGAGCGACGTGCAGGCGGTTCTCGATGGCTTGCACCTTCAGCAACCTTGGCAAGTGCAGAAACTGGGCGCCGCCAGCGCCGTGCTGCACGGGCAACTTGTGACCTCGGTATTTGTAGGCCCGGCGTTGGTGGGGCCCGGCTTTCCAGATCCCAGCTCGCCAAATCCCAGCTCTGCAGATCCCAGTTCTGCAGATCCCAGTTCCATGGCAGATCCGACGAAAACAACGGATTCCGCCACCTCGCAGCCGTCCGTGTTGCCAACTCTACGACTACAGCATTCGCCCAGCGGCCTGCGCGCCACTCTGAGCACCGACCCGTCGACCGAGCCAGCTGCGCTTCCGCTGGCCAACTCACCAGACTCCGACCCACCAGAGCGCGAGGTAGTCGTGCTCTCAGGGGCAATCGCCGACACCGAAGCGGTTGGACTGTTCGTTCCCGACCCGCGGGTGCCCGGCGGCGGCCTGTTGCTGCTAGCCCTACCGACCGATGCACCAAGTTCGGAAGCGGTCGCGACCGCGATCGAAACCGCCAACAACAAGCTGGCCGGCAACCGCGAAGCGCCTCCGCAACCGATGTCCTGGCGCGTCGCCCAACGCGCGGTCGGCGAACGCAACCGCCGCCCGGCTCTGCTCGCCGTGACCACCCAACTGGAGCTGCCCCGCATCACCGATCTGATCCTGGCCAGTGATGAACCACTGTTGATCGCGATGTGCAAGCAGCTGGAACTGGTCGACGGCACCGCCGACCGCCTTGCCTGGCCGGTCGAGGCCTCGCTGTGGCAGGCACTGATCCCGCGCATGGAACGCGACGAACTAACCCCATCGTTGCGAGCCGCGGCGATCCGACATCTCGGCGCGCTGGCCGACGATGCGTCGACCTTGGCGTTGCTGCTCGCAACCTCCAGAGATGACGCGTCGTTCGCCAAGGCCCTGGTAGATGAGAACCTCGCCGCGCTGGCCGATCGCAGCGCGGCGATTCGCGTCACTGCAGTCAGGTGGTTGCAAGGCAAACAGATCGAAGTCGATGGATACGACGCCATGGGCAGCAA
>CAXBFC010000546.1:0-4726 GCA_963974725.1 uncultured bacterium | reverse complement strand
AATCACCACCTTTGCAGTCCTTCTGCCGACGAGCGCCAACGCGCACGGCGGTCAATACATCGGCCCTGGCGACATCGTTCGCCCGCCCAGTGGCGGTGGCGGCGGATCGACGCCGCGCCCGTCCGGCCCGTCGACTGGTACGCCTTCGGGGCCGACCGCACCGACGCCGTCTGGTCCCGCCACCGGCGGACCGGCTGGCCCAACCACTGGCGGTGGTTCGCGAGCTCCTGGAGCGCCTGGCCCGGCAACTGGCGGCGGCGGACGCGGCATGGCGATCGGTGACGACTTCACCACCTGGAGCTACTGGTGGGAGTTCAATAAGGCGCCGTTCATTCGCCTGCGCGAGTCGCTGCCGCAGGGCGCTACGCAAACCGGTAGCGATGACTTCTACCTCGGTAGCACGCGCAGGGTGGCAGCACAGAACACGCTGCGTCCAAGCGAGTCCGACATCCTCAACGATATTTTGCCGGCGCTCAAGAAGGCGATCGACTCCACCGACAATCGCGACATCAACTCATCGTGCATGATCGCGATGGCGAAGATTGGTCAGGACCATTCCGAGTTCAAACTGAAGGACGTGTTCACGCCGCGCTTGAGCAAGAACGACCAGGAGATTCGCGAGACCGCCGCCTTGGCACTCGGCATCGCCGCCATTGCCGGCGAAGACGAAATGACAATGCTTGCCGACCTGGCACTCGATCGTGGCGCCGGCCGCAAGGCGAGCGGCGCCACCGTCAACAACCGAACCCGAGCGTTCGCGCTCTACGGCCTCGGTCTGGCCGCACACAGCACCACGAACTGGAAGATCAAGCAACAAGCCTTCGCCGCACTGAAGGAAGTGCTCGAGAACAAGGCGCTGCGCGACCGCAACCTCAAGGTCGCGGCGATCAACGGCATGAGCATCCTGAACATCGGCTGGGGCTCGCTGGACGAACGGCAGCTGCTGAATGACGTCGTCAAGACGCTCGAATCCTTCTACATGCAAAAGGTCGGCGCCGGACAGAACCTGATTCTGTGCCACTGCCCACCAGCGATCGCCAAGCTGATCGGCCGCGATCACCCCGAGTCCGCCTACTACAAGGAACTGTTCGCTGCCGACCTGCAAGAGCGCGGCAAGATCAAGCGCCACGGCAACGACATCACCCAATCGTGCGCGTTGGCGCTAGGCCAACTGTGCAAGCCGTACAACGACAAGCGCGACGCGGATGCGAAGTACAGCAAGATGCTGCTGAGCCAATGGTACAAGGCCAAAGACGCCCAGACGCGCAACTTCGCGGTGCTGAGCCTTGGCGTGATCGGCGGCACCAAGAACCGAGACGCGCTGCTGAAGGCGTTCGACAAGGCCAGCAAGCACACCAAGAAGCCGTGGTGCGCACTGGCGCTCGGCGTCTACTCGCACTTCACCTACGAAGCCGCGGAGGCTCGCAAGGACACCGTGACGCTGGATGACTTCATCGGCGAAACGTTGCTCGACGAGCTGGAAGTCAGCAAGTCTCCGGACCTGACCGGTGCGCTGGCGGTTGCCTTGGGCCTCAACCGCTACAAGGACGCGGCTGACGAGATGCGCGACCGCATGCTACAGAACCAGCACCAGGAAGAGATGGCTGGCTACCTCGCGATCGGCCTCGCACTGATGAACGACTCACGTTCGAAGGAAGACATTCAAAAGGTCGTCGACATGTCGACGCGCCGCTTCCACCTGTTGCAACAGTCTGCCATCGCGCTCGGCAAGCTCGGCGACAGCGACGTTGCCGACCGGTTGCGCAAGCAGATGACCGAAGGCGAACCCAACCTCGCCAAGCTCAGCGCCATCGCCGGTTCGATTGGCTTCATTGGAGACAAGCGTTCGATCCAACCACTCAAGAGCCTGTTGTTTAATGACCAACTCGGCGAGCTGGCGCGCGCCTTCGCAGCGGTCGCCTTGGGCGGCATCGCCGACAAGGAATCGCTACCGTGGAACAGCAAGATTGGTGTCAACATGAACTACCGCGCCAGCGTCGAAACGCTGACCAACAAGCAGTCCGGCATCCTGGACATCCTGTAGGTCGGCAGGTCCGGTCCGCACCGGGTCCGTCGCACTCGGCCGAAACCGCGAGGCCCGAATGGGCAGGGACATGGTTAGGCGACCCAGTTAGGCAGGGACCGGTCGCGTTGCATTCCCGGTCGCGCCTAGCATCAGCCCGCGGAGCGAAGCAGGCGCTCCGTCTATCGCGAGCCGCCTTGCTGCGATCCAGGGTGCAACGGTCCTTGCAGCAAGTTGCTGGGTTTAGCCTTGGCAACCTTTCGTTCCGCCGGCGAACGCGCCCTGACCAACATGTTCTTGTAGGCACCGTGGTAGACGCAAAGCTTGCAGTCGGTCGACATCATCAAGTTTTGCTCCGTGACGTGTCGTTCGTGAGCCGCAAGGTCTTCCTTGCCCCAACGCGTGTTGCAACGACCGCAATGCGCGCCTGCCGCGGCTAGCAACCCCGCCCCGGGCGGCCGCTTATAATGAATCGTGTAGTCCGCGATCGAAATCGACTGATCGGGAGCCGGCGCGCCCGCAAGCGGACCGGGCGGATAAGGCCCCCTCGGAATCGAGTGGCTGGGAGGCAAAGCAACAGGATCGGGAACCGGCACTTCCGGGGCAGCCTGGCACGCCGGGAGAACCATCAACAGGAGCAGCTTGTTCATGACGTTCGATCGTTTGAGGCGCCGCGCGTCTGGACCGACTTTACCAAGTTCGAGCCAACCGCGCTTGCTCCTGCGTTGCTTCGTCGGCACGCAGTGCCGACCGTCATGGCGAACGCTCGCATCCCCAACGCTTGCATCCCCAACGCTCGCATTCTACGGAACGTACCGCCCCAAGTAGGCAGTGTTCTGACAGTTGGCCAGGTTCGGATCCAACGTGAGCCACTGCACCCAAATCGTCGTACCGACCGCCGTCGCCGGCAATGGTATCGACACTTGCGCGCCGCCAGCTGCGTCGACGATCCGCAACAAGACCACGGTCGGCGTCACAAACACCGGGCACGGGCAACCGAGTGCGGCGACGGGCGTCTGCAGCAGATCGAGGCCAAACACACCGAGTGCGAAGTCGTTCGGGGTCGCGCCGCTCAAGTCGCATTCGCCCGTCGCACCAGGCGCCCAAGAACCAGAGAAGCCGTTGCCGAGCGTAGCGCACGTGCAGGTCTCAACGCGAAGGTGCAGCACCTGCTCTGGCGGCGCAACGATCCAGCGGAAGGCAAGGTCGATGTCGCAGTAGTTCTGGTTGGCGGCAGGGAACAGTGAGCCGCGCACGATCGGCCACGTCGGTTGCACCAACCCAGTCGGCAACATGATGGTTTCGGCCGACACCGTCGCACCAGAGACCGTGCGATACACGGCATCTCCGGCGCTATTGAAGTAGGCAATCAACGCGTCCCCAAACACGTCGCTGGTTATCGCCAGTCGATTGTCGAGGCTGTAACCAGCAGGTGGCGTATGCACCACCGTCGGGGTTGACCAAGTGCCGGCGACCAACGTGCGGTAGCGGACCTCTGACTGCGTCGTCGACAACCAGTGATTGTAGACCGCGTGCACGACGCCTTGCGGGTCGACCGAGACATCCCCGGTGTTGTCCTGCCGCACCGTGCCGTCGCCGAGAATCACCTGCGTGCCCCACGAGCCATTCCATGGCCGGTAGACCCAATCCCCGCTGCCCGCGTTGTTGTAGAAGACCGTGTGCACCGTGCCGTTCGGGCCGACCGCGATGCGCGGACGCTGCGCCGACAAGGACACCGACAAGTTGCCGAGGTCGGTCGGAGCCGCGGTCACCGGCCAACCGGCCGCCGTGCGGTCGAAGCGCAGCAGGCGAGTCCGCCAGCTCGACGTGCCCTGTGCCGTCAGGTAGACAGCGGGTTGACCAGAACCAGCGTCGTCGACGGCGGCGATCTCAATCGAATCGGAACGGTTGCCGTTGGTGGTGCCGACGTACGACGTCGTATTGAGGATGTTCGTGACCGCCGTGCCCGCGACCGGATCGATCGCGCGGTAGTAGAACTCGTAGTAGCTCGGGTACGAACCGCGCCCCCAAGCGATGTGTAGCACGCCATCATTGGTCGCCGCCATCGCAGCGTAGTTGGTCGGCACGCTGGTGGTGATGCCCGAGCTGCTGTCATTGATGCCACCAGCGATCAGCACCGGCGTCCAACCACTCGAGCCTTCCGGCTGCTGCCACAACGTCACCTCGCCAGTATCGGCGAACGCAACCAGGTACTGCGTGTCGTTCCAGCGACAGAGCGACCGTCGACCAGGCCGATGCTGCGGCCCGGAGGTAGCCTGCGCACAAACGTCACCAAGCAACAAGGCGAGTAAGGCAAACAACAAGAACGAGACGGGACGCACGGAGTGGACGTTTGGCATGTTCGCAGGTGGGACAAGGAGAACCCACTCATCGTAAGTATCTCGTCCCCTCCCGCCCTCCCCACGAGCCCAAGATTGACCCAATGACACACCCCAGAGACATCTTTCCCGTGCGTACCGTGCCAGGACAAAAAAACACTTCCTCACCGCGCCAACATCTGACCTCAGACCCGCATGCAATGTCTGACAGTTCGTCCACAACTTGACGCGCACGATCCGGCACGATGCGCGCATGCAAACCCAGCTAACTGACAAGACTCCATGAGAACGTGGACCATGCGCGCAATCCTCGCGGTCCTCTGGTTGCAACTGCAAGCCTGCCACACCCCAACAACTACAGCAC
>CAXBFC010000545.1:0-4740 GCA_963974725.1 uncultured bacterium | reverse complement strand
GTCCTTGGTGACGACGAGGACCTGGTGGCCCAGGCCGAGCGTTCGCATCCGCGACAGATCGGCAAGTATCGCATCCTCGGCGTCTGCGGCGCGGGCGGCATGGGCACCGTCTACGAAGCCGAAGACGGCGATCTCGGCCGTCGCGTCGCGCTCAAGGTGATCCAGTCCGCCACCCTGCGGCCAGAGCTGCTGAGCCGGTTTCGCCGCGAGGCCAAGATCCTCGCCAGACTCGAGCACCCGTGCATCGCCAAGGTCTTCGAAGTCGGCGAGTTCGAGCATGAGCACAACCAGCTGCCGTTCTTCGCCATGGAGTTTGTCGAAGGCAAGCCGCCGCTCGCCTTTGCCCAGCAACGTGCCCTTGGCGTCGCCGCGCGCGTCGACATCTTCCTGCAGATGTGTGATGCGATCGACTATGCCCATCAACAGGGTGTCGTGCATCGGGACCTGAAGCCGGACAACATCCTGGTCGTCGAGTCATCGACTGCGACCACGGCGGATGGCAGGGGCGGACAACCGAAGATCCTCGACTTCGGCGTCGCTGGCCTGACCGATTCGGATACGCACGCAACCATGCTGACCGGTGCGGGTCAGTTGCTCGGCTCTGTTCCGTACATGAGCCCCGAGCAGGCGACCGGCACCACCGAGTCGATTGGCTTTGGCAGCGATGTCTACTCGCTCGGGGTCGTGCTGTTCGAACTGCTGACGGGGCGGTTGCCATACGACGTGTTGCAGCGGCCGCTCGCCGACGCGCTGCACGCCATCCGGCACACCGACGCGACGCGCCTCGGTTCGGTCGACCCGGCCCTGCGTGGCGACCTCGAGACGATTGTCGGCAAGTGCCTGGAGAAGGACATCGAACGGCGCTACCAGTCGGTGGCCGCGGCCGCCGAAGACCTGCGCAAGTATCGAGCGCAGCAACCGATTTCGGCGCGGCCACCGAGCACGTGGTACCAGGTGCGAAGGTTCGCGGAGCGCAATCGCGCGCTCGTCGGCGGCGCACTCACGACCGCGCTGGCGCTCGTCGCCGGGGCCATCATCGCCGTGATCTTCGCGGTCGATGCGACGACGTCGGCGAACCAGGCGCGCGACAACCAACTGCAGTCGGATCGTCAGGCCTATCGCGCCAACCTGACGGCGGCGTCCGCCCTGCTCGAGAGCAATCCCGAGCACACCCAGCGCTTGCTCGACGAGATTCCGGCGGCGAGTCGGGGTTGGGAGTGGCGCTACCTGACGGCTGCCCGGTCTGGTCTGCTGCACGAGTTCGGGGCGGTTCGGCAGCTGCCTTCGCCGCCTGTTGGGGACCGGCTGGGCGAAGAGATGTTCCTGCTTGACGGCGGCGATCAGGTCCTCGCGCTGACCAGTGCTACGACGTTCTGCATCTGGGAGACCAGGACCGGTCGCTCGGTGCGCACGTTCGAAGCACCGGCGAACGTGGTTGTGTGGGCCGCCTCCGACGGCGGCACCCTGCTTGCTGCAGCACTCGAAGACGGACGCGTCGTCACGGCGAACCCGCAACCCGAGCGACCGACCTGGGAGACCTGGCTCACGGGCGAAGCCGACGTCCGCGCCGTCGCCATCGACCCGTTGGGCCAGCGGATCGCGCTGCATCGCGAACGCGACGTGCAGGTCGGACGTCCGGGTGCATGGCACGTCATGCCAGTGGCGACGCGTGGGCCCTTCCGGCGACCCCTGCTGGCGTTCGGTCCAGGCGGCAGCGAGCCGGCGACGCTCGCCGTTCTGGCGGGTCCTCCACAGGACGGACTGGTGTTGTGGAACGCCGCAACCGGTTTGCAGCGCGGCGAGCTCATGCCGTCGGTCCAGGTGCATTGGTCGATTGCCTTCACGCCCGGAGGACGGGTCGCGAGCGGACAGTTGCGGCGCGAGATCCGGCTGTTCGATCCGGCCACCGGCAAGCTCGACTTCGAATTGCTCGGCCACAACGGCTCCGTGCGAGACCTCGCCGTCAGTCGTCATGGTCGGCTGCTGTCTGTCGGCCGCAACTCGATCCGGGTCTGGGATCTCGAGCGCAAGGAGCAGGTCGCGATCTTGGATGCACCGGACACGAGCAAGGCCGAGTTCGTCGACGAAGACCACATCCTGTCGCTGACGGCGGGGCGCTTTCGGCTCTGGACGTTGCGGGATCGGCGAGCACGCACCCTGGTGGGCCACGATGGCCACGTGTTCTCGGTCGTGTTCTCGGGAGACGGCGGCTTGCTCGCGAGCTCGGCGCCATGGGAAGACCTGATCGTCTGGGATCCGCTCGCGGCGACGCCATTGCGACGGTATCGGTCCGAGTTGCACCAGAACATCGCGTTCGACCGCTCGGGAGAACACGTGCTCCATGCAGCAAATTGGTGGGGGCCGATGGCATCGAAGATCACGCCGTGGCCGGGGGGTAGCGGGGCACAGTTCTTGCCCAAGCAGCCCTGCATGGTTGACGCAGCCGTTGGGGGCAAGCTGCGCAGCAACGACGCGGAGGAGGCATCTGCCGGTGGTGGCCTGCACGTCTTCCGCACGCTGCACACAACGGCGGGCGGAGGATCGGCAGAAGCCTTCGTCGACGGCGAGCAGATTGCCTTGCAGCCCGTGGAACGAACGCCAACCGCACCGCGGGCCGCGGGTCTCGGCGAGCATCCGCGGCTCTCCGTGGGGGAAATGGGCAGGTTCGACGGGTCGGTTGCCGAGTTGTTCGTGTTTGCGGGTCGGTTGTCGCCGCGAGAAGGCACGGCGCTCGACGACTACCTGGCGGTGCGGCGCACCGGCGGGAATGCTGAGGCCCCGACACTTGCCGCCGACAGCGGTGCGAAGCTGCTCGTGCATTTCCGCGCTGGCCCGGAAACGGTCCGCATGAATGACAACCGCCAGGTCGGTAGCTGGACCGCGACCAACGACAACAGCCGCGCGCTCACGGCGCATGGCGGAGCAAGCAGTGTGGGGTTTCTGCCGGCCGCGGCTGGCTTGCCAGCACGCGTGTCGTTCCATCGTGCCTATGGGTCCAGTCGTTGGCTGGAGACCGCGTTGCCCGGTGCTGCCGGCGAGCAGCAGTTGACGGTGTGCTGGCTCGGCGGCTACCAGGGCAAATGGACGCCGAGCGCCTACGGCATTGGCAGCCGTGCGTTCACGTTTTCGAACGGGACCCGCGACGAGCGCATCGCCAAGCGGGGCACCAGGATCTGCCATAGCTCGGATGGCAGGTATGTCGTCAACGCGGGGCCGTACGACTTCACCGGGCCGGTGGATGTGTGGGATGCGATCACGGGCGACTGTGTCGCGCACTTCGAAGGCCGGTACAACGGCGTCAGCTTTCATCCGGATGCGATTCGCATCGCGGCCGCCCGCCACGACGGCGGCATCGACATCTTCGACGTGCACAGCCAGCGGCTGCTCAGAACGATCGAAGCCCACCAGGGCCAATGCTGGGACGTCGCGTTCTCCCCGGATGGCACGCGCCTGGCGAGCGGCGGCAACGACAACGCGCTGCGGCTCTGGGATGCAGAAACATACGAGCGACTGATCGAGTTGCCCGGCCACCGATCCTACGTTCGCAGCGTGGCCTGGAGCGCCGATGGCACGATGCTCTCATCCGCGTGCGCCGACTACCGGGTGCGCGTCTGGGATTCGGTGTCCCGTCGCGAGCGTTACAGCCAACAGCTCGAGCAGCGTGCGCTCGAAGACGAAGTCCGTGCGCAGGTCGAGGCTCTGCATCAGGCGCTCGGCAAGCCCGATGCCGTCTTGGCGGAGATCCGCAAGCTGTGGCCCGAGGGCTCGGCGCGGCGGCGGGCGGCATGCAAGGTGCTCGCGCGGCTGCAGTAGGCGGTGAGGATCTGGGCCGAGTTCGAAGGTTTCGTGGCCCAGGTCGCGGGTTCCTACGCCACCTGCTGCAGAACTCCTCCAGCTCTCGGAAACCGTGATGATCCAGCGCCCCTTCGTCTCTCTTGCCCTTTGCTTGCTGCTCGCCATCACTACGACCCTGTCCGCGCAATCCGGTCAGGTGCTCGAGTTTGACGGCGTGGACGACCGGGTCACGGTTGCCACGGGCACTCCGTTCGACGTGGACGACACCTACACGCTCGAAGCCTGGGTGCGACCCGACTTCATCGGCGCACACCACGCGATCCTCGGCCGCGGCGCGGGTGCCATTGCGCAGCAGAACATCCTCCTCTCCCTGTGGCTGGCCCTGGTCGAGTTGACGATCGGCAATTAAGGCTCCGGAAGAACTGATGAACGGAGCCCGCGAGTAGGCTCTGCCCTACCCATGCCACTCACTTCGGGCCAGTCCCTGTCGTTCTACGAGATCCTCGGCCCCCTCGGCGCCGGGGGTATGGGCGAGGTCTACCTGGCACGCGACACGCGCCTCGAACGGGAGGTCGCGATCAAGGTACTGCCCGAAGAACTCGCAGCCGACGACGAGCGCTTGCGTCGCTTCGATCGCGAAGCCAAGACGCTCGCGTCGTTGAACCATCCGAATGTCGCGGGCATCCACGGCATCGACCAAGAGGGCGACACGAACTTCCTTGCGATGGAACTCGTACCCGGCGAAGACCTCGAACAGCGCCTCAAGCGCTCTACGCTGCCGCTCGACGAAGCGCTCGATGTGTGCCGACAGATCGCCGAAGGGCTGGAAGCCGCGCACGAAGCCGGCATCGTGCATCGCGATCTCAAGCCGGCCAACGTGCGCATCACTCCTGAGGGTGTCGTCAAGATCCTCGACTTCGGGCTCGCCAAACCGATGGGCCCGAA
>CAXBFC010000544.1:0-4757 GCA_963974725.1 uncultured bacterium | reverse complement strand
CTGGGGCACCGGCCGTCGCAAGACGTCCACCGCTCGCGTCCGTATCAAGGCCGGCACCGGCAAGTTCATTGTCAACGGTAAGGAGGTTGAGTCCTTCTTCGTGACTGCGGACACTCGTAGCGCTGCGGTCGAGCCGTTGGCGGCGACCGAGACCCGCGATACCTACGACATCTGGGTCAACGTCAAGGGTGGTGGAGTTACCGGCCAAGCCGGAGCGACCAGCCTCGGCATTGCGCGAGCCCTCTGCAAAGAGAACGAGAACCATGAGCACCTGCTTCGTGAGCTGGGTCTGCTGACTCGTGACTCGCGTCAGGTCGAACGCAAGAAGTACGGCCGCCACAAGGCACGTCGTTCGACGCAGTTCAGCAAGCGCTAAGCTTGTTGCTTGGCTGGTTGCGCCATTGGCCGTCTCGGCTAGTGGCGAATGCCTGGCCAGCAGCGATTTGGTCAAACTGCCAAACCGCGCGCATGATCGCGCGGATGACTGTTGGAGGGGTTGCCTCGTCGCGACCTCCAACTCGGCCCAGCGGCATTCCCGCCTGTTGTGCCGACCTGCAAGGACATGGCAGGCCACTCCCACTCTTCGAACATCAAGTTCCGGAAGGACCGCGTCGACGCGCAGCGCGCGAAGGCGTTTTCGAAGTTGTCGCGGATGATCACGGTCGCCGCCAAGGAAGGCGGTGGTAGCCCCGACGGCAATGCCAAGTTGCGCATGGCGCTCGACAAGGCCCGCGTTCTCAGTATGCCCAAGGAAGGCATTGAGAAGGCGATCAAGAAGGGCACTGGCGAAGGCTCGATCGGGAACTTCGACGAGATCTGCTACGAGGGCTACGGCCCCGGGGGCGTCGCGTTGATGCTTGAGATTTTGACCGACAACCGCAATCGAACGGCCGCAGATGTGCGCATGGTTCTCGAGAAGCACGGCGGCAACCTCGGCACCAATGGCGCGGTGGCCTGGATGTTCGAGCGCCGCGGCCGCTGGCTTGTGCCCGCCGAACGTGAAGATGGCGACGTCTGGACCGAAGAGAGCTTGCTCGACGTGGTCCTTGAAGTGGGGGCTGATGACCTCATCGCCGAAGACGGCGCGTTTGTTGTGCTGAGTGCGATTGGCGCATTCGGCGAAGTGAACGAAGGCCTGGCTGCGCGGGGTGTGACGTATCGCGAAGCAGGTTTGGCCAGTGTTCCGACGCAACGCACATCCGTGACGGATGTGAAGGTCGCCACTCGCTTGATGAAGCTGATCGACGCTCTCGAAGATAACGAAGACGTTCAGGAAGTGTTCAGTAACGAAGACTTCAGTGAGGACGTCATGGCTGCATTGGAGGCATGAGTGGTGGGAAAAACGAAGCGATGGTTCTGGGTCGGATCGCGACCAGAAGTTCAAGACGCGCTCACCGCGACCTTCGGTGACGGCCCAACGGATGCGTCCGTTGCGGATGCCGCGGAAGGGGATCTCGTCGTAGTCGATCCAACGGCGGATTCTGCCGCGCTGGCCGGCTTGCCTTACGGCCACGCCTACAGCGGTGTGCGAGAGCTGAAGCGTCGCCGCGGTGTCGCTGTCTACGTGCTGGTGGCTTCGGACGATGAGGTTGGCGTGCAGTTGTCTCGGTTCACGCTCGCCGATGGTGTGTTGACGTGGAATGCCGAGAAGCAGGAACTGGGCACCGACGAATTGCGCATCGGAGCCACGTCCCAGCGGCGGCCGTCGGTTGATGATTTGCTGGCTCGCTTGCAAAGTGAAGCCGGCCAGCACGGCCAGGAAAACAGCCTGCAGCGATTGATGCGGTTCGAGCGTGAAGACTCGCTCATGACCAAGTTGCAGGACGCAGAAACCGGCCTGTTTGACGGCCACTACGCGACGCTGAAGCTCGACGAAGAATGGAAGCGCTCGCATCGCTTCCATCAGCCGTTGTCATTGCTCCTGCTGGACCTCGGGTTTCCGGGAGAGGTCAGCGATGTTGAGCGACGTGCCGGTTTGGCCGAGGCCGCCGGGGTATTTCTCAACGAGTGTCGCGACATCGATGTGCTGGCACGCTTTTCCGAGAGCGTCTTCTTGTTCTTGCTGCCAGGAACCGGCGCCGAGGGCGCGGAGGTCCTGGCCAATCGCATCGTGGCATCGCTGAAAGAGCGCTTGCAAGGGCAGGTTGCCGCGAATCCAGCAGGCGGGCTGTGCACCGTTCCGTCGGCTGAAATCGCCAATCGCAGGAGCTTTTTGGCGGTCGCGGAGGCCTGTTTGACCAAGGCGAGAGATGCTGGGGCTGGCGTAGTTTGTAGCTCCTGGCAATAGTCGGGCTGTGGGTCGTAGCCCGCATAGGCTCGTCACGTTCTTGGTGCGGGCCCCGAATCCGCTGCCATGTTCGACCGCTTCATCCGCCTGGCTAGGGCCAAGAAGGCCCTGCACGAACAGCGTTATCTAGACGCTCTGCAACAGGCGTCGGATCCCCTCATTGAGGCGGACCGTCGCTCGGAACGTGTCCGGGCTGAGGCCACGGAGCAGCTGATCCGTCGCGCCCGGTCGCGGCTGGAAAGCGGCGACGTGTCGACGGCACTCGCTGAGGCCAAGCGCCTCAAGCAACTTGTGGGAGGAGAAGCCGTTGCCGATTTGCTCCGGGTCGCTGAGCAGGCCACCGAACGAGGCGAAGAGGCTCGTACGGAGTTTCGCACGACGCGGGCGGAACTCCGTCGACTGGTCGATAGCGGCGACTTGGCCGCAGCGGAGAGCCTGCTGGCATCTGCACCGCTTTCGGATACCGACAAGTCGAGCATGATTGCATTGGTCGCGAGCCGGCGCAAGGAAGCCGTCGCGGTCTTGGATCGAGCGGTCGTGGACGCCGGCAAGGATTCGGTTGCTGGCGCCATCGATGGCTACCAGCAAGCCATCGCGATGGATCGCGGCATGCCCCAGGCAGCGCTTTCGTCAGCCTTGCGTAAGCTTGCTGTCGCCGCCGTGGCGGACCTCGAAACCACTGCGAAGATCCGCAAGGCAGATGCTGCGCAACTGGCGACCATTCTGTCTGGCTATGCCCAGCTTGTCGCCAAGCTGCCTGCCCTTGCCAGCGAGGCCAAGTTCGCGGCAATCCATGAACAGATCGCAGAAGCCGTCGGCCGCTGCTTCCGTTCGGTCGTGTCTCTGCAGGATGCTGCGCAACTGGCGCGCTCGGTGCGCAGCTCGGGCGTGCCGGTTGGCGCCGAGATCGATCACGTCATTGCGGCGCTGCTGGCGTTGGCAGAATCCGGCGATGCGCAGCCACACACCCGTGCTGCCGTGTTGGCGCAGCTGCAAACACACGCAACCCAGAACGGTTACCGGCAGCTCGCGAAGCTGGCGGGGGCAGGCGTCGCGTCCGCTGTTGCAGGAGAAGAACGCCTGGATGCCGCCCGTGCCCTGTTGGAGCAAGGCAACCTCGAAGCTGCGCGCGCCATGTTCGTCGCCTTCCTCAATGACAACCCGATGCACGAAGGCGTGCAGAAGGAACTCGAACTCGTCGATGAGGGCATGGCCGATCTCGATCGCCGCCTGGCGGACGTGCGAATGGCGTTGCGTGCGGGTCGCTTGCGTGAGGCCTGCACCGGCGCCATGGCGCTGGTCGGAACGGCGCGCATTGCGACCGAAGCCCAACAGATTCTTGCCGAAGCGCGCGCCCGCATGACCCTGGTGGACACCGGTCTCGACGAAGTGCGGGTGTCCCTGCACGGCCGTGCAGCGGCGACACAGGAAGGTGTGCGCCACTGCCTCAAGCGGCTCGAAGAGCTGGCCAAGGTGCAGGTGGATCACGAGGAGCTGCCGCGTGTCATGCAGGCAGTGGTGGCCGAAATCGAGGCCCTCGACCTGTGTGCCAAGGCGGAGGCGGCGCTTCTGCGCGCGGACCTCGCCGTCGTCGAGCATGCCGTTCCGACGCTCGTTTCCGGGCGCAAGGACCTGCTCGCTGTCGAGCGCATCGACGCCAAGCTGTGTCAGCTTGGTGATGGCGTGTTGCAGTTCGGGGATCGGGCATTGTCCGACGGTCGACTGGCCGTAGTGTTGCGTTGCGTGGGGGTCCTGCAGCAGTTGGAGATCGTGCGCTCGGACTTTGCCGTGCGCGCCAGCAGCTGGCAGCAGGAACACGAACAACGTGAAGTCGCGGTGGGGCAATTGCTGCGCGATGCCCGTTCACGGCTGATCGATCGCGATCTGGCGGACGCCGAACGTCTCGTCGAAGAAGCTCAAGCTACGTGGCGCGAATCTGCCGAAGTGCAGGCGTTCGCGCACCAATTGCAGAAGTTGCGTAAGCAAACCCACACGCTCGAACAGGTGGCGGCGATGGCCGAAGACAAGGATTTCCTCGGCGCGCATCAGAAGCTCGCGTCGATGCCGAACGTGCCGCCAATGTTGCGCACACGCGTCTACGACATGAAGCAGGATCTGGCGCGTGCGCAGGGTCTAGAAGGCTCGTTCTTGTTGCGCGTCGATGAGGGCGGCGAACAGCTGGTCATGCGTGGCGAAAGCGTTTCGATTGGCAACGTTCGCCAGTCCAGTGCCGACCTGCCGGTGCTTGCGAACATTGCTGGTCGCCACGCGACGATTCGCCGCAGCATGTCGTTCCACGGTGGCATGGAAGACTCGATCCTCGCCGAGGAAGGTGAGGTCCGGGTCGGCGGCAAGAAGGTCAAGAAGCACGTGCTCAAGACGGGCGACAAGGTGCACCTCGGCCCGGCGCTCGGCATGCTCTACCAGAAGCCGACAAGCCGCTCCCTCACCAGTCGAATGTTGCTGCAAA
>CAXBFC010000543.1:0-4803 GCA_963974725.1 uncultured bacterium | reverse complement strand
GTGATGCCGAGGCCAGTTGTAAACGAACCTCTAATCACCTGAGATCTACCTATGCGTCTCTGCTGGATCCGTGTGTTCTTGCCTGTGTCGGTCGCGATCGTTGCCTGCGCGACATCAGGCTACGCCCAAACTGCTGACGTCGCGGCACGAGATGCCACCGCGCCGGGCGCCCACGCAACGGCGTCAGCAGAAGTCGCGGGCAAACGGGCATTGACGTTCTTGGACGTGATGAAGTTTCGGCAGATCAAGTCGCCGGTGCTGGCTTCGACGGGCACTGCCGTTGCCTACCAGTCGCAGCCGGATCGCGGCGACGGCGAAGTGATCGTCTACGACCTTGCGCAGCAGCGGGAGCATCGCATCGCGCGCGGTCAGAAGCCGGTGTTCAGTGACGACGGCAAGTGGCTTGCTGTGCTGGTTGCACCACCGGCATTTGCGCAGACCGATCCAGCTCCCAAGCAGGGTGTCGTGCTGTTGGAACTGAAGAGCGGCAAGCAGACCGTCCACGAACGTGTGCAGTCCGTCGTGTTCTCAAAAGACAGTGCCTGGGTTGCGTGGCGCCACTACCAACCCGCAAAGAAGGATGCAGCCGACCCGGATGCGAGCAAAGCCAAGAGCGACGATGCCAGCAAAGGCGCCGCGGCAACTACGACGCCGAAAGCGAACAAATTGCGCGACGCTGGTACGCCGCTGAAGGTTTGGCGGCTTGGTTCCGCAGCTCCAATGGTGGCAACGGACCATGCAATCCACTTTGCGTTCCGGCCGGATTCGAAGAGCCTGTTCTACGCCGTTGCCGAACCGACGGGCGCGAGCAACGGACTGTATCGCCGCAGCCTCGATAGCCAACCTGGCGAGGCACATCCCGTGATGGTTCGTGCGAACCACGTTGTGACGGCGATGGCGTGGACCGAGAATGGCGATCGTTTTGCTGCGGCGGATGCACCGCAAGACGATCTCGGGGACAAGGGCGATGGCACGATCTATCTGATCAAGGCCGACAAGGCGCAGCGCATCGCATGGACCGGCGCGACCGGCGAGCAATGGGTGATGCCGACGTCGCCCGAGCTGCGTTGGTCGAAGCAAGGTCACCGCTTGTTTACGGGCTTCTGGCATCGCGAGATGGCCGCGAAGGTGCGCGCCCTGGCGGCGCACAAGCGTGCTGCCGACGAACAGAAGAAGGCAGGCAAGAAGCTGGCCGCCGATGTGATCCCCGACGATGCATTTGACCTCGAGGCGTTGGTTGATGAGCGCAAACTCGACATCTGGCACAGCGATGATCCGCAGATCAGCACCGAACAGAAGGTGCGTTGGCAGCGAGATTCGAAGCAGACCTACGCCGCCGTCTGGCACGGCGATACCGGCAAGTTGGTGCAGCTGGCCGATCGCAAGATGCAATCGGTGAGCGTTCCCGAAGGCTCGCTGATTGGCTTGGGTTCGGATCGCGCGCGCTATGCGAAAGAGACCACCTGGGATGGGCGCTTCGAAGATGTCTATGTCGTCGACGTCCGCGCGGCAGCGCGGCGATTGGTTCGTTCGCATCTGCCGGCAGGCACGACCACGATGGGGCCAACTGGCCAGCACATGCTGTATTGGCACAGCGGCTATTGGAACCACTTTGATCGTGCTACCAGCAAGCACCTAAACGTGACCGGGGTGCTGCGCACGCCGTTTGCCAACGAGGATCACGACTATCCATCCGACGTGCCGTCCTACGGAACCGCCGGCTGGCGTGCCGACGGACAGGCAGTCTACGTCTACGACAAATACGACATCTGGGAATTTGCGTTCGATGCGTCGGGCTCCTGCGCCGCCCGCAATCTGACGCTCGGCGAAGGGCGCAAGACGCACCGCACGTTCCGGATCGTCGACCTGGATGAGGACGATCCGCACGTCGACGTGTCGAAGCCGTTGCTTCTCAGTGTCAGCCACGAGCTCCAGAAGTATCGCGGTCTCTGCATGTTGGTGGACGGCAAGGTCGAGAGCCTCGTCGAGGAGGCCGCGAACTATGCCGTGCTCGCTGACAGCGACGACGGCGGCAAGGTGTTGTTTACGCGCCAGACCTATCGGGACTTCCCTGACTTGTGGGTGGGCGACTTCGAGCTCGGCAACTCGGTGCAGGTCAGCCACCTAGGCGAACAGACCGAACCGTTTGCGTGGGGCAGTGCCGAACTGGTCGACTGGCAGAGCCTCGATGGCAAGCCCTTGCAAGGGGTGCTGATCAAGCCCGACGACTTCGAAGCGGGTAAGCGCTACCCGGTGCTCGTCTACTACTACCGGTTCTTCTCGCAGCGCCTGCACGACTTCAACTCTGTGGTCGTCAATCACCGGCCGTGCTTCCCGTACTACGCGAGCAACGGCTACTGCGTGTTCTTGCCGGACATCCGCTTCGATATCGGCAATCCAGGCTACGCGGCGACCAAGTGCCTGGTGCCCGGAGTGCAGAAGCTGATCGACATGGGCGTCGCCAAACCGGACGGCATTGGTTTGCACGGACACTCCTGGTCGGGCTACCAAACTGCATTCGTCATCACCCAGACGAATCGCTTTGCGTGCGCGCTCGCCGGCGCCCCGGTGTCCAACATGACCAGCGCCTACGGCGGCATCCGCTGGCAAAGTGGGATGTCGCGGCAGTTTCAATACGAGAAGACACAGAGTCGCATCGGTGGCAGCTTGTGGACCGATCTCGATCTCTACATCGAGAACTCACCGGTGTTCTTTGCGGATCGCATCCAGACGCCGTTGCTGATCCAGTTCGGGGACGAAGATGGCGCCGTGCCGTGGACCCAAGGCATCGAGCTCTACATGGCGATGCGTCGGCTGCAGAAGCCGTGCGTGTTCTTGCAGTATCGCGGCGAGCCGCATCACCTGAAGCAATACGCCAACAAGCTCGACTACTCGATTCGCATGAAGCAGTACCTGGACCACTACTGTATCGGCGGCAAGGCGCCGGCGTGGATCGCGTCTGGCGAACCCTATCGCGGTCGCTAGTGCGGCTTCGGGCTAGCCGACCGCCAGCGTCACGGCGATCATCAGCACGATCAGTCCGGCGCCGATCCAGGTCACCTTGCTGAAGCGCTTCAATCGGCGTCGGTCATAGGCGAGCATGGCCGCGATCAGTCCGAACTGGATGACCAGCGACATCGGTGGTGCCAACCCCAGGGTGACGACCAACCGGAACGCGGCCGGACCGATCATGACGATGCCGGCCAGGGACAAGAAGCGCTTGTGCAGTTCGGGCTGCTTGCGCAGCAGCACGCCACAGACGAAGCACACGCTGAAGCTGGCCAGGTTCATCAGGTTGGCGACCAACAAACCTTCGGGCGTCAGGATCGTGTTGGTGGTGCCGCCGCGATAGAAATCGAACGCGACCACGATGCCGGTGTAGATCACGGCGATGGCAATCAGCAACGCCGCGATGCCGAGCCGTTGGTGAAGGCGCAGGTTGGCGGCAGAGAAGCGCACCGAAACCAACGCGCCCTGCACGATCGCCAGCACATACCACGCGGTCAGGCTGATGCCGTGCCACAGGAACATCGACGACAGCGGCGGCCTGCCGGACGTTCGCAGATAGAAGCTGGGAGCGAATCCGGCGAGCACGACGGCCAGTGCCACAACGGCGAGGACAGTGAAGAACGGTTCGCCGGGGCGCTTCGGGGACGGGCTCACGACCATCAGCCTAGAGACATTGTCCGTGCGTCCCCAGCAGGATCAGGAATCTGAGCCGCAGGATTCCGTGCCGCAGCAAGCTGCCGCGGTGTCGTCTCCTTGGCGAAGATGGTCCGTGGCACGAGGAGTTTCCGAGGCGATGACGCGTTTCGGGGCAGGTAGTGTTGTCCTCCTGCCGGAAGAGATTCGTATGCAAGCAATTCGAAGTGCCGTCTTGGCCGCCGTCCTCACTGCCTCTGCATCGGGCGTGCTCGCCCAAGCCGAGGCTTCTCAGCAGCAACCTGCCATGGCACAGCCCACTTGGTTGCGAGCCGGAGCAAGCTGGCAATACCTAGTAACCCAAAGCAATCAGGCCAAGCCGAAGGGGAGCGCGCCGGTGCTGCATACGGTCGTCGCTGAATCGACGGCCGAGATGCCGGACGGCAGGGAGTTGCACCAACTGCGGGTGGCCCGCGGCAAGAACGGAGTCGTGACTTTCGAAGTGTGGTCCGCAGACGGCGGCAGCATCTTGCAGCATGAGACCAAGTCGTTGCTGCGGCGCGGGGAGTTGCAGGAGCACGACGCCCCGATGCAGATCTGGCGTGGCGTTAGCTCGGACAGCGAGGATCACTGGAAGTGGCGCGGACCGCTGCTCGGAGTCGACGTCGGCAGCGGCAACGTGGCCGGAGAAGCAGGTCGAGGACAGTGGCATCACGAGGCGGAGTCACTCGGCAACGAATCGATCGAAGTGCCAGCTGGAACGTTCACCGCGCAGCACATTCGCATCCGTTCGGAGCAGGGGGACCACCAACCGTGCCTTCGCGATGTGTGGTTGGTTCCCGAAGTCGGGGTCGTGCGCGAAGAGCGGCGCTGCGGCCAGAACTTGCGCGTGCAGCGTCTCAAGGAGTTTTCGCCGGGTAGCGGGCCAGACACCGATCGCGTGATTCGCCACGTCGAAGAGAGTCTTGAGCAGCGCAGTGTCGCGGCCTTCAACAACACGCCGCGGGTGACGTGGCTGCAAGCCGGGCCCGAGGCGTTGTTGCTTGCTGGCAGAATTGCCACCGTTCACACCGATAGCTGGGCGCAGAACTACCTCGTCGGGCGCACGAAGATCGTGCCGTTTGGGGTCAGCGGCAAGGCCGGTCTGGTGCCGGCGGCGTA
>CAXBFC010000542.1:0-4811 GCA_963974725.1 uncultured bacterium | reverse complement strand
CGGGAAGCGCATCGACGAGCAGCGTGCCATTCGTAGCTGGCAACGACTCCACGGCAAAGCCACCTGACGCGCTTCCTGAGTGCCACAGCTGCATCGTCAAGCAGCTTGGCAACAACGCCACCAGCAGTAGCGACGCCCACCGGGCCACGCGAACCCGCAAACCACCACGCTGCTGCCTCACGTTCATGCAGTCAAAGTAGCAAGCGCTTCCAATGCACTGTTCGCATTGACACGAATCCCATCGATAAGCCACAGACATCGATGGTGTCTGCGCAAACTAGCTCACGACTTGGCGCGACCGAGACACTCGCCGGTGCGCGTGTCGACACTGATGCGCGTGCCTTCGTCGATGTGCTCTGGCACCTGGATCTCGTAGCCGGTCTCGAGCTTGGCGGGCTTGCTGCGCGACGTCGCGGAGTTGCCCTTCACGCCCGGTGCCGTTTCCGTGATGGTCATGACAACCGTTGGCGGCAACTCCAACGCGATCGGCGACCCGTTGTAGAACATCGCGCGCATGTCCTCGAGGCCCTCGACCAGGAAGTTGTGCTCCCACTCGATGTCCGCGCGACTCAATGCGAACTGCTCAAACGACTCGCTCTCCATGAAGTGCGACACTTCCGTCTCGTCGTAGAGAAACTGCACGGGACGCTTGTCTACGTCGGCCGGCGGGAACATCTCGTTCGCGCGGAAGTTCTTGTCGATGCGTTGCCCGGTCTTCAAATTCCGGATGCGGACGCGATAGATCATGCTGCCAGCACGCGCTCCACCGGAGGCCGCATGTGTCGTTTCGACGATATGTGGTCCGCCTTCGAAGTCGATGATGACACCTTTCTTCAGCTCACTGCTCGAGTACATCGCGCGGAAAGTTAGGTAGTCGATCGCCTCACGAACAGGAGTAATCGTGTGAAACCACTGCAATGCGCAAGTCCGGCTCTTGGCTACGATCGACCGTGCATGGATCCACCTGAAGACCAAGGCTGCATGACGACCGGCTGCGCATACTGCCAGGTGCTGTATCCGGACGTCACCCCGTGCCCCCGGTGCCACGGCAAACCGAAGCTGCAAGCGGCACAAATGCTCGACCAGCAGTCTGTTGAGCGCGCCGTCGCCGAAGCAGTGACCGCCTACGATGGTTCGCGCCAACGCCTGGAGGCGCTGCTCCACCTGCTATTCGTCTACCGACCGGCCTCGATCACCGCGCTGGCCGACGACGGCCGCATCACGATCGAACGCCTGAAACAGGACAACGAGCAGACGCCGCGATAGCTGCCTGCAGGCCGCTGCAGAGCGTTCTTGGCCCTCGGGTTGGCCCTCGAATTGCCCCTGTGCAATCAGGCAAAGGGGCAACACTGGAGTGCTGCACAGGCCTCACTCTCGGCAACGTTACCAGCATGATCTGGCCTCAGAATCTGGCCAAATTCGCGGGCAACCCCGGCAGCGCCGTGCCCGCGATCACAGAGTTACTGGCACTGACGCTGCCAAACGGGTACCTACTTCCGGCCTATGTTCGACAACGTCAAGGAACGCCTCCAGCAGGAGCTCAACGACATCCGCGAAGCTGGCCTGTGGAAAGAAGAGCGCGTGTTGCAAAGCCCACAGGGCGCCATCATCACCGCCAACGGCAAGGACGTGCTGTGCCTGTGTGCCAACAACTACCTAGGCCTTGCGGCGGACAACGAGTTGCGCGAGGCAGCCAAGACGGCCATCGACACCCACGGCCTTGGCCTGGCGAGCGTGCGCTTCATCTGCGGCACGCAAGAACCGCACAAGGTGTTGGAGCAGAAGATCAGCTCGTTCCTCAGCCTTGAGGACACGATTCTCTACTCGTCTTGTTGGGATGCGAACGGCGGCCTATTCGAGATCCTGATGGGCCCCGACGACGCGATCATCAGCGACGCGCTCAACCATGCGTCGATCATCGATGGCATCCGCCTGACCAAGTCGCGCCGCATGCGCTACGCGAACAACAATATGCAAGAGCTCGAGCAGCACCTGAAGGATTCTCAGGACTGCCGCAACCGCATGATCGTGACCGACGGGGTGTTCTCGATGGATGGCTTCATCGCGGACCTGCCGGCGATCTGCGAACTCGCCGACAAATACAAGGCAATGGTCGTCGTCGACGACAGCCACGCGTCGGGCTTCTTTGGTCCTACCGGCCGCGGCACGCCCGAATACCACGGCGTGCAAGATCGCGTCGACATCGTCAACTCGACCTTTGGCAAGGCGCTCGGCGGCGCCTCGGGAGGCTTCACTGCCGGCCCGAAGGAAGTCGTCGACTTGCTGCGCAACCGCGCCCGCCCTTACTTGTTCTCCAACACGTTGGCCCCGGCGATCGTTGGCGCGACCATCGCCTGCATCGACAAGTTGTCGGCTACCACCGAACTGCGCGACAAACTCGAGAGCAACACCAAGTTCTTCCGCGAAGCGATGACGGCGGCTGGCTTTGACATCGTGCCCGGCGACCACCCGATCTGCCCGATCATGCTCGGCGACGCCAAGCTCGCCGTCACGATGGCGTCCAAGATGATGGACGAAGGCGTCTACGTGATTGGCTTCTGCTACCCCGTCGTGCCGAAGGGCAAGGCGCGCATTCGCGTGCAGATCAGTGCCGCCCACGAAGTCGAGCAACTCAAGACTGCCGTTGCCGCGTTCACCAAGGTCGGCAAGGAACTGGGTGTTCTCAAGTGAAGATCGACCTGGAGAAGCTGCGCAAGTCGGGCCGCATCAGTGCGACCGCACTCGCTCACGGCCGCAAGATGATCGAGCCGGGCAGAAAGCTCGAAGAGATCCAACTGGCGGTCGAAGCCAAGATCCGCGAGATGGGTGGCGAACCGGCATTCCCAGCGCAGACGTCGCGCAACCACATAGCGGCGCACTATTGCTCGCCACCGGGTGATGCGACCGAGGCGCAAGCAGGCGACATCATCAAGCTCGACTGTGGCACCCACGTCGACGGCTGGGTCACCGACAACGCAACCACTGTTGACCTTCGTGACGGCGACGACTCGCTGCTGTTGATGTCGAGCAAGATGGCGCTAGAGAATGCCATTGCGCTGATGGGTCCCGGCGTCTCACTGACCGAGATTGGCCGCACCGTCGAATCGACGATCACGCAACTCGGCTTCCAACCGGTTCGCAATCTGTGCGGCCATGGCGTCGCGCGCTACACGATCCACTGCGCCCCGTCGGTGCCAAACTACGACGACCCCAAGGCAGCGCGGTTGCGCGCCAACCAAACCATCGCGTGCGAACCGTTCGCCAGTGACGGCAAGGGCATGATCGCCGAAGACGGCAAAGGCGAAGTCTTCATGCTGCGTCGCGGCGTCAAGGCGAAGGACAGCCTGCCGAAGGACATCTTCGACGCGATGGAAGCGAGTGAGCGCCTGCCGTTCGCGCGCCGCGACATGGTGCGCTGGCTCGGCACTGACATGCGCTGCGAAGAGGCCATCAAGGTGCTCCACAAGAAGAAGCTGATCGACAACTATCCGCCGCTTTGCGAGAAGCCCGGCGTGCGCATTGCCCAGTTCGAACACACGATCTTCATCAGCGAGAATGGGCCAGAGGTCATGACTCGGCTGCCCGAGTAATCCGCATGCGCATCGGCATCGACGCCCGCGAAGGGTTTCGCCCGCAACCTCGCGGCATCGGACTCTACGTTCGCCACCTGGCACGCGAGTTTGCGGCCCTCGCGCCGGACGAAGAGTTTCTGCTCTACCACCAACTGACGCTCGCGAGCGACGCCGAGAACCCGTTCGTAATGGCGGGCAACCAGCGGTCGGTGCACACCGACATCCGCGGCGGCCGCTTCCACGCGTGGGAGCGACTGCAAATGCCGTGGCGTCTGCGTCGCGACAAGCTCGACGTCTACCACGGCACCTACAACACGCTGCCGCCGCGATGGCCATTGTGGAAGGGCCCGCCGATGGTCGTCACGTTGCACGACGTGATCGTGACGTGGTATCCCGACAACCTCGACGATCCCTTCATCCAATACGCGCGCAAGGTGACGCAACGGGTCGTGCGCGACGCCGCGGTGATCCTGACCGTCAGCGAATGGAGCAAGCGCGACATCTGCGAACGGTTTGACTGCGACCCCGGCAAGGTGCGCGTCTCTCTCAACGGCCTGCATCCCGACGTGCTCAGAGGCGCGCCCGAGGGTGCTGGCGACCGCGCCCGACAACAACACGCCGAGGGTCGCCCCTACATGTTCGCGATCGGCGCCAGCCTAGAACGCAAGAACACCGGCCGCATGATCGAAGCGTTCGGCCTGCTGCGCGAGCGGCAACCAGAACTGCCCCACCTGCTGTTGGTCTCCGGTGTCGCCGGCCAGGTCGAGCACTTCAAGGAACGGGCCCAGAACGCCGGCGTGCTCGATCACGTTCGCTTCCTGCCCTACCTCGACCTACAAGAGTTGATCGCCGTCTACGCCGGCGCCGACCTGTGCATCTACCCGAGCCTGGTCGAAGGCTGGGGCATCCCGGTCACCGAATCGCTCGCACTTGGCACCCCGATCGTCACCAGCAGCACCTCCGCGATGCCGGAAGCCGGCGGGAACGACGCCCGCTACTTCGACCCCCACGACCTCGACTCGATGGCGACGGCGATCGCCGATGCGCTCGACAACTACGTGCCGAAGTGGCCGTCGATGCGCGACGCCGCCATGGCGCGAGCCCGGGAATTGACCTGGACCAAGACCGCCGAAGGGGTCCTGGCGACCTATCGAGAAGCCGTCGCGCGCGGCTAGCCCGCATACCTCACCAGCGACGCGGGCAAGTGCGTCAGAATGGCCCGCAGACAAGGAAGACGAC
>CAXBFC010000541.1:0-4842 GCA_963974725.1 uncultured bacterium | reverse complement strand
GGAGCGACGACGCTGATGGGATCGATTTCGCTGCCGGGGTTGATCACACTGCCGCGCGGCCTGGCGTTTGCCGCGCGGCGTGACGGAGGGATTGCTGCCGATCGCGACACGGGGGAGCTGTTCTTCTGCGACTTCTCGACCGGTACGCGGCACTTTCTGGGGGACGGGTTGGCCGGGCACAGCCATGCTGGCTGGGTTCTGCAGTCCTTTGATGGAGTCTCATACGACGCGAAGGCTGGTGTTCTCTTAGTCAGCACCACGTGGGATTACCCAGGTTGGCCGGTGCTCCGGTATTCGACTATCAGTCGGTTCGATCTGAGCCAGCGCATCTGGTATGGCAGCTCCGGCCCGGCTTCTGGGGACATCGCGGCAATCGCGTTCGATGAGTCGACGAGCCGCATCTATTCGCTCCTTGCAGATGGCACGTTGCACTACGCAGTTGGCGCGGTCAGTACGTCTATTGCGGTCGGATCGACCGGCTTGGTGGACCTGAAGGACCTCGCCTTCGACGCCTTCGGTAACTTGTTCGGCGTGCGTAGCAACGGCGAGATCCTCGCGATCGACAAACTCACTGCCGTAACGAACTACGCCACGGGTTCCGTACCCGGGGCAACCGGCCTCACAGTCGAGGCTGATACCGGACACTTCCTCGTGCAGGCAGGTGGCCAGCTGCATGAAGTTGATCACGACACGTCGGCGGTGACGACGCGCGGCATGCTTCCCGCGATGGGCAACAGCTACCTCGCGACCCTCAACCACGCGCCGGCATACGTCATCGACAGCAGCACGGACCTGCTTGGTTCGGTCGACCTCCACACCGGTGCGGTGACCGAGATCGGCAGCACAGCCAACCACGGTTTGACCACACCCGGCGACCTGACCTACCAACCCTCCAGTGGAGAACTGTGGACCGTGGATACCGATGACGGGCAGGTGGGGCGCATCGACACCGCGACCGGAACGTTTACCCCCGTGTTCGGCTTGGGCACTGACTTCACCGGTCTCGCCTGGCACGAAGGCGATGGCTGCTTCTACCTCGGCCACCGCAACGACAACGTCTACTCATTGGACCTCACAGGTACACTGACGCTGCTTGGCAACACGGGTGTTGGCGAAGTTGCGTCACTGGATACCGACGCCTTTGGCAACCTCTACGGGATCACTTGGGGTAGTGGGAAGATCGTCGTGATCGATCGGGTGACGGGCGCCGGGACGCTGACGGCGACGACCACATCGCAGTTCCAAGACGTCGGCATCGACCATCTGACCGGAGACATGTTCGCGGTGCGCCATGCCAATGACTCGCTTTACTCCATCGATCCGACGACGGGTGCGAGCACCATTGTCGGAACGTTCGGGCCATCGTTTCCCGTGGTGCGCGGCTTCGACCTGATCGAGGGCTACGGCACGACGGTCGCGCGGGCGAAGCTGTTTGGCATCGCGTGCGGTGGCGTCTCCGCGACCACGCAGACCGAGCCACGGCTGGGATCAACCTGGGAGGTTGGCATCACAGCACCTGCTTCCGCGCAACTTGGCGTCATGTCGCTTGGCCTCAGCAATTCGAACCTATCGCTGACTCCGTTTGGCGCGCCAGGCTGCTCGTTCTACACCGACGGCACCAGTTCGGCCTTGCTGGTGGCGCCGTTTGGCTTCCCGGCATACTCGCTGCAAATCCCGGCCGCGGGGAGCCTCGTTGGCCTGTCGATATTCGTGCAGGGCTTCGTGCACCTGCCGAACTTGAACGCCTTGGGGTTTGGTTCCAGTGGTGGCGTCGAAGGCCGTATCGGCTGGTGATCTGCTGGTGATCCGGATTGCCACCATCGCGACTCGTCGTCGCGACGGATCACTCTTCAGTGCGCCTTCTTTTTCAGCACTACGAATTGCTCCGTCCCGACCGTGTGGACCGTCATGCTGTCGCGGTCGACGCTTCCCGTTACGACACTGTCTACGTCCGAGCCATTCGGCCTGGAGGTCATCGTGATCTTGTTGCCGTCGAGCTTCCAGCTGCCGCGCATCATCTGTTGCCTGGTGCCCATCTGCGTGATGCTGACGAGCGTCTTGTCGGCGTGGACCGCGATGGTTCCCTGCATGCTCTTGAACAGGCTCTCGAACTTTTCCTTGGCCTTCGCCCTCTCGGCTTGCGGCATTGTGGCGAGCTGATTTGCGATCTGCGCCCGGTTGGCGACGAGCGTCGCATCCGGATCGATCTGCCACATGCCGACCGGATGGAGAACGTCGGCACCGCCGCCGCAGGCCGTGAGGGTGACGAACAAGGCAACGCTGAGCGCTCGGACAATTGGCTTCATTTTCGACATCTGAAGGTTGCCATCGTACGAGCTGGCCATCGTGGTTGAAGCTGATTCGCTTGGTCGAGTGACCTTCGCTCTCGGAGGCTGCGGATCTGGGCTATCCTGCTGCCGTGTCTTCTGACTTCGCCGAGACCTGTTGGACCGTGCTGCGCGCTGCCGCCAAGGGCGACAACACGGCACGTTCGACGTTTTTGCGCCGCTATCTGAGAACCGTCCGCGACTTCTTTGCCCAGCGCTGACACGGCCGCGTGCTCATGGCCGACGTTGATGATGCGAGCCAGGAAGAACCGCTACAGCGCGACCTGTTTGGCCTGAGGATGGCGGCAGCCGAAGCCGCCTCTGCGAGTATCCTGACAACTGAGGCCGCCGCCAAGACGCTGTTGATGATCGAACTTGAGCGTCTGCGCGATCCCGAGCGGGCGCTGGGCATCGCGAACCGCGCTTGCGAACTTGAGAAGGACAATTGGCAACTGCTCAGCATCCTGGCGCTAGCGCAGCACATGACCGGCGACAGCGCCGTGGCGATACAAACCCAGAAGCGCGTCATGGCTTGGATGCCCGAAGGCGCGGATCCCGAGATGGCCGAGCGGATGGCCGAGTATGAGGCCCGCGCGAAGGGTAAGTGAGTGAAGTGTACGACGCAGTTGTTCTGCGGCGTGCATTGAGGAAGTCGTCGGCTGACTTGCTAGGCGGACCTGGCGGATTGGATCGGAGCCCAGGTTGCTTGTTTTGAAAAGTTCGCAGTCGGCGCGGGAGGCTCTGACGGCGGCTGGACGGATCCGGCCGCAACCGCGCCGTCGCGTGCGGTTAGAAGATGCGAATGTTGCCAAACAGCAGCGGCTGGAAGGCTGCAGGGGGCGGTGGGCCGATCATGCCGAGGATTTGCGCGGCGGTCAGGTTGCCGAGGACCAGTGGTGCGGCACTGAGCCCGACGAACTCATCCGGCGGCGAGCCCCAGCCCCAGCCACCGTTGTCGTTGACGCCGAACAGGCCGGTCGCGCCGACGGCGAAGAACGGGGGCGAATGGACTGCGTGGGTAATCGGCCCGGCCAAGTACAGCGTGCCATTGAGGGTCGCGCTCGAGGTTACCTGCATGCGAACGTAGCCGTTGCTGCTCGGCTCCATCACGATGCAGTGGCCGTGCACATCGCCGTTGGCGTGTTCATGCGCGCTGAACGCGAACAGCTTGTTCACCTGGTTCTGGCCGACGTAGGCGCCGAACCCAGACGCGAGCCGCGATAGCTGGGCGGTCGCCGGGGCTGCGGCAATACACACGAACGCTGCGGCGAGGATTGTCGAAAGGACTGCTCTGCTTGGGAATCTCATCTTTGGTTTCCTTCGGTGGGTCGGTGGCGCTGACTGGTCATTGCCACGGGTGAAGTGACCCCAATCGAAGGTGGCACCCTCGTAGCATTGGGATCATCTGCTCCTAATCCCGAATGCAGCGGCCATGCCCGACACGCTTTCGCGGTATTTTCTGGCCAGAGGCAACTTGTCCTCGGTTGGCGCGCCGAAGGCCGTTGGGTTCTTCCGCGATGAGCTTGGGATCGCAGATGACCTCGCCCACAGATCGCTTGGCCTTGCGAGGGGGCTACGTAACTGGGGCTACGTAACTGGATCTACGCAACTGACCCAGCTGTCGGCGAAGAAACCGCTACGAGCCGCGCGTTTGCCGGGGCGCATTGTCATGCAGGTGCCGCGGGATTGGCCCTCTCGTGTGGCGCACGGTGCATGCTTGGCACTCTCATTCCGCTCATGGCGTGCCGATGACCGCGTCCCCGGCGTTGGTGAACACGAAGCCACCTGGATTCCAGCCAGCAGCGAGAACGGCTGCTTGGAAGTAGACGTGGGCTCCGAGCGCGAATGCGTTGACGGGGATTGTGATGTCCCACGAAGCCGTGCCGCCAGTGTTGACCAGAACTTCGCTGAGCAACGGCGCGAGCCATACCTGGCAGCCCGTGAAGCCAAGCGGAGTGAGAGATAGCGGCAGAGGTTGCCCGTTCCAGGACTGTGCATCGAAGCCAATGAAGCCGACCGGAAGGTTGAACGGTGAAGTCGGCAGGTTGCTCAGTTCGAGTTGTAGTTGCGATCCGAGCACGGGGACTGAGCCTGGCACATTCGTCAAGCTGGGGATGCCCGTCGGGCCAGAGCAGCCGGTGCCGTACGTTGCAAAGCTCGCTTGGGTTGGATTGGCGGAGAAATACTCCCAAGTGGCGTCGTGTTGTTGGCTCATCAGGGTGAGCACACCTCGACCTGAGTCGTACGCTGCCGAACTCGAACCCGTAATCGGTAGCGGTGCTGCGATCTGTTGCCACATCGTGCCATCCCATTCCCAGGTGTCTTGCGCTAGTCCCGCGCTGGTTTGGCCTCCTACCATTACGACCTTGCCGCGGCCAGAATCGAAGGCGAACGCGGCGGATCGGCGAGCTGGGGGAGAGGCAATCCCGAAGTGCTGCGCCCAATGCGATCCGTTCCACTCCCAGGTGTCGCCAAGATGCTGCGACTGTTGCCCTTGCCACTGTCCGTAGCCGCC
>CAXBFC010000540.1:0-4866 GCA_963974725.1 uncultured bacterium | reverse complement strand
TCTTCAGCGTTGTCGCGATGATTGTCTTTGCTACGCGATGCCCGACCTTCTTCAGCTCTCCACGGATGCGTAGGTAGCCCCAACTCGAGTTCTCGGTTGCCATGCGAACGATGAGTTCGCGGATGGACTTCATGAGTCCTGGGCGGCCAACACGGTTCTTGTGCGGGTAGGTGTGGTGGGCGGCTACCAGCTTGCGATGCCCTCTGAGGATCGTGTCTGGGGTGACGATTGCTGAGACCTTGTCGAGTAGTCGTCGACCGAGTGGCTTGCCTTTGGCGGCGAGGCGGCGGCGCTGATCATCGGTCAGTCGGGGCCTCTTATCGCCGAGCTGCTCCTTGAGCACGCGGATCACTTCCGCTTGGTAGTCGATGATCTGCGCTTGCTCTCGGTTCATCCATCCGGCGAACGTGGCGAGCAGGAACGGCAGCGCGTGGGGACCATGCATAGCGAAGTCATCGGCGAACTAGCCGCCGCATCCCACGGACCATGAGTCACATCACCACTGGAATGCGGCGCGCTCTACTTCTCGGTCCGATCCCGCCAATAGCCCGGGCGGCGAATGGAGGTGTGCGACCGCGAGCACCTGGTCGAGCTTGATGCGATAGATCAATGCGAATGGGAATCGCCGAAGCAGCAAGCGCCTAACATCTTTGGAGTCGGGTGGCCAGCGGAGCGGCGCTTCGCGCAAGCTATCGACGCCGCGATCGAGTTCCGCATCGAATGCCGTCGCCGCTACTGTGCTGCGATCTGCATACCATTGCCGGGCAGCCGCAGCCTCCTCAACTGCGTCTGGATGAAAAAGGATCTCCACCGAGTGCTACCCGATGATCTTGGGACGGGCGTCTTCCCAGCTAACAGGCTTAGTGGAACCGTCATCGAGTTGGGCGATGCGGCGCTCGATCTCCGTAGACCAAGCAGCTTCTGCGTCCGCGTCGACAGGGCTGTCTAGGCTTTGCAGGAGCGAGCCAGCCAGAGCTGCCCGTGCCTCGGGTGGCAGTTCCATGGCGCGGCGCAGCAGCTCGTCCGAGTTGGTCATGGTCGCGATCATACCTGCGTGTGACGACTCGTGAAGTGGCTGCGTGAGAACCGTGCGCGCAGTTGGTCGCGGATCATTGCGTGCATCCGGTCACAACCTGTGGGTTGTCTCATTCCGTCCGGGTTCAGAGACATTGGGGCTCCTGGTGGCTAGCCGTGTGGCTCTCCCCCCAGAAGTTAGCAAAACCGTACAGCTCGAGGAGCCAATCAATAAGCCCGCAGCGCCTAAGGCGCTGCGGGCTTTCCTTTTTGGCTACTCGACTCGGCCTCGGGCATGAGTTGTTCGTCCGCTGCGCGGCCGAGCAACGTCAGCGGGCAAGTCCTACTCGAGGAGCCACTTCGGTCTAACTGGCCGATCCATAGCGCCCTGCACGCAACGGTGTGGGGCGTTTGTGGTTTTGGGGTAGGGGTGCGAAGTGGCTAGGGGTGCCGGGGATGCGGGTGGTGGTGCGTTGGGGCAGAGCGTCGGGGTGTGTACTACGTCGTTTGCGTGCAGGCAGTCGAGCCGTCCGGATCAGGCCGCGTCTCTCTGAGAGCTCTCGGGCGTGGTTGACTGATCGAGTGCCGTTATTGACGCGCATACCGCGACTGGTGCCACTACCAGCGGGAGTGGTTCGTGCTACCGCTAGCGATCCCTGGCCCCTATTCACCATGTGGGGCACGAGTCGAGCAGGCAGCGGCGTGAGCCAGAGGGCACGGTTCTGTATCGGGTCGTGCAGTCCGAGTGGGCTACGACGCAAGCGCAGTTGGCCGCGAACGAACGCTACGTGCCGCAGTTCTGTCGGCGCGAGGTCGACGCATTCTTGCGTTGTGGAATTTTGGCGCATGGCTTTGCGCGGGTCTGGTGCCAGGCGTGTCGTCAGGACGACGTAGTGGCCTTTTCCTGCAAGGGTCGTGGCTTTTGCCCGTCGTGTGGTGCGCGGCGCATGGCCGCGACGGCGGCGCACTTGGTGGATCACGTGATCCCGGATGCTGCGCCGGTGCGGCAGTGGGTGCTGTCCTTGCCGTATCGAGTTTCTGGTTACTACGAACGTGCTGTAGCGCGTCTCGGCAAGCCGCGTCCGAGAGCTCAGCTGGTGCGTCGCGTGCGCGACCGCGTGCGGCGCAAGCTGCGGCAGATGGGCAAGTGGCCCGAGGATCGGGACGCTGCGGATGCGGATGTCGGTGGTGATCCAAGTGACGGCGAGCAGTTGTTGCTCGAGCTGGACGCGGCAGCCGTGCAAGGTGTGGCGTTATCTGGCGAACGCGCCGGTCAGCGTGATGTTCGTGTTGGGCGTGGCACACGTGACGAGCCGTTTGTGAAGGGGCCGCTGTGTGCGGACTTGGATGGCTTCTCGCTGCAGCAAGTGGCGTCGCGCAGTTCGGCGCTACTACACGTGGGCTGAGCTGTTACGGCGGGTGTTTCACGGCTCGCTCGTAGGCAGTCAATAGCTTTGGCGTCACCGCGTCCATTCAGGTAGCCACATCATCGGGTCGTTCGGGAGCGAAAATCTTGAAGGACGTTGGTCGGGTTCTGCGCCTAAGCCAGCAGAACCATGAACGACCTTCCTCGAATCGCCCTCTCCCCGTTCCCTATTGGCATCGCCGTTGTGATTGCTGGCGCCGCGTTGGCGAGTTTCGGTGTGGCCCAGGTGCCGACCTACGAAGTTCAACCCGTCGCCTCCTTCACGGCGACCACGGTGTTGCGCGGCGCCAGCAAGGCTGGCCATATGGTGGGCTGGCAGGTCGTCGGCGGGCAGTCCGTGCCGTTCGTGGCTACGCAGGCAAGCGGACTGCAGCTGCTACCGCTGCCACCGGGCTACATGTCTGGTTTTGCCACTGACGTCAATACGGCTGGTGTGATCGTCGGCGGCGTCTCCGGGAACGGCTTTCCCCAGAGCGGAGGCGAGCCAGCGATTTGGACTCCCATCGCTGGGGGCGGCTACAGCGTCACGATTCCCCAACAGTTCACCTCGCTGCCGAGCCCCCTTGGTCCGTTGCAGATCCAAGGCGGACAAGCTGTAGCGATCAACGACAACGGCGTCATTGTCGGTTGGTCGCAATACCAGGGATTCCAAGGTGGGCCGACGACTCGCTTCTTCGCCAGTGGTGCGCCTGTCAACCTGTCTGCGCTGGGCTTCACCGCTACCGTCACGGATCTCAGCGACACTACCGACGTGATCGTTGGCGGTCCATTGCGTATGGACCTTGGCAGCGGCGTCGTAACGAACCTCGGCGTGCCACCGCAGATGCCCGGCGGCCCCAACTTCGCCAACGTGCTGTCGTACTCGGTCAACGACGCCGGCCAGTCCATCGTCGCCGCCCGCTTGGCTACCAGCTCGATCAACTACCTGACCTACCGGCACAGCGATGTGGCCGGCTGGACGGCTCACAATCCGAGCGTGGTGCCGAGTGTTTTCCCCGGCTTCTACGACAACAATAACCTCGGTGACGTTGCTGCATCTGGTGGCGTGTACTTCGCGGCTGAGAATGTGCTCGTCAACGGATTCAACAGCCTGCTGGCTCCGGGATCGACGCAGTGGAATGTCTCGCTGGGGTTCTTCGGCGATGATCGGCGCGTCTACACGACTGCTCAGAACGCGCAGACCGGCGCCAATGCGCTCGTGATTCTGGTGCCAGAAACATGCCAGGCCGATCTCGGTTTTCAGGGCCCCGGCAACGCGACTGCGACCCTGTGCGGCGAGGGGCTTGCTGCTGGTCAGGCCAGTGACTACGTGGTTGCCAATGCGCCACCGCTCACCATCGGCGTGGCTTCATTCTCACTCCAAGGCTTCCCGAACGTGCCAGTCTTCGGTGGTGTTGCTGTTTCGTTCACTGGCACGGTGTTGACGACGATCCTGTTCGACGGCTCGGGCCAGGCTACACTTCCGACCGCAGGCGTACCCGGTCCGGCGGTCGACGTAGTCGTGCAGGCGGCGGTCTACGATCCATCCCTGCCTCAGGGGTTTGGTCTGAGCAATGCGATCCTCGCGCACTTTGGCAACTGATCGGGTTGGATTGCGCGCTACTGAGGCTAGCGCTTGTTGAGGTCGTTGGCACGCTGCAGGGCTTCTTGGGCACGAGCGCGCAGCGCTGCGTGCCTGGGAAGCTGCCCCTCGAGGCCGCGGAGTGCTGCCTCCAGACTTGCCACAGCTTCTGCGGCAGCTCCGCGCGCGACCAGCAACTCGCCGTATTCCAACTGCGCACTCGTCTGCAGTTCCGCGGTTGCTGGCGATAGGGCGGTGGCGAGTTCTAGCAGTCGCACTAGATTGGCTTCGGCAGCGGCGCCGTCGTCGAGTCGACGTAGCAGTAGCGCTGACTCAAACAGCGCTCGCGCCAACACACCGTCCGACATTCCGGGTTGGTCGAGCATGACGATCGCGCGTTGCCACGCCTCTCGCGCAAGTTGTAGCCGGCCACGTGCGGCCTCTATGCGCGCCAACTCCGTGAGCAGAGCGGCTATGCGGGGATGCCCTTCGCCGAGGCGCTTGGTCAGCAGCTGCTGAGCTTCAGTAAGCAGTTCGGCCGCGGTGTCGACGCTGCCGTTGCTGCGGAGCAGGATCGCACGGTTCAATAGAACCTGGGCGAGCCCTTGCTCGCCAGCTACGTTCAGGCCGCGGTAGCCTCGCTCCGCATCGGCCAACAGTTTGCCGACACGCTCCATGTCTCCTGATCGGTATGCCGCGGCAGCGAGATTCGACAACAGCTGCACCGTCAGTGGATGCAGTTCGCCGAGGATCTCGCGGCGGATCGTCAGCGCTTGCTCCAGCAATTGCGCGGCCAGCTGGGTGTCCCCACGGTCGAGGCATACGCCCGCGAGGTTGTTGAGGCTTTCGGCAACCGGCACTGATC
>CAXBFC010000539.1:0-4873 GCA_963974725.1 uncultured bacterium | reverse complement strand
ACGCTCGCGGGTCTCGTCGAAATCGTCACCGGTCAAAACTTCGAGGCCTACTGCGCCGAGCGCTTCTACAGACCGCTCGGCATGGCCGACACCAACAACCACGAGTCGCGCGCCGACAATTCCCGCATGTCCATCGTCGTCCGCGGCCGCACCGACCACAACTGGAACGTGCGCTGGTCCCCGGGCGACCGCGCGACCTTGCCGTTCGTGCGCGGTTCGGGCGGCTTGATTTCCACCGCGACCGACTACGCAAACTTCTGCCGCATGGTTCTCGACGGCGGCCTGCTCGGCAAGCGTCACCTGCTCTCACCAGAGTCGATCATCGCAGCGACCAAGAACCAGATCCCACACATCAAGGGCGGTCGTTACGGCTTCGGCTGGCGCATCGACCCGAACGGAGCCTTCTCACACAGCGGCTCTGACGGCACGTTCGTATGGTGTGATCCCGCCCGCGACCTGATCGGCATGGTGCTGACCCAGACCCAAAGCAGCAACAAACTGAAGCAGGCACGGGTCCGTTTCCGCAAGCTCGTATCGGCGGCATGTCCCACGGCCAATGTCGTGCGAAAGGCCCAGAAGTAGCCGTCTTCGCGCCTCAATCAGCGATCCCCGCCAGGATCTGTGCCCCAGCCTGCCCAAGGCCCGACTCTTCGCCCTTGCCGATCGCGGTCGCCTTGCTACCATTCCGCGTCCCCACGGAGCCATACCGGCTCCAAAAGTCAGTCAAACAAGTCGGAGCGTGGCGCAGCCTGGTAGCGCACCTGCCTGGGGGGCAGGGGGTCGCAGGTTCAAATCCTGTCGCTCCGACCACTTCAAACCATACTGAGCACTGCACTTGCAGTGAACCGGCCTTCGGGCCGTGCGGACCCCACGAGTCGATTCGTGACAGTTCACTGTCACTTTCCGGCTGGTGTCACCCCAAACGCACGGACCGACAGATGGCAGCACGACGAAAGCGTCAAAGCCACCCGAAGATGGGCAGGCATTCCAGCGGGCAAGCCCGCGTCAAGCTCAACGGGCGCGTCTTCTACCTTGGCGCATTCGGAAGCGTCGAGGCCCAACGACGCTACACCGACCTACTCAACCGCTGGCTCGGTAACGGGCGCAAGCCGTTGGTTGAGGCCCCGCTCGCGGTGCAGGTCATCACGATGCGCGAGGTGTTTGAGCAATTCGAAGCCTACCTCGACAAGACCGGCCGCTATCGCAAGGGCGGCGAGTCAACGAGCCAACGCGCAATCGTTGCTGTTGCCATTCGCGAGTTCTGCGAGCAGTTCGGTGACGTGCTTCTGCCCAAGTTCGGCGAGGCGCTGTTGCTCCAGCATCGCGACTTTCTCGAAGGCAATGCGAAGCTGACGCGCACCGGCATCAACAAGAAGATTGCTCACCTGCGAGCTGCGTTGCGTTGGTCGTTCAACCGGGGCGTTCTGAGTCGTGACCAGTGGCTCGGCGTCAAAGCAATCGAGCCGTTGAACCGGAACGAATGCACTGGGCGGGACCACAAGAGGAGCAAGCGTGCTGTCAGTCCTGATGATGCTGAGGCAGTCGCAGCGTGCCTCCCAAAGGCCCCTGCGGCGATGCTAAGGCTGCAAAGCCTGACCGGTATGCGACCGGGGGACGTGACCTCGATGCGCTGGCAGGACATCAGTCGTGAGCCCGTAGACGTTGATGGCACGCCGTGCCGCATCTACACGGTTGCCGCAGGCAAGACTGAGCACCACGGACACGAGACCGTCTATGCGCTCGGCCCGAAGGCACAAGCAATTCTCGAAGAGTTCACGCCGACGAAGCCAGGCGGGTTTGTGTTCTCGCCAGCGGCGACGATGGTGTGGTTGCGCGGTAAGCGCCGGGCTAGTCGTAAGACGAAAGTCACCAACTACACCGACGCCCGCGACGCATCAGCATCACGCGAGTTCGGCGACCGCTACAGCGTTCCGACCTATCGCCAAGCAGTCGTCCGTGCCTGCGCTATTGCCGAGGTGGAGCGGTTCACACCGCACGAAGTTCGGCACGGTTTCGTCACTCGTGGCGCGAGGATGTTCGGAGCCTATGCCGCGAGCTCCGCCGCCAACCATTCGCGAGTGTCCACAACCGAGGGCTACATGCATCGGGACCGTAGCGACGGCTACCGCGTCGTTGTCGGCCTCGAGGCGCAAGCCGGATAGCATCATCTTCGTTGAGAGCAAACGCGGCTGGATAGCTCCGGTTGCGGCCCGCGTGCCTGCGGGTGCTCTCGACGTTTTCACTACAGGCACAACCAACTGGAGGCACACAGATGGCATCGAGGAAGACCACCGGCAACACTGCATCGGACTGGGTCGCACTGATTGAATCGACTCAGGAGGCTCTACAGCGAGTTGCGAGACACGCGAGAGGCAGGCCGGGCTTGCTGTCGGGGATGCGTGAGTCAACAGAGCCGTGGGCCGTTGCAATCTGTCACGCTGATGCTGTTCTCGATGACCTAGTTGCGACTATTGCGGATGCAGGCATCGGCAGCGAACCCGTGCAGTTCAGTGGTATTCACCACGCATCTGCCGTGATGGCGGTGCGCAAGGCGTGCAACTACTGCCTCGACTACTCCGATGCGCTTGATGTCGACTACTCGGAGGTGTCCAAGGCCATCGTTGATTGGACGACTACGAGGTTCACACACCGGGAGGTGGAGCGTGTGGCTTTGCACGCAATCAATGAAGTGCGCCGCGTTCCTGCGGATGCATGGAAGCCAGAGCCGACACCGCCTGCCAAACCTGCGCCGACGCCTGACCAGTTGAAGGTTCTCGCCCGTCTTGCAGAGGACTATCCGCACGCGGTCAAGAAGCGGGACATATATCGAGAGGAGTGGCCGCGTCGACTGCGACAGCCCGACACGCTGTATGACGAACTCGTTGCCCTCAAAGGGTTGGGCTTGGTGACGATAGGCGACCGGTCTGGCTACTGGGCCTGCACTGATGCGGGTCGGGAGCTGGTAATCGGACGATGATACGGGCCCCGGATTACCCGGATTTCGCAGGGCATGGTGGCAAGCCATGCAGCGAAGCACACAACGTGTCGCACGAACGTCGAGCCCTTGGTTCGAGGGTGAAGACCAAGTTCGACTTAGCGACCTTCCCCGACTCCTTCCACCGCTTCCGAGTGGCCGTCGCGTCAGCATCGCGAGCTGCTACCGCTGGACGACTGCCGGTCTGCACGGCGTGCGACTGCGCCGGTTCAAGGCCGCAGGTGGTTGGGCCACAACCTCGCAAGAACTCGCTCGCTGGCAGGCCGCGCAAACGGCACTACAGGGCGCGGTCTAGTGCAAACTTCCATCGCCAGCATGGCGTCAGCCGTTCCCCGAACACTGCGGCAAGAGTCGCAAACCCTTTCGTTGTCTGGCTCCAGCGTCAAAGCACAACCAGGTGCTTCGCGTCCGGCCGCCGGACTGTCCCCCCAAAACTGTCCCCGAAAGCAAACCGGCTCAGGCGCTGATACGCCCGAGCCAGTTCTTAGCGCCCCTAGATCTAGCATGAAAAAGGAACACACGAAGTCTACCGATCTGCCCGTTCTCAACAAGGAGGATCGGGCCTCGTGCCTGGCCATAATAAGGCTCCTGGTTCGCCTGCACGCCTGGAGCCACCTGAAGGCCGGCACCTGCGTCGAATCTGCTAAAGGCTTCATGCGCTGCCTGGCAGAGCGGGAGGCGCACCGTGGCTAGTGCTTCCAAGGCCAAGCGAGAGGTTAGTGGACCTAGGTTCATAAAGAAGCGGCGCACCAAAGCAGAGATGGCCACCCTTCGCGGGCAGGTGTTCGGCATCGTCAGCGAAGACCCGCCGATGATTGTGCGCCAAGCCTACTACCAGTGTGTTGCTCGCAGCATCATCGAGAAGACCGAGAATGAATGCCGAGCGATTACGAGGGTGCTCGGGAAGATGCGCAGTGACGGCACGATTCCCTACGAATGGATAACAGACAGCACACGCTGGATGCGACGGCCCACGACCTACGGGTCGGTCAAGGATTGCCTCGAACAGACGGCGCGACTCTATCGGCGGAGTGTTTGGGCTGACCTGGACTGTAGAGTTGAGGTTTGGCTAGAGAAGGAAGCACTGGCCGGCGTGCTAGTCGATGTCACCGACGAATGGGACGTGCCGCTGATGGTTTGCAGGGGATACCCGAGCACGAGCTTCGTACACGCTGCCGGTGAAGCCATCACTGACGCTGGACTAGAAACGTTCATCTACTACTTCGGTGACCATGACCCGAGTGGCCGAAACATTGCCGCTACCACCGAGAGGAAACTGCGGCAGTTCTCTGCCGGTGTAGATGTTCACTTCGAGTCGGTTGCAATCACCCCCGAGCAGGTGGCCGAGTTCAACCTACCAACCAGGCCCACCAAGAAGAGTGACCCCCGCGCAAAGGAATGGGCAGGCGGTTCCATTGAAGTCGATGCGCTACCTCCCTCGAAGCTGCGAGAACTGACTAGAGAGTGCATCGAGCGCCACATACCCGATGGGCATATGGCCGTGCTTGAGCAAGCTGAGTCGTCGGAACGCGATGCGCTGGAAATCTTTGGTGACCACTTCTCGCGGTGGAACTCCCGATGAGCACCGCCCACGCATTCCAGTCAGCCGAGTTCGAGCACCAGTCCGCGCACTGGCTACTACCTGACGAAGATACCGTCGAGCTGTTTGTCCATGCCGGACTCATCGCATCGCGTGTTGATGACCCCGCCTTGTACTCGCAGATTCCAGAGGGCAAAGGCTCACACGTCATCTGCTTCGAGTGCCCAATACCTCCCGATGTAGGCAGCCAGGTTGAACGGGTTGAGGTGCTGACGTTGCCGGCAGCTTGGAGCAATATTCACGAGGCTTGCGGATGGCGCGGCGGTGTTCTCGACGAG
>CAXBFC010000538.1:0-4900 GCA_963974725.1 uncultured bacterium | reverse complement strand
CGCGGCACGCAAGGCGAAGCCGGCATGCCAAGTGCATTGATGGTGGTCGACAACGATGGCAAATACCGAGGCGTCCTGACGGCTCGTCTGCTGATTCGGTTGTTGGCCGGCGGCCACGACGACGAGGGCGAAATCGACGACATGATGTTGTTGGCCTCGGCTCGCGATCGTTTGTCGACGCAGATCGGGGACGAGCTGGTTCAGGATATTCCGGTGGTCGCACCGGACGACCGCTTGTTGACGCTGATCCGGCGCGGGGCGCCGATGCGGCTCGACTTCGTGCCAGTCGTCGAAGACGGCCGACCCGTCGGATTCGCACCAATCACCGCCATCTTCCAGGCCGCCGCCGCGATGGCGTTGACGCCTGAAGACGAGGGCATTCGCTTCGACCGCTAATCTCGCAGCCGTTGCCCGCGTCGTTTCTGGTGGCGTTGGTTGCGGGCGTTGGTTGCGGTTTCGAGGTTGGCGATGGCTGGTTCGGAGAGCACTGCCAGCAGCAGGGTTCCGCGGAGACGTTCCGTACGCGCGGCCAGAATCGCTATGGTCTACGGGGCATGCGATGGTCCAATTGGTCCATGCGTGGCGAACCCGTGCCATGGAAGATCCCGTTGCCTTGCTGGAGGCGCTGCTCGCTACTCGATCCGACGAAGTTGCTACGGCGCTCCAGGCTGCGTGTGCTGCAGTTCGCAAGGCGGGCCCCGAGGCGTCTGGACACGTCTTTGCAACCTATGTCGTCGGTTCGGTGTTCACCTTCACTGGCAAGCTAGGTGGCGCCTTCTGCCATCCAGTCGCCTACGCCAACCACGTCAACCTCGGTTTCAACCGTGGCACCGAACTAGAGGATTCGGAGGGGCTGCTCGAAGGCTCCGGAAAGTTGATTCGGCATATCCGCCTTGCCGACGCCAGCGTGCTACGAACGCGCGTGGTGAAAGATCTGATCGCGCAGGCAGTGGCGCAGGGAATCGCGCTCGCCAATCAGAAGCACGGCATCATGCCCCGAGTGATTACCAGTCCCGAGGCGCGCGCAGCCAAGAAAGCTGGGCAACAGGTCGCCAAGAAGACCGCCAAGAAGTAGGGCCGCCCAGCAGCCGTACCCTCGCTAGCGGGGCGGGCGTGCTAGCGGCGGGCGCGCGTGCGGCGCTTGACCGGCTTGGGCAGCTCACGGATCAAAATGTCGACGCGACCACTCTTTGCAGTTTCGCGTTCGACCTCAAACGCTTCGGTGGCTGCGACCAGACTCGACAGTTTGCCAAAGCCGTAGCTGCGAGCATCGAAGTCCGGCTGCTGGGTCATGATCTTCGCGCCGACGGTGCCGAGGTTGGCCCAGCCTTCCTCGTCTTCGCTCGCTTCGACCGCCCAGCGCAGCAAGTTGGTCAGCTTGGCGTCGACCTTCAGGGTCGTCGGGCTGGTCTTCTTCTTGACTTCGCTTTCGCGACCGGCAGCCCGCAGGATGTCTGTGTGGATAAACCGGTCGCAGGCCGTCACGAACGCGCGCGGTGTCTTGCGCTCGCCGAAGCCGATCACCATCAGGCCTTCTTCGCGAATGCGCGATGCCAGTCGGGTGAAGTCGCTGTCGCTGCTGACCAGGCAAAAGCCATCGAGCTTCGCTTCGTAGAGCAGATCCATCGCGTCGATGATCAGCGCGCTGTCGGTTGCGTTCTTGCCGACTGTGTAGCGGAACTGCTGGATCGGCTGGATCGCGTGTTCGAGCAACATCGCCTTCCACGACTTCAGGTTGGGCAGGGTCCAGTCGCCGTAGATGCGCTTGACCATGGCGGTGCCGTAGTTGGCGACCTCAGCCAGCACGCCCTCGAGTGCTTGTGACGAGACGTTGTCGGCGTCGATCAGAACGGCAAAGCGACGGGTCTGCGGGGGCGATTCCATTGCGGGCACGTTAGCGCCAATGCACGGTCCGATGGCGAGGAGTTCCGGACTTTCCGCAGGTCTATTCGCCAGTGTCTACTCGCGACTGTTTACTCGCGACTGTCTACTCACTCGTCACGGTCAACGTCACCCCGCGCTCCGCGAGGTGGGCGCGCAACTTGGGCCACAGCCCGTCAGCTTTGCCAACCAGCTCTGGTGGCGTGACGCCAAGCGTCGTCCACGTGCCATCGAGCAGGCATTCCAGCATGCCGGTGCAGGTGTAGCCGGTCGTGCGCGCCATCGACGACGTTTTGGTTGCGGGATCGCCACGGTCCTCAAGGTGGTAGACGTGGCGTCGCGGCTGGCCGTGCTCGAGGCCCTCGACCGTGACCCTCATGACGGTCAGTTCGGCTTCGCCGGGTTGCAGCTTCCACGAGTCGAACAGGATCTTCGACGTGAACGCCCGTGGTGACACCTGGACGCCATCGACATCGATCGGCTCGTCGGAGAAGAAGCCACTCTCGCGGAACGCCAGCATCAGCTCGCGGTGGCCGGGGTAGCGCAGCGTGCGCTCGATCATGTCCGGGATGTGCGGCATCGTTTGGATCAGCGAGCGCAGGCCATCGGTATTAAAGGCCTCCAGTGTGCCGATGCCCGCAAAGTCGACGTAGCTCGGCTCAGACAGGGCCGGCTTGACGACCTCGCGGCCGTGTTCATAGATGCGCGCCGGCCGCAGGTATTCTTCGACCACATCCATCGGCGAGAACGGCGCCTTGTATTGGAACGGGAAGGACCGCGCGATCGGCAGGCCGCCGACCAGGCATTCGAATCGCTTGACGTCCATCTGGGCGTCGTGATGACCGAGGATCAAGTTGTCGACGCCGGGGGCCACACCGATGTCGGTGACCACGACGGCGCCGGTTTGCTTGGCAAGGGCATCGAGTTCGAGCGCGTTTTCGGGGAAGAACGAGATGTCGGCGACCTTCTTGCCCGCTTCGATCAGCGAGCGCAGCGTCGCAAACCCCAGATGCCCGGGCACGGCGCATACGACGGCGTCGACATCCTTGGCGGCGGCCTGTACGGCTTCGCGATCGCTGCAGTTCAATTGCTGGGTGGTCACGTTCGCAACGGTTGCGAGTGGCGCCAGCGCTGCGGTTGAGAAGTCGGTCGACAACACTTGGTGGCGCTTGGCCAGGTCGCGGACCATTGCGCTGCCAACCATTCCCGCACCCAAGACCAGAATCCTTGCCATGGCCGAACCATAGCAACGGGAGCCGTGGAAAGCCTGCGTCGATCGTGACTCCGGACGCTAGAGCAGCGGCACGATGATGCCTCGCAAGAATGCGTCGTGGAACACGAGCGGTGCTGGCAGCAGGACCCATGCGTAGACCCAGACGCGTCCGAGCACACCGGTCAATGGCATGCCACGGCGAGTCAGCCCGTGTTCGGTCGCCATCGCGAGACCGTGCATCACGAAGTAGAGGGTTGGCAGTGCAAAGCCGCCATCGACCGGCAAGCTGCAGGCAACTTCGTGCAGTAGGCCCGAAGCAACAAACGCTGCGAACATCGCGACGCGGCGAGTCACCACCGGTGCGAGCGGCCGGTAGATCGCAATCGTCGTCATGACGGAGAAGCCGATGTTCCAGCGGCGGGTCCAGAAGTCCTGCAGGTTGTTGGCGAGCCACGGGGCGCGGAACTGTGGGCTGACGGCATAGCCAAATCGTCGCAAGGCGACCACGATCAGGCCGATGATCCCGAAGTGGGTGATCATGCTGCAGCCGAGCAGAAACGTGTAGGCGCACAGGTGGGGCGTGGTGCCAAGTGGATTCGCAGGCATCGCTCGGGCAAGCGCGATGGTGGCCGCGCCCGCCGCCATCCAGGCCAAGCTGTGCACGAGCAGGCGGCGATCGAATGGCAGCTTACTGCGCGTTCGGAACTCGCGCGGTTGCATGCCGAGCCAGATCACGGCGAAGGCGAGCCAGTCACGCAGTGGCAGTGGGCCCGATCCACTACGTCGGGCACTGCGCGCTTCGCTGCGATGGTGTTCGACTCCGACGAGTGCCTTCATCCCGTAGAGCGTGACCGCGACCAATGACACCATGCGCAGGCCGGCACCTTCGTGGCGCAAGGCGCGATCTGCGATCAGGATGCTGCCGAGCAACCAAGACCATGCGAGCCAACGCGAACGCGTTCGTTGCAGCAGGTAGCCAGCGCCGACGCATACTGCTGCTGCGAGCAACAGGCTCAGAACTACGGTGGCGGAGGTTGGTGCGAAGGTTGGCACGAAGGTTGACACGAAGAGGCGTTGTCGATCGTGGTGCGAACAGATGGGCCCCTCGGGTCGCCCCTACATCGCGAGCGTGACTTTGCCGTAGACGAAGGTCAAGAACGCGAACGCGAACAGGAACGCCCAGTCGGCGAACACGAAGAACCATCCCTTCGGTTTAGCTGCGCGATACGCGAATATCTGGATCAGGACCCGCGCGCCCCAATAGGTCGTGATGAAGCCGCAGACGGTGCGGGCCAACGTCGTGCCATCCGTGAGGATGTGCGGTGCCAGCATCGAGACTCCTGCGAAGAACAAGTTGGTGCCGAGGATGTAGCACGCATACGTCCAGAACACGTGTTGCGTCAAAGGGTCGAGCTTCGGGATTTGCTCGCGCCAGCCAAGGATGCGTGGCAGCACCAAACTCGATAGCGCGATGCCAAGCTGTGTGGCGCCCGCGTAGAAGACCAGGTCGTTCATCATAGGATTGTCCCGCGCGCCAACAACACCGGGCGTTGCCCGGTAGTTTCGCGGGCGTTGACGATTCCAAGGCTCTGGCGCCGGATGCTGTGCGGAGCATGGCATTCATGGCCCGTTGGGATCGCTGACTGGATGTGTGCCGTAGCCACCTCTGGTGCTTGCAGTTGGTATCTGATTGTGACGTCGCGCCGGGCGTCTACGGCAGCGTACGGGGCCCCTGGCCCGGTAGCATGCGGCGATGGTGTGTCCTGACGATCCTTGCCAAGTGAGGCGAAGCCGAGCGGGGCAGGG
>CAXBFC010000537.1:0-4901 GCA_963974725.1 uncultured bacterium | reverse complement strand
AACCCAGCGCGTTGCCGATTTGCCGACTGGTGTTTGCTCGTCACTCTGCTTGATGCTGCGCCGCAACCCGCTGACACACAGGCCGGCGATGATTGCGACGACGATCAAGAATAGCTGACAACCCATTTCCTGAGGCTAGCTCGGGTCCCGCAGCTGGCTAGCGAGGAATCCGTGTTTGCACGCAGGGAGGTTACTCACGCGTCGCAAACCGCTAGACTCGACGTCACCCGTCCGTACCCTGACCCCGCCATGATCCGAGTCGCAATATTGTCGACTCTCCTGCTTGCAGGAGCTTCGTCTCTTCACGCCCAGAAGAAGGGTGATAGTCCCCTTCTCAAGGTCGGGTTGGAGGACCCCTATACCGGCAAGGATCCCAAGGCGATGGCCAAGCTCGGCGTGCTTGGCTATGGGCCGCTGGCTTGGGCGGACCATAAGCGCACGACCGATATCGAGAAGGTGCTCGGGGAAGGCCGCGTCTTGTGGATGGAGACCGAGCACTTCAAGATCGGCTGCAACTTGGGGTTCGTTGGTGGTCCGAAGGAATCGGTTGCGCGGCGCTTGATGAAGAGCGAGTTGAAGCGGCTCAACAAGAAGTGCTCCAAGATTCCGGCGAGCAAGAGCAAGCTCGGTCCGTGGTTGCGCATGCACCTCTACGCGCTGCGCGCCGAAGACATGTATGCCGAGTTCGCCGAATTGACTGGCAAGAACGACAAGGGCATGCACCTCGGCAACAAGGAGAAGTTCTTGCTGTTGTTGTTTCAGAAGAAGTCCGACCTGGCGCGCTACATGACGACGTTCGGTAACCGCAAGAGCGAACAGTCACAGCGGGTGCAGCACTACGGCACGGGTCACTTCTCAGTGGTCATGACTGCCGAAGGCGACGATGGACCGCGCGACAATGAAACCGTCAACGCGCAGTTCCGGTTCTTCATGGCGCAGATGTTCTTGGACTCCGTTGGCGGCGCACCGATGTGGTTGAGTCGCGGTCTCGCGCATCGATTCGAACGTGAGATTCCGTGCCGCATGATCAACTGCGGCATCAAGGCCAACGAGAGCGTTGACTCGAGTACGCAATACGAGTGGGCCAAGAAGATCCTCAAGCGCAGCAAGCACGACGGCCTTTGTCTGCCGTTCGTCAAGCTCGCGAATGAAACGGACCTCGGCTACTACGGCAGTGTGCAGGCGTGGTCGGTGACCGACTACATGATCCAAGACCGGGCGAAGTTCACGCAGTTCTTGCAGCTGGTGCTCGGCAAGTACTCACGCAGTCGCCAGATCCAAGCGTTGGAAGCGGCCTACGGGAAGGATCCGGAGACGTTCGACCTGGAATGGCGCAAGTGGGTCAAGAAGAACTACAAGTAGCCGGTTAGGGGCTGCGGGCTGGTGCGCCCGGGGCTGGTGCGCCCGGGGCTGGTGCGTCCGGGAATGGTGCGCCCGGGGTTGGCGCACGCGGGGCGCGCTACATGATCCGGTATTCGATCGCGAACGACTTGCCCTTGCGTACGTATTCGACCATTACCCGGCGCGGCTTCGGCGCCTTGGCTTGCTTGGTGATGGCCGTTAGCAAGTCTTGTGCGGTGCTGATTGGCGCGCCGTTGACCGACGTGATGACCGAGCCCGCTGGGATCGCGAGGCGGACGAGTTCGTCTGGGACGCGGCCGACCCGGAAGCCGCTATACCATGAATCGTCCTTCTTCTGGCCGCGAAAGGGGTCGCCGATCGACGAGTTCTCAAGCGCCTTGGTGCCCGCCTTGGCGATCGCATCGCGCTCTTCGCTCGGATACAGCTGCACGATCGCATCGTTGATGTTGCGGATCGGCGGGAACAGGTGCTTGCCGGCGGCCGTGGCCCACGCGATCAGAGCTTGCGGCTCCTTCGGCGGCTTCGGCATGTCTTTCGGGCCGATCAGCGCGAAGATCGCGGTCGCCTGTTCGCGCACGTTGTTGTTCTTGCTGAGCAGAAGTTGCCGCAGGCGCGGCAGCGCCGGTTCAAGCCATAGATTGGCGAAGTCGGCGCGAGTGATGATCGTCTCCTTGATGAACCACAGTGCCTGGGCGCGATCGAGTTCGTCGTCGACGTCGAGCAGTTGGAAGAACGGCACCATGCGCAAGCTGTGCAAGTGGTCGTCGTCGCTCGGCAGTCGCGTCAGGCCTTGCGCCTTGGCAGCCGGCGAGCCGATCTCTGGCAGTGCACCGACTACCATCGCCTTTTCGTCATCGGTCAGTTGGCCGTAGCGCTTGCCGAGGTTGGCGCGCAGGAATTGGATCGCGCGCGGGAACGCCGCTTCGCGCGTGCCGCGAACCGGTTCGCCGGGGATGTGCGAGATCAGCTCCATCACGTAACCGATGTTCGAGCAGTAGAACGCGCCGTAGAACGCGGTGGCGCGCTGCACTTCGTTGCGATGCAAGCGCATCATGCCGGCGAGCACACCGGCATCGATCCCGATCTCGTTGACCTTGGCGCGTGCTTGCCGCCAAGTTGGATCGTCGACGACTTCGCGGCCGGTGGCGTCGAATGACTTGCTGACACCGTTGCGGCCGGCGATGTTCCGCATGATGTTGAGCTGGCGGAACAGTTCGTCCGGCGGCGCATATAGGTCGAGTGGCGCGCGGAACGGCGACAGGATGTCGCGCTCGGGGTAGGCGACCAGCGGGTCCTGCGGCTCCGGTTCGACAGTTTTCCCATCGGGGGTCCCATCGGGCGCTTTTGTCGCCGGAGTGGTGGCCGTGGCCGGGGTTGGGGCGGGGACTTGCGCCTGGGCTGCCTGGATAAGGCACGCGATGGCAAGGGTGATCAACGGGTTGGTGGCGACGGGCATAGGTGGACCGTGTCTCCTAGTCGAGGACCGGTGGGGGCGTAACGCGATTGTGGGCGATTTCGCTCAGCTGCCCTGATTGCGCGAGCAGGGAAGCTGGTTGCACGGCCAGCTACGAACTAACCGCGCCACCAGAGGAAGCCAACTTGCAGCAGACCAATCATGATGCCGAGAACTCCGCCGAGCACGACGATCCCTCGCAGTTCGCGGTTGGCGACTTGCAGAATCAGGCTCTCGAGCTTGAGGATCTCGAACGATGCGACCTTGGTTTCGACGAGCTTCGGCACGTCGAGTCCCTGGCTCAGGCCCTTCTCGACTTCATCGAGCACGGCCTCGCGATGGTCCAAGATGCTCTTCTGGATCGATTCCTTGATCTCGGCAATACGATCCTCCGTCAGGAAGCCGCCGATCAGCGGCAGGCTGCGCAGTTCTTGGATCTTGGGGCCGAGGCCCTTGTCGAGCACGCGGCCGAGGATGCCACCGAAGTCGAGCTTGTTGAGGCTCTTGATGACGTCTTTGTGCTCGACCAGGTGATTGCCGACGACGTGACCGATCGCCTTGGCCAGCTCCTTTTGCCGACGTGCGATCAGGCCCTGCATCTTGATGAACAGGAAGCGGCGCGGTTTGACCGGGCGGAAGATCATCTTCACAGCCAGCCAGTTGGTCATCAGGCCGATCAGGCCGCCGATGGCCGGGATCGTGATCCAGGTCCAGATGTCAGGTGCGGGAGGCATTTTGGCCGGGCAGTATGACGACGGGCGCTTATCTACTCAACGCCGCATTGTCAGGTCTCGGGGCACAGCCCTGGGCGCGAGGTCATATTTGCCGGTATTCCGGATTGCCGTTCGCGCCAAAAGTGCCCGGAACCGTATCTGGGTGTCGATTCTGTCGGCGTTCGGCCGTCGAATCAGGAACCCTGATTCCCACCAACCTTGGCTGGCGTTTCGGCGTCGAATCAGGAAGTTAGATCCAACTCAATCATGAATACCCGCCTAACCTCCGTTCTCCTTCCCGCCTTGCTGGTCACGTCGCTCGCCGCCCAAGAGGGACAGGCGCCAGATATGTCGCCGGCCAAAGAGCTCGCCAAGTTCGAGCCGTTGATCGGCAATTGGTCAGGCAGTGGCAAGATGATGGAGCCGGGTGGCGCGTCGACCAACTGGACGGCGGAAGGCACCTACCGGTGGGCGCTCAACAAGCACTTCGTGCAAGAGGACTTCATCATCAAGTTCGAAGGCATGGACGCGCCGATGACGTTCCGCAACTACCTCGGTTGGGATCGTGAGAACCAGCGCTACGTCAGCGCGGTTGCGAGCAACCAAGGCACTTGCCGCCTCAACGATATGTCGATTCTGCCCGATGGCACGATGATGCAGATGATCACGCACCACATGGAAGGCGTGCCCTACATCGAGCGCGCGTGCACCAAGGTGACCGGCGATACCGCGTCGATGAAGATCGAAGTGATGATGTCGGAAGGCGGGTCGATCACGATGATCGACAGCGCGATGAAGCGTTCGGAGAAGGCCTTCGAATGCGATTGGGGCGAAGACGCGTGGATGGGCATGGAGCCGAACGACCACATGAAGAAGCTCCGTGTCATTCGTGGTCAATACCAGACCAAGGGTGAGATGGTGATGGCCCCGGAAACGCCGGCAATGAAGATTGCTGGTTCCGACAGCTTCATGATGATCTGGGACGGCACCGTCATGCACGGCAAGACCCTGGGCTTTGCCGAAGGTGATCCTGCACCCTACGAGTCGCACGCGTTCTGGGCGTGGGACGAAGGTCGCAAATGCATCAGCGCCGTGTTCGTTGACAACATGGGACAGATCGGTCAAATGGACGTTCGCTGGGTGGAAGACAAGCTAGTCAGCACCAGCAGTGCCCTGCAAATGGGCATGCCCACGACGCAGCGCTTCATCCTGACTTTGGACCGCAAGGGCAACCTGAAGAGCGGCATCAGCCACACGTGCATGGGCACGCTGGATCCGTTCGTCAGCTTCACCGCGAGCTACGTCAAGCGAGGCTAAGGCCAGAGGAAGTGCGTACGGTGCCTGGACAAAAAAACACATCCTCGCGCGTCGCG
>CAXBFC010000536.1:0-4907 GCA_963974725.1 uncultured bacterium | reverse complement strand
GAAGATGCGCCGGCGACCGAATCCCCAAACAGCTTTCCTGCGACTGCGGCCCGCATCCTGCACAGCATCGAGTGGACGTTCGCGGACCTCGGCGACCTCGCCGACGCTGCCGAGCCACTGCTCGAACTAGCGCTCAATCTGACCAACCGCGAAACCGGGTGGCTCGCGCGTTTCCCCACAGAGTCCAAGATGGAAACGCTGGCTGCCATCACCAGCCGCGACGGCGACATCCATCCACACCTGACGGAAAACGTTCTCATCGATGCACGCCGCATCCGGCAACCGCACCTCCTCAAGACCGAAGAGTCTGGCACCAAGCATGAACGCTTGTTAGTGCCACTGGGCGAGAACAGCGAAGCCTTGCTCGTCTTGGAGGATCCGCGCGACGGCGCCCCATCCGGCCAAGAACTGCTGCGCCTGGCCGAGTCGCTTGGCAAGGTCGTGTGGCATCGAATGCAAGAGACGATCGAGCGCGTTCGCATGCGTGACGAACTCGAACGCCTGCGCTTCCATGGGACCGACGCGCACAACGCGCTACTGACCAGCACGCGCCTGCAAAGCGCCCGCGAACGGGTCCGAGCAAGCGCGGCCAACAATACGACGGTCCTGCTGGTTGGCGAACCGGGAACCGAACGCGAAGACCTCGCCCGCTACATGCACGCCGAGAGCCCACGCCGCGCCAATCCGTTCGTCAGCTGGAACGCGAGCAATTGTCCGCGCGACAAGCAGCCACTCGAAGTCTTCGGCAACGGCGGCCAACTCGACCTGATGCAACGAGCTGCCCACGGCACCCTGCTCATCGAGCACCCTCAAGCGATGTCACCCGAACTACAGCAAGAGTTCGCGCGGGCTGTAAAAACTCGATCCGGCACACCACCGACGCGCTTGGTCTTGGCCGCTTCGGCAGCGCCGACGGACGGCGATGCATGGACCGCCGAACTCAGGCTTTGCATCGACGAGCCCCCCATTCACATCCCACCGCTGCGCGATGATGCGCGCGACGTGCTCGCACTTGCCGAACTGTTCTTGGCCAGCCTCGGCACGAACCCAGGTGGGTCGCCGCGACTGATGTCCGAGCGGTGCAAGCGGTTGCTGACCCAACACTCGTGGCCAGGCAACGTGCGCGAACTGCGCCTGACGCTCGAGTCCGCCGCCGCCAAGGCAGGCAACCAGATCATCACGCCACGTCATCTGCCAGCTGAGCTGGCCGACAGCGATGGCCAAGCCGCGCCATCACTGCCGACACTCGAAGATGTCGAACGCGCGCACATCGCCGAGGTAATGATTCGTACGCGCGGCGTTCGTTCGCGAGCGGCGCAGGTGCTGGGCATCGCGAGTTCGACGCTGTACGAGAAGCTGAAGAAGTACCAGATCGATTGATCGCGGCTCTTGAAGGGTAGCTATTCCGGGGCGCCACACGACGGCAGGCTCCTGGGGCAGGCAACCACACGGCCCTCGCCCAATCCAGGCAAACAACCCCGTTCGAGCGGCTTGACGCCATCGCTTAACTGCTTAAGCTTAATCTCATCATCATCCGATGAGGACAGCCGGCGATGGACAAACCCGAACCGACAGAACGTGAACTGCAGATCCTCAAAGTGCTCTGGGAGCACGAAGAGGCGACCGTTCGCGAAGTCTACGAACGCTTGCGCGAACATCTGCCAATCGTGCAGAACACGGTGCAAGCATTCCTCCGCATCATGGAAGACAAGGGGCTGGTATCGCACACGACGCGCGGCCGTTCGTTTGTCTACCGCGCCGAACTGCCGCGCGACGCAACCAACGAGAATCTGCTCTCAGGCGTTCTCGATGGCGTCTTTGATGGGGCACTCGATGCGCTGGTCGCAAGTGCGTTCGCGCTGAAGCCGCCGAGCAAGAGCGAGCTGGCGCGACTGCGCGAACTGCTGGCACAACAAGAACAGAAGCCACGGAGGAAGCGATGAGTTCCGCATTTCACTACCTGGCAGATTTGGTGCGCGAGCACGGACTGACGCTTCTTGTCGGCACCACGGTGCTGCTCTGCATGTTCTCGTTGCTGGTGCGCTACAGCCGATCACTATCGACCAAGAACCTGCTGGCGAGCACTGCGATGCTCGCCGTGTTTGGTTACTTGATTGTCGCGACCGTTCCGATGCCCCGCTTCGGCATCGACTTCAACAGCTCGGCGACAACTTCAATCGACGGGGCAACGGCGGAGAGCGCACGGATTGCAGCGGGCCAGCAGATGCTTGCCGCGCTGCAACAACCGAGTTCCAAGCAACTGGACGCGATCACCACCACGCCCAACGCCATCGGGCCCAACGCCATCGGACCAATCGAGGCTAGCTCCATCGAGAAAGGGCCAGTCGAAATCGGGCAGATCGCGCCCCCCATGCCATCGCGCACGGAGCGCCTGGACGCCGCGCTGCGGTCCCTCGAACCACTCCCCCAAACGAGCCACGCATTCGACCCGGCGCGGTGGATTGCGGCAGTGCTGACGCTCGGCGCGTTCGTGTTTGCCGCGCACCTGCTACTTGGCTGGCTGCGCCTGCGCCACCTTCTCCAGCAGAGTCAAAGCGCCCCCACGGAGCTGACTGGCCTGGTCGAACTGCCGGCGCGCACCAGCCTTCGCATCGTGAACGCGCGGGTGCAACCGTTCTGCTGCGGTCTCCTGCGCCCAACCATCGTGTTGCCACGCAAGCTCGCCCACCCGACGGACGAGACGCGCTTCATCTTGTTGCATGAACGCGCCCACCTGACCAGTGGCGACACCCGCGCCCGCTTGCTGTCGGCGTTGCTGCGGCCGTTGCTGTTTTGGCACCCGCTCTATTGGTGGCTGCAACGTCAGCTTCGCTTCACGAGCGAATTGCTGGCCGATGACGCCGCCGCGCAGGGATCCGTCGCCGAATACGTGCGATGCATGATGACCCTTTCCACCCACCCTGATCCTGCTACCGGCGGAGCGCTGGTCGCAACGATCTTCCGACGTAGATCTGAGTTGTTCCGGAGGCTCGAGATGATGCTGCAAAGAGACGAAGCGATTAGTCGCTCCCATTCCCCAATGAGTCGGTTCGCACGCGCCGCGTCGACTCTGCTGTTGATCGCGCTGTGCGCCGGCACGTTTGGTGTCGAACGCGCCGTGGCGCAGTCGCCAGGCAATGAGAAAGTGCAAACCCAGGTGCGCGCCCTCAAAGCCGAACTCGATCGGCTGCGCCGAGAGATCATCGCCCTGCGCGACGCGGAGAAGGCCAACCCGCAACCCGAACGCAGGATCAGAATCCAACATCCCGAGACAGAAGCACCGAACGTGGATCCAGTCGCAGGCGAACGACCGCGACGCAACTTGTTCGGCAACCCGATCGCGCCGGCAGCTGACTCCGCCAATCGCAACCAACAAGACCCGGTCTCCCAGCCCGCACCGCGTGCTTCGAGCAACCGCCGGATGCTCTACAAGGTCCAGAGTGGCGACACGTTGGCCAAGATCGCCAGGAAATTCCTCGGCTCGAGCCGCAAGGCCAGCGAGATCCAGCGCTGCAACCCCAAGTTGCAGCCGAACCGCCTCCGCGTCGGCCAACAACTGACGATTCCACTGCCTTCGACCCGCGGCGCCGTCGCCCCGTTCGCCGAAAGCCCGGCTAGGCGCGCTCCCCGCGGCTTGCCAGGAATGGCCGATGAACCACGGCCATCGAACTTCGGCAATCCCGGCAGGCGGCCACCGACCGCGCGAGCCCCACGTGCCGCGCAAGATCGCGGCGATGCTCGCTTGCCAACCGCGCGAGCCCCACGTGCCGCGCAAGATCGCGGCGATGCGCGCTTGCCAACCGCCCGAGCCCCACGTGCCGCGCGAGATCGCGGCGATGCTCGCTTGCCAACCGCGCGAGCCCCACGCACGCCGCGAGATCGCGGTGACGCTCTACCGCCGGGAGCTGCCGCGCCACAGAGCCCCGCATTTCCCGAACCAGCCCGTGTCGATGCTCCAGAGCTGCCCGGTTCTTCCTCCCACAATTACGGCGGGTATCCGCCGACGGCGCAAACCCCGCGCGCTGTCCGCAACAATCGCCGGCCGCCTTCCCCGCCGGGCCCTAGCGTGCCTCGCGGCAGCCGCCGTGCGGGCCCAGGCATTTCCGGCCCCGGCAGCGCGGGTCCAGCAGGCCCCAGCAGTTCCGGCCCCAGTGCTGCAGGCCCCAGCAGTTCCGGCCCCGGTAGTTCCGGTCCCAGTGCTTCTGGCCGCGTTGCAACCGGTGCCAGCACCCCAGGTGCCGACCCGCGCCGCCGCGCTCCAGCCGGCCCAAGCTACCCCAGCGCGGGAAGCGGCGCCGCTGGCGCAACAGCCTCGCCAACAGCCAGCGCACCCCGCACGTCCCCACGCGCCGGCCTGGCCCGCAAGCCACGCGCGGCCGACAACAACCGCTCGACAGCGCCAACCTCGCTCAGCAGCCTGGCCGATCTTGTCACTCGCTACATCGAGCTGCGCGGCGACGTCGAAATCCAGGAAGTGAACGTGCAACACGCCCAGAGCGAAAAGGAATCGAAGATCGCCCAGATCCGCCTGCGCACCAAGAAGAGCCAGTTCAAGGCGATTCAGGGCATGCTCAAGCAAGAGCTGCGCGCGGCCGAACAGGCCCACGCCTACTCCAAGAAGCTGCACGAGAACGGCTTTGTCACCGCTGCCGAAGTGCAGGCGACCGAAAGCAAGATCGTTCTGCTAGCGCGCGCACTGCAGTAGTCGCAAGTCACGCAATCCGCGGCTTTTTGTTCGGCCGCGGATTCGCCATGATCCGGACATGAACGGCGCCCGCCGCATTTACTTGGACAACGCTGCGACGACGCGCCCAACGCGTCGCGTCATCGATCACATGGCCGAAGCTCAATACGAGTGCTTCGGCAACCCCAGCAGCCCGCACGCCTTCGGCCCACCGGCCAAGCAC
>CAXBFC010000535.1:0-4911 GCA_963974725.1 uncultured bacterium | reverse complement strand
CGATCGCGTTGGCGCTCGGGGCCGGCGGCACGTTCGTCGCGCGCGGTGTCGACATTCTCGGCCCGCACCTGCAGAGCGTGATCAAGCAAGCCGACAGCCACAACGGCACGGCGATGATCGAGATCTATCAGAACTGCAACATCTTCAACGATGGTGCCTACGCCGGCTTCACCGACAAGGGCGTGCGCGAGGCGCGCATACTCTACCTTGAGCACGGCAAGCCGCTATTGTTTGGCGCCGACAAAGCCAAGGGCATCGCGTTCGACGAGAGCTTTCATCCCTACATCGTCGAAGGCGACGACCTCGGCAAGGCCTACGTCTGGAATGAGACCGCCGACACGCCGGCGCCAGCGATGGCGCTCGCGACCATGGACGAAGAGCACTTCCCGGTGCCGATCGGCGTCTTTCGCCGCCAAGACAAGCCGAACTTCGAATACGGCGTCAACCAGCAGATCAACACCGCCATGGCGAGTAACAAGCAAACCCTGAAGGACCTGATCTACGCCGGCGAAATCTGGGACGTGAAGTAGCAGTACGGTGCCTCGGAGCCGTACGGTGCCTGGACAAAAAACAACAAGTTCAGGCTGCGCGGTCACTGGTCGCGCCACTCCAGCAAGCCGGCATCCTTGGTGCCAAGCGATAGGTTGCCTTGGCCGCAGTCGAGGCCGCACGTGAAGTCGCTGTTGGCGAGCACGTGCAGTACTTCGCGATGTTGATCACGCGTCGCTACCGCCCCGGCTGCGATCGCGGTCGAGGTCGAGGCGCCGCACGATGGCGTCGCACGATGGCGTCGCACGATCGCGGCGCACAAGACACCGTTCGCCTGGCTGAGGATGCGCGCGGTGGGGCCGCCGCGATGGCGGCCGGTTCGTCTGTCGACCGCGCAATCGGCGACGGTGCCTCAGCTGGCGCGCGGCATCCGACGCGAGCTAGCCCGATTTGCGGCTGGCCCAATCGAGCTGACGGCGAGACCTACGCCTCATCCATGAACGGGTAGGTCCAGTCGTAGGCCGGCACGAACGTTTCCTTGATGGTGCGCGCCGAGCACCACTTCATCAGGTTGAGCTTGCTGCCCGCCTTGTCGTTGGTGCCCGATGCGCGGCCGCCGCCGAACGGTTGCTGGCCAACGACGGCGCCAGTCGGCTTGTCGTTGATGTAGAAGTTGCCAGCAGCGTGCTCCAACCGGTTGGCCATCTTGACTGCGGCGTAGCGGTCTTGCGAGAAGATCGCGCCGGTCAGCGCGTAAGCCGACGCGGTGTCGCACGACTCGAGCGTCGCGTCGAAGTCCTTGTCGTCGTAGACGAAGATCGTGATCACCGGGCCGAAGATCTCTTCGCAGAGCGACTTGAACTTCGGGTTGGTGGTGACGATCACGGTCGGCTCGATGAAGTAGCCCTTCGACTTGTCGAAGCCACCGCCGCACAGGATCTTCGCGTCGCTCGATTCCTTGGCGTGGGTGATGTAGCCAGAGATCGTGTCGAAGGCGCGCTCGTCGATGACGGCGTTCATGAAGTTCGTGAAGTCGCGCACGTCGCCCATCTTGATCTTCGCGATCTCGGCGACGAGGCGCTCTTGGTAGTCATTCCAAATCGACTTCGGAATGTAGGCACGGCTTGCGGCCGAGCACTTCTGACCTTGGTATTCGAACGAGCCACGCACGGTCGCGGTAACCAGGGCCGTGACGTCGGCGGAGGCATGCGCGAAGATGAAGTCCTTGCCGCCGGTCTCGCCGACGATGCGCGGGTAGCACTTGTACTTGTTGATGTTGTCACCGACCGACTTCCACATGCCCTGGAACACGCCGGTGGAACCGGTGAAGTGCACTCCCGCAAGGTCGGGGTGTGCGATCGCTGGCGTGCCGATGGTGCGGCCGGCGCCGGGCACGAAGTTGACAACGCCCTTGGGCAGGCCGGCTTCTTCGAGCAGCTTCATGATGTAGTAGCCGGACAAGACGGCGGTCGATGCTGGCTTCCACAGGGCCGTCGTGCCCATCATCGCCGGGGCCGTCGGCAGGTTGCCGGCGATCGACGAGAAGTTGAACGGCGTGACCGCGAACACGAAGCCTTCGAGGCCGCGTTGTTCGACGCGGTTCCAGCAGCCGGGGCTGCTCTCCGGTTGCTCCGTGTAGAGCTCGCGCATGAACTGCACGTTGTAGCGCCAGAAATCGATCAGCTCGCAAGCCGCATCAATCTCCGCCTGGTAGGCGTTCTTGCTCTGGCCGAGCATGGTCGCGGCGTTGATCTTGTCGCGCCACGGACCGGCGAGCAGGTCGGCTGCCTTGAGGAAGATCGCGGCGCGGTGCTCCCACGGCGTTGCTTGCCATTCGCGTTCGGCGGCTTTGCAAGCCTTGGCGGCGGCATCGACGGCAGTCGCATCGCCCTGATGGAACGTGCCGAGTTGATGGCCGTGGTCGTGCGGCATGACGATGCTGCCGGTGTCGCCGGTTTGCATCTCAACGCCACCGATGATCATGGGGACCTCGACCGTTTCGCTGGCCATCTGCTTGAGGGCAGACTTCAGCGAAGCGCGCTCGGCACTGCCGGGCGCATAGGATTTGATCGGTTCGTTGCTGGCGACGGGGACTTGAGAGCTGGCGTTGGGCACTGAGTTGGATCTCCGGGAGTGAGCTGCGGATCCTAGTGTCCGGTGCCGTCGCGCGTCTAGTGTTCGCCGATGACGCGGGGGCTACTGCACCGAAAGTCGTGTTGTTCCGGGTGCGCACCAGAGTGGCTGTGCCAGGGCCAGAAGTCTAGCTCCTGCGGTTTGTGCTCCTGCGGGGCGCATGTTGCCCGGGGCGAGTTGGCTGTTGAGCGCGACTGCGTTAGCGCGCGGCATCTGCCGAGTTCGCGGGCGCTGGTCGTGGCGCAACTCAGCTAGGTTGCGTCGGCTCCGCGGGCACGAGCGCTGATCGCGCCCGCAATCAAGCTTCTCGATCGGCGTTAGCCGGTGATCATTCCCATCAACTGCTGAAGCGTGCCGCCGAGAACGCCCGCGACTGCTGGGTTCTCCAGCAGGGTGTTGACCGTGCCGGCGGTTTCGCCCGTGACGCCAAATTGCGCGAGCACTGCATTGACCATGCCTTCGCCTTCGGCGGCATTGCCTTCGGCCGCCGAAGCAGCTTCCTTCTTGGCGCCTTCGAGTGCGACCGACATTTGACCCATGGCCGCGTCCAGTGCGGGCTTGGCGTCTTGCGCGGTGGCTGCATCGGTGATGCCAGCGAGCAGTGCGTTGATGTTGACACCTTGTGCGGCCTTGCCGAGCGTTTCGCAGGCGGGGGTCATGAGGATCAGGGCGAGGAGAGCAAAGTTACAGACGAGTTTCATGGCTAGCACGATGCCGCTGGTGTGATCGCTTGGCAATCCAAGGAACTGCTGAGGTGGCCTAAGGAACAGATTTTCTGTGTGGCGTTTCAGTGTCCGTCTTGCATATCACGATGTTGTGATATATTGATGAAGCCAATGATGACGACCCTGGACAGCCTGCAAGCGACGCTGAAGCTGCTGTCGGACCCGCTGCGTTTACGGCTTTGCGCATTACTGGCGCAGTCGGAGCTGGTCGTTCAGGAATTGGTCACGATCACCGGATTGCAGCAGAGTCGGGTCAGCAACCACCTGTCGTTGTTGAAGCGCGCCGGGCTCGTGCGGGATCGCCGCGAAGGCACGTGGAGCTTCCACTCGTTGGTGGAGCCGGCGGATGGCGGCCCCTTGTCGCCGTCGCTGTTCCAAGCGACGGTGCAGCCCTACCTCGATGCGGAGGAAGGCCTTCGTGATCAGTCCGCGCTGCAGGCCGTTCTCGATCGCCGCCGCCAAAAGAGTCGTGACGCGCACGATCGCCTCGCCGAGCAATGGCACAGCGTTGGTCAGGACTTTGCCGTTGGCACGTTGCGGGCCGAGATCTTGGCGCAAGCGTGGCCGTGCGGTCCGAAGGTTGTCGACCTCGGTTGCGGTGCCGGATTTTTGGCCGCGTGGCTGGCCGACCGCAGCAGCGAAGTGATCGGCGTCGACCACAGTGAACGCATGCTAGCCGAGGCGCGCGCCAATGTGCCGCGTGCGGAGTTCCGTCAAGGTGAGCTCGATGCGCTGCCGCTCGACGTCAACGAGGTAGACGCCGCGTTCGCCAACCTCGTTTGGCATCACCTGCCCGATCACGATGCCGCGGCGCGCGAAGTGCACCGCATCGTGCGACCAGGCGGCCACGTGGTGGTGTCGGATCTGATGCCGCACGAATCCGAATGGATGCGCGAGCGCATGGGGGACCTGCGCCTCGGCCTCAAGCCAGATCAAGTGGTTGCGTCGCTCGCGCGGGCGGGCTTCCAAGACCTCGACAGCCAACCGCTGGCGGATCGTTACTGCGTGACCGGACCCGATGGTACCCGCGCAGAGTTTTTGATGTTCGTCGTGCGCGGTCGCAAGCCTGATGGCTCGGCGACGCCTGCGACTGTGTGACTTCCTTTTTGTTTTTTACCGACAGACAAACAACATGACTGCTACGAATACCCCGAAGACGAAGAAGGCATCCAAGCCAGCGAAGGCCAAGGCCAAGGTTCTGACCGCAAACGACTACAAGGTCGTCGACCTCGGCCTCGCCGAGTTTGGCCGCAAGGAAATGAAGCTGGCCGAGGTGGAAATGCCGGGCCTGATGTCCATTCGCAGCGAATACAAGAAGCAGCAACCGCTCAAGGGTGCGCGCATCACCGGTTCGTTGCATATGACGATCCAGACGGCCGTGCTGATCGAGACGCTGGTCGAGCTTGGTGCCGATGTGCGCTGGGCCTCGTGCAACATCTTCAGCACGCAAGATCACGCCGCTGCCGCGGTCGCCGTGGGCCCGAAGGGCACGCCCGAGAAGCCGACCGGCGTGCCGGTGTTCGCCTGGAAGGGCGAGACCCTCGAAGAGTACTGGTGGTGCACC
>CAXBFC010000534.1:0-4927 GCA_963974725.1 uncultured bacterium | reverse complement strand
GAGCACGAGGGATCGGGCATCCCACCCGAGCAGATCGCGGACCTTGCCGGCGATCAACTCGGCGACGCCACCGATCCTTGGGTTGCCCCACTCATCGATCTGTGACGACGACAGCGACTGCTTGTTTTCGAACACGCGGGTGCCCTCGGCCACGGCAACGATTGCGTGCCGCGCGCCGCTTTTTTTGACTTTCGCGAGGCGTTCACACAGCGATTCCACGTGGGCGTCGCGCTCGGGCACCAGGATGCCTTCGGCACCGGCGGCGATGCCGGCATAGGCAGTGATCCATCCGGCATGGCGCCCCATGCACTCCACCACCATCACGCGACTGTGCGATTCGGCGGTGCAGCGCAGGTCATCCATGGCGCGCGTGGCGACCTCGACCGCCGACCAGAACCCGAACGTAAAGTCCGTTGCATCGAGATCGTTGTCGATGGTCTTGGGGATGCCAACGACTGGCACCTGGTTCTCACGGAACAGCCGGTCGGCCGCGCCGAGCGTGCCTTCGCCGCCGATCGCAACCAGCGCATCAAGTCGATGACGAGCAATCGTCGCCAGCACCGTCGGCACTTGCACTTTCGGATCGCGATACGGATACGCGCTGCTGCTGCCGAGCATCGTGCCGCCGTGCACCAACAAGTGCTGGAAGTTCCAGCTCTCGATGTCGCGCGTTTCGTCGTCGAGCAAGCCGCGCCAGCCATCGGCGAACCCGATCAACTCACATTCGGCTTCCATCAACCGTCGCCCAAGTCCGCAAATCGCCGCATTGAGGCCCGGCGCATCGCCGCCTCCGGTCATCACACCTACACGCATGCTCACGGATTGCCGCCTTCAGGTTCGTCGTCGATCGGATACTGCGGACCACGGAACGGTTCCGGGTCCTCGTCCACCTCAGCCGCGGGCGCTGGCGGCTCGGGAGCGTTCTTGCCGAGCTTGCCGAAGAAGCCTTGGAACTCCAATTCGAGCTCGGCGCGGGTGCCATCGGACAGTCGCACCAACTCGGCGAACCGATCCAGCAACGCCTGACGCAATCGCTGGCTGCCGCTCAGATGGTTCTGCCCTTCGGCGCATGAGAACAGGCCGGTGATCAGGATCCGTTTGTTCGATGGTAGCTTGACCTGCACCCGCAACCGGGTGATCTCGGGCAAGCTTTCGCCGGCGACTCGCAGTCCCGACTCAATCGCTTCGCGCGCCACGCGCACCGGTCCAGCGGCGGTTTCGCTGATGACCCAATTGCTTGGCAACTCACCGGGACGGCGTCGCACCAGCCACGAGAAGTTCCACAGCACCAGTCCGACGCTGGCGAAGAACGCTAGCCACGCAACCGGCGTTTGCAGCGGCACGACCATGGCGCGATTGGTGCCGGACAGTTCGGTGGCCTGCGTGCCGAGGTCCGTGCCAAGCACACTCGGCTGCAAGAACGTCGCAATCCATAGGGCCGCGACGGCATTGGCGACGGCGAGATTGCCCACCAACAGCATGCGTTCGGACCAGCGTCGCTTAGCGGCCATTGGCAGATAGCTGGCTACCTCGGTGTGAAGTAGCGGTCAATGAAGCCCGTGTCGATATCGCCGCTGCAGAAGTCCGAGTGCTCGAGGATGCGCAAGAACAGCGGCGCGGTGGTCGCGATGCCGTCCATCTGCAACTCGGCGAGTGCCCGCTTGGCAACGGCGATCGCCTGGGCTCGGGTCGGCTGATGGATGATCAGCTTGCCAACCATCGAGTCGTAATGCGGCGGCACCGTGTAGCCCTGGTAGACGTGACTGTCCCAGCGAACCCCCGGTCCGGCAGGTGCGACGAACGACGTGATTCGTCCGGGCGAAGGCTTGAAGTTCTTGTCGGGATCTTCGGCGTTGATCCGGAATTCGATCGCGTGGCCGCTCATCACGACGTCTTCCTGGCGGAAAGACAGCGGCTCGCCGGCAGCGATCAGGATCATCTCGCGGATCAAGTCGCGGTTGGTCACGGCTTCCGTGACCGGATGCTCGACCTGAATGCGGGTGTTGATCTCGATGAAGTAGAAGTTGTTGTCCTGGTCGAGAATGAACTCCACCGTGCCGGCCGAGTAGTAGTTGGCGACCTTGGCCAACCGGATCGCGGCTTCCCCCATCTTCTGGCGGGTGTCTTCGTCGAGCACCGGGCAAGGGCTCTCTTCGAGCAGCTTCTGGTGGCGACGTTGCAGCGAACAATCGCGCTCGCCGAGGTGCACGACGTTGCCATGCGTATCGGCCAAGATCTGGATCTCAACGTGACGCGGCTTGTCGACGAACTTCTCGATGTAGACAGTCGGGTTGTTGAAGCACGCTTCGGCTTCGGCGCGGGCCGCGTGGAAACCGGTGACCAGACTCGGCTCGTTGTGTGCGACCCGCATGCCGCGACCACCACCACCGGCTGCCGCCTTGACCAAAACCGGGAAGCCGATCTCGCGTGCGACCTTCAGCGCGTCTTGCTCGTCTTCGACCGGGCCGTCAGAACCGGGCACGCACGGTACGTCGGCCTTCTTGGCGAGTTCTTTGGCGGCAACCTTGTCGCCGCACTCGGTGATCGCCGCCGCCGACGGACCGATGAACTTGATGTTGCAGCTCTGGCAGACCTCGGCGAAGTGCGCATTCTCGGATAAGAAGCCGTAGCCCGGATGAATCGCCTCGACATCGGCGATCTCCGCCGCGGCGATGATCGCCGGAATGTTGAGGTAGCTTTTGGTGCTTGCCGCCGGGCCGATGCAGATCGTCTCGTCGGCATACCGAAGGTGAAGGCTATCGCGATCGGCTTCGCTGTAGACAGCGACCGTCTCGATGCCGAGGTCCTTGCATGCGCGTAAGATGCGCAGCGCAATTTCGCCACGATTGGCGACCAGGATGCGGTGGAACATCGATGTTGCTTAGCGAATGAGGAACATCGGCTGGCCGTACTCGACTGGCTCGCCGTTCTTGACCAAGACCTCAAGGATCTCGAAGGACTGCTCAGCCTTGATCTCGTTCATCACCTTCATGGCTTCGATGATGCACAAGGTCGTGTCTGGGTTGACTTCATCGCCAGCCTTGCAGAATGGCTCTGAGTCAGGAGACGCGGCGGCGTAGTAGGTGCCGAGCATCGGCGACTTGAAGACTTCGCCCTGTGGCTCCGCCGGTGCTGCGGGACCTGCTGCGGCAGCACCGGGTGCTGCGGCACCGCCAACCGGCGCCATCGCAGCCGCGGCTGGCATCGCCATCGCCGGAGCGGCGTAGGTCACGGCCTGCGGCTCGGTGCGACGCACGCGCCAACGCGCACCGCCCTCTTCCAGTTCGACCTCGACGACGTCCTTGGCGACCATCATCTCAACCAGGCTCTCGAGTTGCGCCAAGCGCTCATCGCCAGCCGACCGACGCTTGGCGACGACCTTCTTCGGTGCGGCCTTTTTGGGCGCAGCCTTTTTGGTTGGCGCTTTCTTGGCGACCTTCTTGGTGCCCCTCTTTGCCACGGCCTTCTTGGGCTTCGCGGCGGCCCGCTTGTTGGCGGACTTCTTCGGGGTCGTAGACTTCTTGCTCGGGGAACGCTTCGCAGCCATCGATTGTGTTGCTCGGGTTAGGTGGATCCTGTCCTGAGGGCAGGAAAGCAAAGGGCTTCGGGCGAGCGGAATCTAGGGTGTTATCGAAGCTACCTGCTACCGCTCGTCAAAGTTGGCACCTCGATTCCGGCGAGAGTGGATTGTTCGCCGGGGCAACGCGTGGCCTACAGCGCTTCTGCGATTTGCACGGCGTTGAGTGCGGCGCCCTTCTTTAGCTGGTCGCCGACCAGCCAAAACGTCAAGCCGGGATCAAAAACACGACCCAACCGAACTCGGCCAACACCAACCGCATCGCGTCCGGCGTAGTCACATGGCATCGGGTAGCGGTTAGTGGCTGGTTCATCAACGAGTTCCATCCCCGGGGACTTGGCAAACAGTGCCTGGGCGTCCGCCACCGAGAGCGACCGCTGCAATTGCACCGACACCGACTCGCTGTGGCAGCGCGCGACCGGCACCCGCACACAGGTCGCGTCGACTTTGAGCTTCGGCAGGCCGAGGATCTTGCGGACTTCAAACAGCATCTTGTCCTCTTCGCGGGTGAAGCCGTCTGCCATGAAGACGTCGACGTGTGGGAACAGATTGAACGCTAGCGACTGCGCCAAGGCATCGGGTTTGGCTGGAACCTCGCCAGCCAACACCGCGCGGGTCGCCTCGTGCAGTTCGTCCATCGCCCGTTGGCCGGCCCCCGACGCTGCCTGGTAGGTTGACACCACTACCGACTGCAGCCCGGCGCGTTGATGCAGCGGTGCCAGCGCGAGCACCAGAATGATCGTCGAGCAGTTGGGGTTGGCGAGAATGCCCTGATGCTGGCCCATGGCCGCGCGGTTGACCTCCGGCACGACTAGTGGCACGTCTTGGTCCATCCGGTAGGCCGAGCTGTTGTCGATGACGGCGCAGCCAGACGCGACGGCCTTGGGCGCGAACTCGAGCGAGGTGCCGCCGCCGGCGCTGAAGAACGCGACGTCGACGCCGCGAAAGGACTGTTCGTCGAGGGCTTCGACGATCAGTTCTTCGCCACCGTAGGACATCGTCTTGCCGACGGAGCGCGGCGATGCCAGCAACTTCAGGGACCGCATCGGGAACTTGCGTTCGGCGAGCACCCGCAGGAACTCATGGCCGACGGCCCCGGTTGCGCCAACAATGGCGACGTGCGGCGCGCTCATTCTTGGCCTCCCTGAACTTGGCGCGGATGTTTGGGGTTTGCAGAGCCGCGCTCGTAGGTGCCCGACTTGCCGCCGGACTTGTGCAGCAGTTGCACCCGCTCGATCACGGCTGCGCGACAGCGGGCTTTGACCATGTCGTAGACCGTCAGGGCGGCGATGCTGGCTGCGGTCATCGCTTCCATCTCGACTCCGGTTCCGGACACCGTCGACGCTTCCG
>CAXBFC010000533.1:0-4936 GCA_963974725.1 uncultured bacterium | reverse complement strand
TGGGCGACGACGTCGATCCGGTGCCCGAATTGACCGCCGCGATCGCCAAGGCATTGGTCGACGAACCGCCCACGACCATCAAGGACGGTGGCTTGATCGCGCGCGGCTACCACGAAGAACTGGACGAATTGCGCGATCTCGCGCGCGACAGCACCGAATGGTTGGCGCGCTACCAGCAACGGCTGGTCGAAGAGACCGGCATCAACACGCTGAAGGTCGGCTTCAACCGCGTGTTTGGCTACTACATCGAGATCACGCACACCAACAGCTCCGTCGAGTTGCCAGCTGAGTTCGTCCGCAAGCAGACTACCAAGAACGCTGAGCGTTACATCACCGACGAGTTGCGCGAACTCGAGGGCAAGATCCTCAAGGCCGAAGAGAACAGCAAGTCGCTCGAATACGATCTGTTCTCGCAGCTTCGCGATCAGGTCGCCGCCGCCGTCGACCGGCTGCAGGCAACGGCCAGCGCAGTCGCCGACATCGATGTCTGTTGTTCGCTTGCCACCGTGGCGATCGAACGCGACTACTCGCGACCGCAGCTCGACGATTCGACGGTCCTGAAGATCGACGATGGCCGCCACCCGGTGCTCGAAGCGACGCACGCGGCGGGATCGTTCATCGCCAACGACACCGACTTGTCACCACCACAGCGGCGCCTGGTCTTGCTGACCGGCCCGAACATGGCGGGTAAGTCGACCTGGATTCGGCAGAATGCCCTGATCGTCATCATGGCGCAGATCGGCAGCTTCGTGCCGGCCAAGGCCGCGCACATCGGCTTGTGCGACCGCGTCTTCACCCGCGTTGGCGGCGCCGACGACATCAGCCGCGGCGCCTCGACGTTCATGGTCGAAATGACCGAGACGGCGAACATCCTCAACAACGCAACCAACAAGAGCCTGGTCGTGCTCGACGAAGTTGGCCGTGGCACCAGCACCTACGATGGCATGTCGCTCGCGTGGGCGATCGCCGAAGACCTGCACGAACGCATCGGTTGTCGCGCCTTGTTCGCAACCCACTACCACCAGCTGATGGATCTCGCCGGCCCCGACCGCGGCATCGTCAACTGCCGCGTCGCCGTGCGTGAATGGGGCGATGAGATCGTGTTCTTGCACCGCATCGAACAGGGCGGCACCGACCGCAGTTACGGCCTGCACGTCGCGCGCCTGGCGGGCATCCCGAAAGCCGTCATCGACCGCGCCGAAACCGTGCTCAACAAGCTCGATGACGAAGGCGACGAAGTGCGCGAGGCGCTGGTCTCACAACGCGACCTACAGAAGCCCGGCCCCAAGCAGCGCGAACTGTTTTCGCCGCCACCGGAGCCAGTGATCGAAGAATTGATGAAGATCGACCTCGATGACCTGACGCCTCGGCAAGCTGTGGATTGGCTGCGCGAGCACCAACAACAGCTGAAGAGCAAGTAAGTCGCGCCCTTCTGCCGATACCTTGTCTGTAGATGAGCGCCCCGATCACCATCCGCCCCTATCGCCCCGGCGACGAAGAGTCGCTGCTGAAGGGCCACAACCAGATCTTCCCCGAGCGCTCGCTCGCCCACTGGCAATGGAAGTTCGGCAACAACCCGACCGGCCAGATCCACACGATGGTCGCCGACCACGCCGAAGAAGGCATGGTCGGCGCCTACGTCACCTTGCCGGTGCACGCCTCGATCGAAGGCGAGCGTCGCATCATCGGCCAATGCGTTGACCTGTGGGTGTTGCCGCAGCACCGTCGCTTCGGTCCCCGCCCCGGTTTGTTCGTCAACTTGGCGCTGGCCCACTACGAAGAATGGGGCGGCAAGGGTGAGGACAAGAACTCGTTCCACCACGGTTGGCCAATCGCCACATGGCGCATTGGCCAGAAGTACCTGAAGTACGAGATCGTTCGCGACTGGGACTTCTTGTTCCGCGAGATGACGCCCGGCGGCTTCCCGAAGCGCGAGACCAGTGACGAGCTCGAAGTCCGCAAGGTCGACCGCTTCGATGCCGACGTCGACGAACTTTGGACCGAGTTTTCCAAGGAGACGCAGCTCGCCGTCATTCGCGACCAGCGCTATCTGAATTGGCGCTATGCCGATTCGGTCGACTCCAGCTACGAGCTCTACGAGTGCCGGGAGACATCGAGCAACAAGCTGCGCGGCATCGCCGTCGTGGCGCAACGTGACTTCGTGATCCCGAACACGTGCTTCCTGGTCGACTGGATGGTGCCGCAGCACGACGTCGACACGACGACGGCGCTGGTGGCCATCGCCGAACAACGCGCCAGCGAACTAGGCACCAACGCGTTGGCGACACTGTTCCAGCATCGCGACCCGCGCTTCCTCGAGTTCCAGAAGATGGGGTTCTTGGTCTACGGAACGATCTACTTCCAAGTCGTCATCCCGTTCGACAAGCACGACACCCATTTCTACAAGGAGCAGTGGTACCACACGCTCGGTGACTCGGATCTGATCTGAGCACTGCTGCTTGCCGCCACCGGCCGCGGGGTTCCGCTTCTCGGCGAACTATCGCCCAGCGTTGGCGACGATGAACCAGGTGATCGCCGCGACGATGATGGTCACGGGGATCAGGAAGATCCAACCGGGATAGCGGGTCTGCTCGTTGTTGGCGTTGCTCATGATCGGGTGCTACTGAACATCACGAGACCAAGAGATCCGAACAGAATCGTTGGAGTCCAGGCCGCGACGATTGGATGCAGCATGCCTTGTTGCTGGCCCAGCTTCTGGCAGGTCAGGTCGAGCAGCATGTAGCCGCCGCACAACGCAATCGAAGCCAGGGTGCGGTCGATGCGGCTACCGCGCTCGTAACGAATCGCCAGGGGCAACGCGAGCAACAGCAGCAACAGGTTGGACAACGGGTAGGTAATGTGGCGATGGAACGCCAACCGCAGGTCGTTGCGGTTGGGGCGCTCCTCCATCAGCTCGAGCAACTCGGTGTACGACATCATCGCCGGGTCCAAGCTGTCGCGAGCGCTCTTCACAATCACCGTCGGCGTCAGGTCAGGGCGACCCAACCACTCAATCGGCTCGCCGCCAGTGCTGGCATCGCGTCGACCACCGATCAGTTGCCAATCGCCGTGCTTCGCCTCCCAGATGCCCTGGTCGGCCTGGATCATGAACGCATCCGCCGCGAGATCACCCTGTACCAACAGACTGATACCAGCCATGGTCTGCTTGGCCGGGTCGAACGTGCTCGCATAGAAGTATTGACTGGCCTCGTCATGCTTCTCATGCACAACACCCTTCAGTTCTTCTCGGCGCTCCTTCAAGAACGTCGACTGCGTCGCCAGCTCGGCACCGACTTGCGGCACGATCCACTGCCAACTCACAACCATCATCAAAGCCGCCAGCACGCCGCACCACAGCATCGGACGCATGACCCGGTGGATGCTGCGACCAATGAACAACATCGGCACGATCTCATTCGCGCCATGCAGTCGCGCTACCGACATCACGCCAGCGATGACCGTCGCAAAGGGAGCCACCGTGGTCAGCAAGACGGGAACCAACCGCATGTAGTAGAGGCCGAGTTGCGCTGCTAGTCCAAGCGCACCAATGTCCTGTTCTTCGGCCGAAAGCGCGTATTTGGACAGGTTCGTCAGCAAATCGACCAGAATGGTGATCAACAGGAAGAACGACAGCGAAGCCACGAACGCGCCCAGCACGATCTTGCCAACGTAGCGATCGAGTTTCTTCATCGACGAAGCTGCCTCCACACCAGCGGCACACCCACGACCGACAGCAACACGACCGGCATCCAACCGCACCATGGGTTGTTGGTCGAAATCAGGAAGCGCGCGCCGAGAACCTCACCGAGGTAGAACATCGCGAGCGGCACCAGGGCCAGCATCAGCGCGAACACGCGACCGCGATGGCGAGCCATCTCCGCGATGCAGAAGCCGATCGGCGCCAACAAAGCAGGCATCAGCGCGAAGCTGCAGCGACGGAACAGCGTGTAGGTCGCACGCCTCGGATCCGCATGCACGCCGCGCATGATTTCGGCCAGCAGTTGGTCACTGCCGACGTCTTCGTCCTTGTCGTGACGACCACCGGCCGAACCGATCTGGTCGAGTGGCACCGAGATCCGAAGTTCGCCACCTTCGAGTGCGGCACTACCGAGGTTGGGTTCGCGCACCCCCGTCAGCACAATCTGGATATCGCTGCTGGCGTCCCATGCTTTGGGCGGCGGCATCGACACACGATCGACGAAGATGATGCGCGACTTCAGGTCCTTGCTGATCGGCGTCGGCGAGTAGACCGTGCAATCGATCATGTCTTGGGTGTCCGTATCGCGCTCGCGGAACGTCAACACCCGGCCGCCGGGCAACTTGATCCGGTCGCTACCAAGGTTGAGGTTGATGAACGCACTGCGCACCACTTCCTTGATGACGCGGTACTTCATGAAGTGCACCGCCGGGATCATGTAGTGATTGGCGAATGACGCCCCGACCGAAAGCATGATGCCGACCAGCACCGCCGACTGCATCGGCACGCGCGGCGAGATGCCGGCGGCTCGCACGGCGATCAGCTCGCGATCCTGAGCGGCCCGAGTGTAGGTCACCACGGTCGCGATCAAGAACGAGATCGTCAGCAGGTGCGGCACGGCGTCGAGCGCCCAAAACAGCGTGATCTTCGCCGCATCCAGCAGCTCGCCGCCTTGGGACCGCTGGATGCCGCGGTAGACCAGCGAGATCAACACGACCCCAAACAGCACGATGAACGTGATCGCAGCGTTGACCGCGAGTTCCTTCAGGTAGTATCGGTGTAGCCGCCACATCGCTTGCCTCCATGGTTCCGTATCGCCCCACCCCGGGCAACCAAGCTCTGCTGCATTCCTTGACCAACTCCAACGGAGCAACCGCTGACGTGTCGCCCGAAGTTGCCGACGCGCTGCAAGAACTGTTGCAGCACGATGTAGCCGAATGGACAAATCACGGCTTCGAG
>CAXBFC010000532.1:0-4943 GCA_963974725.1 uncultured bacterium | reverse complement strand
CAAAGCACTTCGTCAACATCAACGCCGACGCGCTGCAGACACTGCTGCCAACGACACCGACGCGCTACCTGCAGCTGACCAGCGGCCACGGATCGGCTGCCAACCACATCGAGGAGACGCTGCGTGAGGACTTCACCCTGCGCTGGTGCGATCGCTGGTTGAAGGGAGTCGGCAACGACGTCATGGCGGAGCCGTTCGCCGAAGTCGCGGTGCTGCCGAGCGCGCCGTCGGACTACCTCGATCCGCAATCACGATGGCAGCACCGACAGGTAGCGAACTGGCCGGCCGCGCCGAGTCACCGCCTGTATCTGCGCACCGGTGGCGCGCTCTCGCCCAACGCGTCGGCCGCGTCGGAGCCCGGCCCAACGATCGAACACCGCGTCGCACCGGGCTACGACATCGTCGACTTCGCCAACGACAACCTGAACCCAACAGTGGTGTCGGCGAGCATCCCGTTGGTCACACGCGCGTTCGATACCCCGCCATTGCCGCAGCCGCGCGAGCTGCTCGGCCGCACCGTCGTCGAACTCGACGTAACGACCACCGGCGCCGATTGCCAGTTGCAGGCGGCGTTGCTCGATGTGGCTCCAGGCGGCGCAACGCGCTTCGTGACCTCCGGCGTATCCGCGCTGCGCAACGCACCGGCCGGACGCCACCATCTGCGCATCGAGCTCGGCGACGTCGCCTACGTGCTGCGTCAGGGCCACCAACTACGCCTGTCACTCGAAAACGTCAACCTGCGCCGCCAGCCCGGCCATGCGCACTACTACGTCGTGCCGGACTTCGACGACGTCGACCTGGAGGTCATGATCGACCCGGCGTTCGCACCGTTCGTCGACCTGCCGTGGTCGCAACCATTGGCGTCGCTGCTGCCGCGCTTCGAGCGCGCGACGGCAAGCGGGGGCTTCGTGCACCAGCTGGCCATCGAAGGCGAGGGGCTGCGCGCCGGCGGTTCCTACCACATCCTGCTCGGCATGAGCGGATCGGCGCCGGGCATCCCCTGGGGCCCGTGGACGCTGCCGCTCGAGGCCGATGCGCTGACGTCGACCGGCGTGCTGCTGACCAACACCGTGGTGTTGCAACAGTTCGCCGGCACGCTCGATTTCGACGGCCGCGCGACGGCGACACTGGTCGTGCCGCCAGCGATTGCGCCGCTGCTGTTGGGCCAACGGCTGACGTTCGCGGCCTACGGCCTCGAGCCAGGCGGCGCCGAGTTCGTTACGCCATTCGCCGAGCTGATCATCGATCCGTAGTCGCGCGCGCCCCTCCTGCAAGAGCCCTGGACTGCAGCAGCATCCCCCATGCTCGCCACCAATCGAGCACGCGCTGGCGCCATGTTCGCTGCATCAAACGGCAGCCGCATCACTCGCAGCAGTTTCTCGATCGAGGCCGGATCCTGGATCGCGAAAGGCATCTGCCTCGCTCCCTAGCAGCGAGGACACGTCAAGAGGTCCGCGTAGGAGATCCGCCGCAACAACTCCCCCACGTGTAACGACGCCTGCCACTGCGTCATTGTCGCCGTTGGTCAGGTCGAACAGGAAGTGGGGCCGACGCCGCTTGCTAACCTTGCTGGCAGTCGCCCACCTCCTGATCTCCACGGCCATCCGCTACTCGTGGCACAATCCGTCAACGCAGGCTTGCAGCCGGTGCCAACACGCGGTGATACGTCTCCAGGTGCTTGCTGCCGCGCCTGCTTCGAATCTCCCCGCGCGATACTGGTCAGGATCCATTGGCGCGCGTGGACGGTTGTGCTCACAACCACCAATACCGCAGTCGACAGCGATTCGACGTCGTGGCGGCTGCCCCACCGCGACTCAAGAATCGGCGTAGCCTGACCGAATCAGGCCCCAAATCTGCACTGCTCACGACTATTCAGTGAGGCGCGTCTACGCCCCACGAACAGCTCTTCATGCGTTTGGCTACTGGGCCTTCCGCACTTGAAACTCACCACCCTTGATCGACTCTTGTTGTCCGGCAGATGGGTTGTAGGCGGCAATGAAGTGCACTTCGTAGGTGCCGGGATCGAGGCCGTTGCTGCCGAACGAGATCCTACCGTTCCGACTGGTTCCTGCATCATGGTCGACTGCCAGCGCAAAGTCGGCGCGCTTCTTCGTGCCAGACTTCACGTGCATGAGCAAGATCGCGTCACCTGCCGTGCCGGGCAGGTTCTTGAAGTTGACGACGATCTTGTCGCCGACGCGATAGCTCTGGTTACCTGTGGTGAGCACTGGCGCGGCGATGACCTGAAACTGGAATCGCTTCAGCATGACAGTGGTCCCCTTCTTCATCAGACGGGCTTCATACTTGCCTGCGTCGAGTCCTTGGAACTTGACCTCTCCGCTGGATTCGAACAAGAAGTCCCGCCGCACGCGTTCCCCATCTTTGGAGCCGAGGAGCGATGCATGGATTTCGTAGATCGAGTCCTTGCTGAGATTGCCGTAGCGAAGGGTAACGGTCGACTTTTCGTTGTTCACCTCACCAGCCAGCGAGGCAGGCAGGTCGGAACGGGTTGCGTCTCCGAGCACGCGGAAGCTACAGGTCTGCGGCTTCTTGGTGCGGTCTCCGTTGGCGAAGAAGCGAACTTCGTATCGCCCGGGCACAGGCGGTGTCTGCAGGCGCATGTCTGCCGATGCACGCCCTCCGTTGTAGCGTGGGTCCCCGATGGTCTCGCTATTTGGCGAATCGACTGTAGCGATGACGAACAGGTCCCCGGCCTTGGCTGGTAGGTTCCGTGCTGTGAGGTACATATCCTGACCAGGCTTGAAGTCGTTCTGACTATTGCCGGACTTGCTTGCCTTCAGCGACATGACGACCGGGGCAGCGATCACGAAGTCGAACTTCTTGGCGAACGCCTGCTTGTTGCTAGCGATGTGGACACGAGCCTCGTACTCGCCAGGCTCAAGCCCCTCGGTGCTGAGTTCCAGGGATTCTTCAGGTGTGTCGAGGTCGACGTAGTTCTTCTTCAGATAGGTCTCAGACTTGGCGCCTCTGGCCGCAATGGTGATCATGTGCGGGCGGCCTGCCGCCTTCGGAAGGTTGCCAAAGCGCACGTCGATGGAGCTGCCCATTGCGTGAGTCGCGTCCGTGTTGATCCAGATCGTCGCTCCAACCTTGAACTTCACGATGCGGGCTACCTCACGACGGAACGTGTTGAAGTAGTGGGCTTCGTAGTCGCCCGGGGGCAGCTTCTTGGCGGTAAGGAAGGTCACGATCTTCTTGCCATTCGCATCTTTTTGGGCGAACTGCTGCATACCCTGTACGACCTGGCCCCGTTGCGTCAGCATGATCAGGTCCCGGATGTTGCCAGACTCCTTGTCGAACTCGACCACGATGTTGTCAGCCACGTTGAACGAGTCCTTCATTTTGAGTTCCGGACGTGCCCAGACATAGACCGGGTAGGTCATGTCCGGCATCGGGTTGCGCGAATCCGGATCAACATAGAGTCGCGCCAGGTAGACACCCGGCGTGCTCGGAGCAGGAAAGGACACGACCTTGCCACGCGGCACTAGCTTGACGTTGCTTGCGTCATACTGGGCCCCATTTGGCTCGAACGCGACGAGGACTTGCTTGGCCGTGGCCGGAACTCCCTCGACATGAAATTGCAAGTTGCCGACTTGGTGCGTGGGCTCATTGCAGAACACGCCAAAGTACTTCGTGGGGGATGGCGTTACGCCGCTCTTGGCGAGCGGGATGTCGCGGACGTAATCCTTGCCAATTTGCTTGTCGCCATCGTTGTTTTCTCTGCCGACCCACAGCGTGGCACGTGCTCGGATGGTCAGTACGAACTCGTGATCGGATTGTTGCTCGTACTTCCGCGCCACCCGTGTACCAAGTGTGACCTCGAAGTGCTTGAATTGCACCGTCGCCGGCTGCTTCGAAACGTCCACGGGCTTGTCGCCCATATGGTGGATATAGCCCCCGCGATTGAAGTAGATCGGGAGTTTTTCACCCTGGAACCTCGGGTCGTGGAGGGTGAGCCACAACTGACCATTGTGATGCCCCCCGTCGGCTGAGTGCGAAGCCATCCAGATGACCTTGTTGCCGCCTGCCGCGAGCACTTCGTTCTGGAACGTGTCGCCCTCGTAGCGGTCCGCGCCGGCACCGGACATGGTGATCATCTGGCGTGATGCGTTGTGAACCCGCAGGTGGAAACACCTGGTCTGAGCAGTTGCGGGAGTGGCCGTGATCAAGCCGAGGCAAAGCATCATCGCGGCCGATAAGTGGCTCATGCGTAGGGACATATGTCTATCTTGGTGAATGGGTTCGTGGTGCCAGCGATCTCCACTGGGACGCTGGAGGTGTGTCCGCGCAAGTGCGACCGTGCACACCACACCGTCCATTGCGAGAAACGGCGCCGAACCGCCTCACGAATACTTGCAAGCACGAATTCTTTGACCAGCGGTCCCGACCCGTCCTGCGCCACGACGAGAACGCCACCGCTCACAATCACGCTCCAAACCAATCGCCATCACCAGCGACTATCACGTTGGCCAACGTGCTCGCGCGACAACGCCAGCCCTTACGTTGCGCCTGTGCTACTTCGTGGCCCGAAGTGCGTTCACCAGTTCGGTGATCAAGTCGTACGCGAGCGGTGGCGACTCGGGAAAGGGCGGATAGTCCGCCGAGGCGAACACCCCCAACAACAGCCAATTGAGGAACCCGCCGTAATCGTCGTCCTCTGAATTGGCGTCGGCACAGGTGTATGTGCCTTTCACGTGGAAGGCTCGAGCGCCATCGGCGACCCGCAACAGCTCGAGACTGGCGTCGACCGACGTCGCGCTCACGTAGGAAGTTTCCGTGATGATCTCCCCGTAGGGATCCTCCTCAACGCCGTCACCACTCACCTGCTCCACTTTCATCGCTCGCTCTTGGCGCACATCCAACAGACGCACCAAGACAAGCCATTCGCATCTCTTCGCGCGGGCCTGTTCCAAGCCCAGCTC
>CAXBFC010000531.1:0-4960 GCA_963974725.1 uncultured bacterium | reverse complement strand
AACGCATCAGCTTCTTCGAAGCGCTGCGCCTTCGCCTCGGTGGTGCGTCGCACTTGCACGGCCTGGCGATGGAATCGATCGCGAGCACGCCGCGCCTTGAGCACTTGCTTGGCAACCTCGAACGCGCGCGCGCCGTCGAAGGCCGCCCGGTGCCGCCCGAGTTCATCGGCGAACTGCGCCCATACCAGGCTCGTGGCCATGCGTGGATTCACTTCCTCGTCGACCAGGGCTTTGGCGCCTGCCTTGCCGACGACATGGGTCTCGGTAAAACGATCCAAGCCATCACGGTCATGTTGGACTGGCGCAAGCAGCGCAACAGCAAGAACGCGATCCTGATCGTCTGCCCCGTTTCCGTGCTCGGCAACTGGCGTCGCGAACTGAACAAGTTTGCGCCGACGATGCGGGTCGACATGCACCACGGCAAGGGTCGCGCCAACACGGCCGAGTCCTTCCGCAAGGTGATCGAAGACCACGACGTCGTGCTGACCAGCTACAACCTGTTGCAGCGCGACGAAGAGATCATGCAGACGGTGACGTTCGATGGCGTCCTGCTTGATGAAGCACAGAACATCAAGAACCCAACGACTCGTCAGTCACGTGTGGCGCGCACGCTCAAGGGCCACTTCCGCTTGGCCCTGACCGGCACGCCGCTCGAGAACCGGCCGCTCGACCTCTGGTCGATCATGGACTTCCTCAATGAAGGCCTGCTCGGTTCACGCCAACAGTTCACGCAGACGCTCGAACACCCGATCGTCAAGCAACGCCGCCAAGGTTCGATGTCGGCACTCGCGCGGCTGGTGCGCCCGTTCGTGCTACGTCGCCTCAAGACCGACCCGGAAATCGTCGCCGACCTGCCCGAGAAGACCGAACAGATCGTCACGGCGACGCTGAGCCGCGAACAAGCGATCCTGTACGAATCTGTCGTTCGCAAGGGTCTGCAAGAAGTCGAGAAGGCCGGCGAAGGCATCCAACGTCGCGGCGCGATCCTCACGACGTTGCTGCGCCTGAAGCAGGTCTGCAACCACCCGGCGCACTACCTGATGGACGGCAGCGTGCTGCCGAGTCGCTCGGGCAAGCTCGACTTCCTGACCGAGATGGTCGAAGAAGCGGATGAAGAAGGCGATCGCTGCCTGATCTTCACGCAGTTCAAGGAGATGGGCTCGCTGCTCAAGACCCACTTCGAGAACATCCACGGCCGACCAGTGCTGTTCTTGCACGGCGGCATCCCGCAGAAGGAACGCGACCGGATGGTCACCGACTTCCAGGAGTCCCGCGTCGACGGGCCGCGCTTGTTCGTGCTGTCGCTCAAGGCGGGTGGCACAGGCCTCAACCTGACTGCCGCCAACCGCGTGTTCCACTACGACCGTTGGTGGAACCCTGCGGTCGAAGACCAAGCAACCGACCGTGCCTTCCGCATCGGTCAGCAACGCAACGTGTTCGTGCACAAGTTCGTCTGCAGTGGCACGCTCGAAGAGCGAATCCAACAGATGCTTGATCGCAAACGCGAAGTCGCAGATGGCCTGCTCGCAGCCGGCGAAAACTGGATCACTGAACTGAGCAACGACGACCTCAAGCGCCTGCTAACGCTCGATCGCACGGAGGCAATGACGTGAGTCTCGGCGAACGCAAATCGGTCTCGCTTGGCGAACGCTGGCGTCGCGAAGCAACGCGCGACATCGACGACCAACGTCTGGCCGCCGCCCTCGAAGCGCTGCCCAACATCCGCAAGCCGATGGTGCGCATCCGTCCCGGCGGCATCGGAGCGGAGATGGAAGGATCGATGGGTTCGATCCACGAAGTCAGCCTGCAGATCCGCACGCTACCGATGAAGGAATGGCCGACGCTGATTCGCGTGCTGCGCCGCAGCAAGTCGATCATCGACGCCCTCGAACAAGCCCGCGTGCCACGTTCGTTCGACCGCCTGGTCGCGCGCGTCATTGGCCAACCGCTGTTCCCCGACGCCCGCAGCGTCACCTACGGCTGCTCGTGTGACCTTCCCGAAGAGCCATGCCGCCATGTGCTCGCTCTGCACGAACTGTTCGCACGCCGCCTTGACGAGAAGCCGTGGGAGCTATTGATGCTGCGCGGCGTCGACCTGCACGCCACCCTCGCGAAGGTCAAGCAAACCGAACTCGACACCGAACTGCCACCGCTCGCCTACGGCGTGCCGGAGGAGCCCGTGCTGTATCCGGACGCCGAAGATGCCGACCTCGACCAGAGCCTTGGTTTCCAGGCCCTGCGTTGGTTGGTGGGGGACGTCTCCATGCGCGCCGTCGAAGCAACCCTCGACGCGCTCAACGCCCTGTCCTCCGAGCCGCCGGCGCCAGAAGAGGCCGAGGCGCAAGGGGACGGTCCAGCCGCACCCGCCGGCCTTGGCAGTCAGCAAGCACCACCCGGCGACGCTGGCCAAGCAGTCGAAGAGCCACCTCCCGCTCCGCTTCCAAGTGCGACCGAAGCTGCGCTGGCCGACAAGCCAACGCAGGATTTGGACGACTAGCCATCAGCGACGCCGGCAAGTGCGTCAAAATGGTCCGCAGCCATCGGGGCGCATAGGCATCGGGACGCACAGCCATCGGGGCCCGCAGCCATCGGGCGCCTTGGGCATCGGGCGCCTTGGGCATCGGGCCGCTTGGGCACCCAGCAAACTTGCACACCCAGCTTGCTAGCCCAACTTGCTAGCCCAACTCAGTCTCTTGCGAGGCCGCGCAGCAACTGGAAGCGACCACGAACTCGGTCGCTCTCCTCTGTCACCTGCGCATCACCGCCTTCTTGAGCGGTATCTCGCTGACACTTGAGCCCGCACGGGTCCGATGTTTCCGGACTACCGAACTCAATCTCGACCATCGCGGGGGAAGAGGCCCCTCCCCAGGGTTCCGTTTCGTAGTCAGCGTCTGGCAGGAAAAGCATGTTGGACTCTCAAGCAATGCGCGTGCCGGAGTTGGACCGGCAATCGGCTGCCCTGGTAAGGACCATTTCGACGTTGTTTGTCACGCCACATTTCGACGACGTTGCCGGTTTGTGGTCGCTACCGAGTTTCTGCAGGTTTTCACGGCGGCTCGCGACGCGGCCTCGCCACTGGCAAGTTCTCGCCCGCCGCAGCAACCAGTTGCAGTTGTCTAGCGCGTGTGCGTGGGGCCACAAATTCGCAAAACGCAGCAATCGCTCGGTCTGGTGCCGGACATCTAGCCGGCCAAACAACTCGCCAATACCAGGCTGCTGCGCAGGAGCGACCGCGAACCGCAGCGCGGCTGCCTCAAGCCGGTCCCCGCAGTCGGGCGTTGCGCCACAACCGGCACACTCCGCGATCAACTAGCCCGCATATCTCCCCAGCCACGCAGGCAAGTGCGTCAGAATGTCCCGCAGACAAGGAAGACGACCGAGGTCCGCGCATACGGGTCTGTAGACCCACCGCGCAGCGCAAACCCGTCCTGCAGACCGACCAAGCCCGCAACGCGGGCGGCAGGCATCGCCTGCCGTCTGACGAAGGCCGCGGGGCATTCGGGCGTGCTTGCCAAGTTGCTGGTGGGATATGTGGGCTAGGATGCGAAGATGAGCTCCCTTGCGCGAAACGTCCTGTTCGCACTCGTCGCCACGGCCCTGCTGTCGCCGTTGCCGTGCCAAAAGTACGCGAACTGGTTGCCAGACCTCGGGGATGAAGCGAAGACCGAATCCGCCGAGCGCGCGCTGGTCGCAATGGGGGCCAAAGCCATCCTGCCTCTCGGGCAACTGATCGACGAATGGGACACGTCAACCCCGCGCGAACGGGCGCGCTGCCTGGCCATTCTGCGAGTCGTCAGCTTGCTTGGCGAAGAAGCCGTCTCGCTCGCAGTCAATCTCAAGCAGTGTGGCATACGGGAGCCGGGCGCCATGGTTGCCGAGATTGCCGACACGCTCGCAACGCTCGAACCGTACGCCGGCGACAGTGCGTGGCACGAGTTGTTCCACCACAGCGTCAGCGCCGAAAACGATGTCCGTGGGCGCGCCATGCAGGGGTTCGTTCGGTTGGTGTCGCGGCAGCAAGTGCGCAGTCGGGACAACTTCGAATCGCTGAAGAAGGCGCTCGCGAAGGATGCGTTCGGGGGTCGCGAAGTGGTGGCCGAGGCAATGGCCAAGCTCGGTAACCAGGAAGCCATCGACCTGCTACGAGAACGCTTGCTCGACCGTGACAAGAAGCCATCCGGATGGGACCAACTGCGCCACAACGGTTGGGTCGTGCCCATGGAAGACCAGTTCGGCTTGCGCGCCGGCAACGCGCTGATCGCCCTGGCACCGACGGACCCGCGCGCGGCCATCGGCTTCGCCAACCGCGCCCTCCATCATCCGCATCGCAGCGTGCGCATCGATGCTGTGCGTCAAATGGCCATGCTCGGCCCGGCGGCCAGCGACGCGATTCCCGAGTTGATGCGCATCGCCGCCCAGGATGACCCAGTGCTTGCACTCGAAGCTCTGAAGGTGCTCGGCATGGCCGGCAAAGATGTCGGGAAACACTTACTCGCCATCGACGCGATCGCCAGCAACGGCGAAGGCGCGGCTTCGCGCGTAGCCAAAGGGCTCGCGGCGCGCTTGCGTGCCATGGGATGCGAGACTGTCGTGCCTGACGCCGAAACAGCAGCTCAAGAGGCCACCCTTGCGAAGCTCGACCAGTCACTCGACCAGTCGCCAGACGCAACCGTGCTCGAACAAATCGCCACGACCAAGGGCATGTGGCCGCGATTGGCCGCAAGATTTCAGGAGCAAGGAGCGAAGACTCCCGACGTGATCTTCAATCTGCTCGCGAAAGTCGCCTGGCTGCGCAGCGAAGAGGAGCGCACCAACATGCAATACTGCGTCGCCAGTGTGAAGGGCAACAACTGGAACGCCAACATGATGTCCTCGTCATCGGGCGGCGGAGATCTGAGCGCGATTCACTACTACACCCACGCACGCATCGGCGTCGACCCTGCAAGCCCGCCAGAAGATC
>CAXBFC010000530.1:0-4962 GCA_963974725.1 uncultured bacterium | reverse complement strand
ATTCGAAGTCCTGCGGCAACGAGCCCGCAGGAGCCCACGACTGGCCGTCGAAGACATGCACATCCGACAGCGAACCGGAGACCCCATTGCCGGCGAAGATCGTCAGTCGGCCGTCGATTCCAGTCGTCATCAGCGTGCCGCTTCGCCGTGCCGGTGGATTGACCTGAGGTAGTTGCTGCCAGTCGACTCCGTCCCAGCTCCAGGTGTCGTTTTGAAGCCCGTTGATCCCAGCTATGTTGCCCCCGAAGAGAATCACCTTGCCGGACACTGGGTCGAATCCCATGCCGGAACCGCGGCGCGCAGTGGGGGTGTTCGTGGGCGTGCGCTCGGTCCAGTTGACGCCGTCCCATTCCCAGGTGTCACCCAGCGGGTTGTAGCTCGTGCCACCGAACATGACGAGCACGCCGCGGGATGAATCGTAGGCGAGGCCGGGAAACGACCGCTCCGGCGGCTGCAGACCAGCGGTCACGTTCTGCCAATCGGAGCCCATCCAACGCCACATCGAACGGTGGAATGGGTCGTAGGCGAAGGTCGCATTGGCGCTCGGGTCCGTCCATGCCAAGTAGCTGCCGGACGCCATGCTACTCGGACCGATCGAGCGCCAACCCGACCCGGTCCAGACGTAGTTGGAATAGCCGAGGGGGTTGCTGTAGCCAGTTTGGGTCATCACCGGCTGCGACCGGGCCGGATCGCGAAACACCAAGTTGTACGAGGTTCCTTGGGGGCCGCTGTAGACCTGCTGCCAAGCGCTACCATCCCATTCCCATTCGTCCTGGCGCCGCACGTCTTCGAGGCCGTTCGCATAGATTTCCCCGCCGTGCATCACCAATCGACCGCGGTTCCAATCAAAACCGAGCGCGGCATCGAACCGGCCCGTGGGGGAAGTGGCCGGTGACATCAGGGTCCAGTCCAACCCGTCATACTCCCAGACTTCGTTGTTCGGCCCGGCGGGATAGGTGAGCATCACCGTTCGCTGCCGGATCGGATCGTAGCTCAACTTCGGTGGATGGTTCGGCGGCGGCACGTTTGCTGTCGCGACGACACTCCACGCGGTGCCATCCCATTCTGTTGTCTGCCAGTTCATCCCGGTGTGGCCGAACATCACGCACCGATCCCGCGCGGCATCGGTGGTCATCGAAGCACTGTTCGCAACGGGCGCTGACCCTACCGCTACCGGTTGCCACGAAGTGCCGTCCCACGTGTGGGTATGGAAGATCTGATGAGCGACGATCTGGCCGGTGCCCGGATGAAACGCCAGCGCCGGAACGCCTAGGCCACCCAGCGGTATCGGGAGGTTGCCAGGCACTTGGGTCCAGGTCGAGCCATCCCAGAGGTGGGTTTGCAGCGATGGCGCGTTGAACGAACTTCGCACCAAGCCGACGATCAGCTGACGGCTGGGATCGGCAACCACCGCTGCCAAGCCGATCGGTGTGGTGCCGATCTGCTGCCAAGTAGCACCGACCCGCTCGTGCATCGTGCCAGGTGTTGCAAGCGCACCGCGGCAGAATGTCACCAGGCGTTGTCGCACCGGATCGTAGGCCATCCCAAGACTGTCCGAGCGGAGCGGCTCAGGCGCTAGACGAACCGCAGTTTGCGCGCGGGCTGACAGGCCCAGGGCAGCGATGGTCAGGAGCGCGAGCGAGCATCGTTGCATTGCAAGAGTCATGGGTGTCTCCGAGGTTGTCGGGCATTCAGACTACGGCTCGGATCCCCCGAACCCCATGCAACCACAATCCCACCTTCACGAGACCCCGTCAACCCGGCCGCTTCCCAGTCAGCACACGGCTTACTCGCGATGCTACCCATAAACACACCGCGACCCAGCGCATCCCGGCAACCGTTGTTCGATCACCTGGCGCGTCGCCTTGGCGCGTTCTCCTTGCGAACTCTTTGGCGGCATCCTTGAGACGCTGCGCGTCCGAGCCAATCCGCGGCAAGTCCGGTTGCGTGGGGAGCACGAGTGCTGCGCGGAGATGCTGATCTAGAGCGCCCTGCCCGGAATGGTGTGGGGCGTTCGTGGTTTGGAGTGGGAGGGCGAAGTGGCGAGGTGGCCCGGGCATTCTGGCGCTAGTGTCTTGTGGGGACCGTTGGCTTAAGGAGTCCGGCTGAACGGCGTCGGATGGAATCGATCTGCAGCCGCTTGTCGATGGCTTTCGCGACGCGGAGGTAGGACGTGCCAGGCACCATGTCAGGATTCCGGACACCCATGCTGGTGAGTCGGTGCAAGTCGTCAGAATGCCGGACGCTCCGAGGAGAAATCCGGCGCGGCACGGAGTTTGGATCTGGGGGCAGTGCCATCAGGCAATCCCACACCATGACTCAGAATCTGACCCCGCTCGTCCTGCTCGCTGCAGGCTCCCTTCTCTCTGTCAACCTCGCCGCGCAGGCGTCCTTCTCGACCGCGACCCTGCCGGTCGGCGTGCAGCCCAACGAAGTACAGTTTGGCGATGTCGACCTCGACGGCGACCTCGACCTGTTCGTCACCGTTGACAACCCGATCAACGGCGTGTCGATCTGGGCCAATGACGGTCTCGGCAACTTCTCGCTGCTACAGAACGTGCTGGTCGCCAACCAGTCACGTACGCTGGTCGCCGAGGACCTCGACGGGGACGGAGACATCGATCTCGCCGTCGGCGTCGGCACCGGACAGGTCGCCTTGCTACGTAACGACAGCGGCTTGTTCACTAGCGCCGGCTCCGTCGCGGTTGGCATCAATCCACGCGGCATGACGGTTGCGGACTTCAACGGGGATGCTCGCTTGGACCTCGCGGTGGCCAACCGCGACAGCAACAGCGTCACCGTGCTACTGAACCTCGGTGGTCTCGCGTTCTCGGCGACCACGATGCCGGCGGGCACCGAACCGCGCGCAGTGGTCGGTTCGGATCTCAACGCGGACGGCCGCGTCGATCTCGTGGTCGCCAACCACGACTCGCGCGACGTGTCGGTGCGACTCAACCTCGGCGCCGGCACGTTCGGACCCGAGACGAGGCTTTCGGTTGCGCCGACTTTCCGCGGCGAGTGGGTTACCACGACCGACATCGACGCGGATGGTGACCTCGATCTAGTCGTTGCGCTCGGTGAAACCGTCGGCGTCGTCGGTGTGTTTGCCAACAGCGGTGCCGGCACCTTCGGTCCGCTGCAGGTGGTCCCCGTCGGTGGTCAGGAACCAGGCACGGTTCTGGCGATGGACATCAACGGCGATCGCGTGCCGGATCTGGTAACCGCCAACGAAGACTCCAACAACGTCTCGGTGCTGTTTGGAACCGGCGTCGGGGGCTTCGTCACCGCTGGCATCGTGCCAACGGGCAGTAACCCGAACGGTCTTGCCGGTGGCGACATCGACGGCGATGGCGACATGGACTTCGCGACCGCGAACCGCAACAGCAACTCGGTCACTGTGCTGCGCAATACGACGCTGGCCGCAGCCACGGCGCCGACGATGACGGCTGCGGGTGCGGTCGCGGTCGGCCAGACGACTCCGGTTCTGTTGTCGAGTCCACAAGACGCGGGCATGTTCTACCTGAGCGCGCTGTCGCGCTTCGGTGGGCCCGCCATTCCACTCGGTGACGGTCGCTCGTTGCCGGTAGGCCCGTCGGACGTGCTCAACTTCACCCTTGGCTCCAACCCGGTCTACCAAGATTCATTCGGCATGCTCAGTGGTAGCGGCCACGCGTTCTGCCAGCTGGTGCTGCCGAACACCCCGCTGCTGAACGGGTTCACGTTCTACGGCACGTTCCTCGTGTTCGACGGCGGGCGCTTCCGGTCGATCGGCTCGATCGCGGACCAGGTCATCATCCAGGTCCCTTGATCGGCGGACGCCTGCAAGCCTGAATCGAGACCCCTGGCGGCCGCGTTAGCGGTCGCCTCACGACAGGTGCTGGCCCCAAGTGTTGCCGGGATCGTGAACGTCGCAACGGCGAGTCCCTGGTTGCATCGCGTTGCCAAGGCCTGAGGAATCGACGTCAAGACGACGCCGAGCACGATCGGGTTGGCCAGCAGCAGTGCGTTGTCGACCAACGAAGAGTTGGCGATGCCATTGCGATCACGGACGCCATGAGCGATCCGCTGCCAACGATCATCGCGACAGAGTCATCTATTGCATGGCCGTGCGCCGGCTCCAACGCGGCGGATGTTTGGTGCCCTGACACCGCCAATTCCAGCTGGTGCTCGACGTCGCCACTGGCTCGGTTCAGAAACCAGCGAACAACTGTTATCGCGGTCAGCGACTGGCACCTCATGAGTGGGCGCCGAGATGCGACCCTGCATCAGGCAACGACGCCTGCTGCGATCCCTCAACACCATCGCAAGTTACTGACATGGTCCTCAACAAGATCTCCGCGGCGCTCGCCGCTTCCCTGCTCGCTTCCGCAATCACTGCCCAAAACGTCGTCAACGTTGGCGTCGGCATGACCGACCCCGGCACCTCCGGCAACGACCTCTTCTACGTTGAGGAAGGCGGCGACGCGACTGCCTACCTCGAGGGCGGCTCCGATGCGATCATCCTGCTTGGCGGACCAATCTTTGGCAGCTCCTGCGACACCTCGGACTGCGACGGCAATGACGTTGTGTATGCCATGAACAATCGTTGGGATCTGATCGAAGCCGATTGGGACGACCTGCTGATTGTTGAGGCGTGGGACGCGGTGCACCTGATCGACTGCACCGGCACGGTCACGCCCATGTCGGGCCAGGAGTACAACGACATGTTCTTTGACTACTGGGGCGTCTACCCGTGGGAGGTCGATCCCTTCTCGGTCCTCGATTGGGATGAAGAGCCCTACGAGCCGAACTAGCAGTGCGCGCCAACTGATCACTTGCGTGTTGGTGCCGCTCGAGACCTGCTCCCGAACCAACTCGGCGGGTGGATCGGGACCCAAACCCGCCTTCTGTGACACAGACTGGTCCGCCAACCACCAAGTGATCAGTGCCTTGCTGAGGCTCGAACACATGCACGCACACGCG
>CAXBFC010000529.1:0-4981 GCA_963974725.1 uncultured bacterium | reverse complement strand
GGACCGTCGGCGTGATGCTCGTCCGGAAAGAAGCGGCAGATCAGCACGTCGCCCAGCCGGCCCGCGACGATGCCGTCGCCGCGATCGGCGTTCTTTTGGGGGTTGCTGATCGGCATACGCAGGTCGTCTACGTGCTGCGGCAGCTGTTCTGGATTCTTCATGCGAACCCCGATCATCGCGCCGTCGATTGCGACCACGATGCCGTATGGCCAAATCGGCCAGCCAAGAACGCCGAACGTGTGATAGATGCCCGGCGGCTCGTGGTAGTTGCGCGCATGCTCTCGCATGGCCGCAAGCAGTTCTGGTGCTTGGTCATGCAGGTCGGGATGAAGTTGCGGACCACTGGCGCAGGCCGCGCCGAGAAAGCACAACAAGAGGCCGGTTCGCATGGCTGCTAGCCTACTTCGCCGCCCGCCAGCGCAGGAAGCTCGCCACCGCGGCTAGCCCAAACAGTCCGCCGGCGATCGCATAGCCGACCGCGCCGCCATCGACTCGCGAGGCTATAGCGAAGAAGCAGCCGGCGGCTGCCAGGTAGGCGATCGTGGCGATCGCGGCGGCTTTTTGCTGCGACGGGTCCTGGTTCATCTGCTGGGCAGACTAGTCCTGGGCGAGAATGCGTGGCAACGGGATTTCGGCGGATCGACTCCCAGGTCGGCTTTGACCAGCGGTTACCTCGCTGTGCCACTCGCATCGTTGACCTGACGGCGCTGCCGTGGATCGTTGCGGGTTCGCGAACGTCCCCTCATCGTCCTATGGCCAAGATTTCTATTCTGCTGCTCTCGTGCGCCCTGATCGCATCGCTCCCCGCCCAAGACGGCTGGACCAGCCTGTTTGACGGCAAGTCCCTCAAAGGCTGGACCCAACAAAACGGCACCGCCACCTACGAAGTTGTCGATGGCACGATTGTCGGCACGACCGTCAAAGGCAGCCCGAACTCGTTCTTGTGCAGCGATCGCTTCTATGGCGACTTCGAACTCGAGTTCGATGTGAAGCTGTTTGACGATCGCCTCAACAGTGGCGTGCAAATTCGCAGCCATTCGATTCCTGCGCACAAGAAGGGGCGTGTGCATGGCTACCAGGTCGAGATCTCGACCAACGGTCATGCTGGCTTTGTCTACGACGAAGCGCGCCGGGGCTGGTTGAGCAAGGATCGCGACGAGCCGGCGCGCCGCGCGGCCTACAAGAACGGTGAGTGGAACCACTACCGCGTGATCTGCTTGGGTTCGTCGATTCGCACGTGGGTCAACGGCGTGCAGATCGCCAACATCACCGATGACTGGTCGCCGAACGGATTCCTCGGCTTGCAGGTGCATGGCGTCGGTGGCGATCCCAAGTACCAAGTGGCGTGGCGCAATCTTCGTATCCGGGAACTCGGCGACGGCGGTGGCTTTGCTTCGTTGTTCAACGGCAAGGACCTGACCGGCTGGAGCGTCAACGAGAACCCGGCGTCCGTCAGCGTCAAGGAAGGCGCGATGGTGGTCCGGGGCGAGCGCGCGCACGTTTTCTACAGCGGCCCGGTCTACCAACACACGTTCAAGAACTTTGAACTGCGGGCTTTGGTGAAGACCAAGCCAAAGGCGAACTCAGGCATCTACTTCCACACCGTGTTCCAGAAAAACGGCTGGCCGGAGAAGGGCTACGAGGTGCAGGTCAATAACTCGCAAGCAGATTGGCGTCGCACCGCGGGCTTGTATGGCATCGAAGACATCAAGGAAGCGCCGGCTAAAGATGACCAGTGGTTCTTGATGACGATTCGTGTAGCTGGCAAGCACATCACGGTGTCGGTCGATGGCAAGCAGGTGATTGACTACCACGAGCCTGACAACGTCGAACGTCCGAAGAACTTCGCCGGGCGCGTGCTCGATCGCGGCACGTTTGCGTTGCAGGTGCACGATCCAGGGTCGGAAGTCTGGTACAAGGACATCCGCGTCAAGCCGCTGCCGGAGTAGCGGTTTGATGGTTGAGTCACGCGCGCGCGCGTTGCCGCGCTAGCGCGCGCGCGACTTCTGCTGCTCTTGTCGCGACTTCGCGATGATGCGATCAGCCGCCTTCGGGTTGGCTTTGCACTCGAGCATGGCGCTGAGCAACAGCGGCGCCACGATCGTCGCGTCGGACTCGATCACATACATCGGCGTCTTCTCGGTCAGCTTGTCCCAGGTGATCTTCTCGTTAGGCGTCGCGCCCGAGTAGGAGCCGTAGGATGTCGTCGAATCGCTGATCTGGCAGAAGTAGGCCCATGGCTTGGCGCGCTGCTCAAGGTCGTACTTGATCGACGGCACGACACAGATCGGGAAGTCGCCGGCGATGCCGCCGCCGATCTGGAAGAAGCCGATGCCTTTGCCCTTGGACAGGTTCTTGTAGTCGTCGTAGAGGCCGGCCATGTATTCGATCCCCGACTTGACGATGCTCGCGTTGCACTCGTCGAACTTGACGTGGCTCGCGAAGATGTTGCCGAACGTCGAGTCTTCGTGGCCCGGCACGACCATCGGCAGGTTGGCCTGCGCTGCGGCCATCAGCCAGCACTCGTCGACCTTGCCGCGGTAGTCCTTCTTCTTGAGCTTCTGGATCAGCTCGTAGAAATATTCGTGCCAGTAGCGACGTTCGCCGTGCTTGGTCGCGCGTTGCCACATCGGCACCAGGATCTTCTCGACGACCCGGAACGCCTCGTCTTCAGGAATGCTCGTGTCGGTGACCCGGCGCATGCGCTGCTTGAGGATGCGCGTGTCGTCTTGTTTGGTGAAGTAGCGGTAGTCCGGGAAGTCCTTGTAGTGATCGTGCGCCACCAGGCGGAACAGCGATTCCTCCAGGTTGGCGCCAGTCACCGACATGCCGTGGATCAGGCCGGCGCGAATCGCCGGCGCGAGCGTGATGCCGAGTTGCGCCGAAGACATGGCGCCGGCGACGGCCCAATACATGCGGCCACCAGCCTGGATGTGATCCCAATACGCGAACAACGCATCGCGCGTCGCGCGGGCATTGAAGTTCTGGTAGTTGCGGGTGACGAACTCGAGGATCGGAAGGCCGGGCGTTGCCATGGGGTGATTCCTATAGCGGAAGCGTTCGTTCAGGCGAACTACGGTTTGCCGTGTCGCGGCGAAGGTTTTCGTCGCAGAGGCGTGTCGATTCGCTGCAGGGAGCAGAACGTGCCGTGTCAGGGGTCAATTCGGGGGGATTGCGGGTAGGCTTTGTCGGCCTCCCTGCGACTCCCCGTCGTCCTCCATCATGATCTCCACTCTCTCCCGCGCCGCGGTCCTCGCGTGCGCCGTGGCTGTTTCCCTGTCCGCTCAGAACGGACTATCCGATCAGTCTTCCCAAGCTGGCGACCGCATCCAGATGCGGTTTGCTTCGTTTGACCCGATGACCAGTGCGCCCGAGATTCCCGCGGGGCTGCGCAGCGCTGAGGGCCAATCGCTTCGCATTGTGCAGTTCGTCGGCGTTCCAACCGAAGCGGGCCGCCAAGCGGTCGTCGCGGCGGGCGGCAAGATCATCCGCTACCTGCCGGACAATGCCTACGTGGTGCGTGCTGCCAAGCCCGAGAGCCTGCGCGGCATCGCGAGCGTGCGCTGGGTTGGCGACTACCACCCGGCCTACCGGCTCGAGAGTGCGCTGCTGCAGGGCCAGGCCTACGCCCAGCTGGAGGCGGTTCGTTACAACATCGTCGTCGCCGACAAGCGCGTCGACAAGCCCGCGCTGATGCAGAAGGTGCAGGCGATCGGTGGCCGCGTCGACAACGAGCAGGTCGGTGGCCTGCTGCTCGAAGTCACCCTGACCGGCCCGCAGCTGCTGCAGGCCGCGGGCTTCGACGAGGTGCTGTGGATCGACCGTTGGACTCCGGATTCGGAGGACGTCGACAACGCTCGCATCCAGGGCGGCGCGAACTACGTCGAAGGACTTGCTGGCTACAGCGGCGTCGGCCTCAATGCCCACATCTACGAAGGCATTGATGCCGGGCACCAAGCCTACTCGGGTCCGGTGATCAACGTGCGCAGTGGCGGCAACTCCAGCGGCCACGGCACCAACACGGCCGGCATCGTCTTTGGCAACGGCACTGGCAACCCGCAATTCCGCGGCTTCGCGCCCGATGTCGGCAAGTTCTACACCAACTACGGCTCGGTGCAGGGCTCGCGCTGGCAGGTCTTCAGCGACCTCGTCAACATCCACAACGTCAGCCACACGACGGCGTCGTGGGGTGGTGCGCGCACGTTCTTCTACACGTCGACCTCGGCCGATTCGGACGACATCGTCTTCGACCACGATCTCATCTGGACGCAGAGTCAATCGAACGCGGGCAACCAGGACTCCCGTCCGCAGGCGTGGGCCAAGAACGTGTTTTCGATCGGTGGCGTCAACCACCAGAACGACAGCAACCCGAACAACGATTCGTGGCAGAACGGCGGCGCCAGCATCGGGCCGGCGTCTGATGGTCGCATCAAGCCGACCCTGTGCGCCTACTACGACAACATCGGCACGACCTCGCAGGGTGGTGGCTACACGACGAGCTTTGGCGGCACCTCGGGTGCGACGCCGATCGTCGCGGGTCACAACGTGCTCGCGATTGAGATGTTCACCGACGAGGTGATTCCGGGCTACGGGGCGTTTGGCAACCCGCTGCGCGTTCCCGGTGGCACCAGCCACCAGAATCGTCCGCACTTCCCGACGTTGAAGGCCCTGCAGGTCGTCAACGCTTCGCAGTACTCGTTCACCAGTGGCAGCAACGACAACCGTCGTGAGCACCAGGGTTGGGGCTTCCCCAACCTGGGCACGATGTGGGACCTGCGCCAAAAGACGTTCATCGTCGATGAAACCGATGTCATTACCCAAGGTGTCGTGCGCTCGTGGGCGATCGCCGTTGCTCCTGGCGAGCCAGCGTTGAAGACGTGCCTCAACTGGAGTGATCCGGCGGCCAACCCGGCGTCGGCGTTGCACTTGATCAACAATCTGTCGCTGCGCGTTACCGCGCCCAACGGCACGGTCTACTGGG
>CAXBFC010000528.1:0-4983 GCA_963974725.1 uncultured bacterium | reverse complement strand
AAGAACTACTACTTCGAGCAGGCCAAGAAGATGGGGGTCACGTGGCGCTCCTTCTGGTGCGGCGAGAAGGGCGGCGCGGGCGCAATACCTGCAGCGTGGAGTATCGGCACTTGGCCGAGTGTGTATCTCATCGATAAGCAGGGCGTCATCCGTCGCAGATGGATTGGCACTCCGGACAATGACAAACTCGACGAAGCCGTCGACGCGCTGATCGCCGAGATGGAACAGGACAAATAGCGTCGGCTGGGTCGCTGCGCCGCTGGATTGCTGCGCCGCTGGGCACTGGCTGGTGTGGGGCACTGGCTGGTGTGGGCACTGGCTGGTCTGACGGCAATCTGCGCCGCACAAACATAGAGCAAGTTCCAATTGCTCAGGCAGCATTGCCGCACCGTCAAGCGCAGGCCTTTGGGCACCAGCAATTGCCAACGCGTCAAGCGTGAGCGCTACGCAGTTGCATCATGCGGAAGGCAGATCACGGCTGTCCGCCGACGGCCTGGCAGCCGTCTTGCTATCGCCTTCTGGTGTCTCGCTACTAGTCTCTGCGCCGCGGGAATATGCGGGCACGGGCGGCCGCCTATCGTCGCGTTGCGAGGACATGAGCCGCAGGTCCTCGCCGAAGCGCTGGCTGCGGCGCCTGAGGATCTCAAGGGCGGAACTCCATCGAGTTGGCTGCACGATGCCTCTACGTCGAGGGCCTTTGCGATGGTCGGTTTTTGGCGACGAGATTCGAACAGCAGCGACGCCACCCGGCCCCCAAGGGAGGACTCGTGCAACGCCGTACCAAGCGAGCAGCCCAATCAAACCGCATCGACTTCTCGCGTGTTGCGGTTCGAATCTTGCACGTTACGTCCCCAGTCCATTTCCCTCGCGCCGACAACGAGCTACCCACACCTTCTTGGGACGCCACCGCATGCAGCTAGCGTCCCCCTCGCCCGACACCTTGCTATTCTCCGAGGATGCGATCCTCCCAATTGTGCCTGCTGTCGCTGCTAGCTCTTGCCGTGAACCTGCCAGCGCAATTGGAGATCGCGACCGTGCACGGCAGTGCTCCCTACACCGACTACGGCGAGAAGGTCCTGGGGGTTGGCGATGGCAATGGCGATGGCACGCCTGACTTCGTTGTCCGGAGCATCCTCCCCGGTTTCCCCTCGTCAGCACGACTGCAGCTGATCTCGGGATCGACCCTCTCGGCGCTTGGTCAGGTGACGGACCCATCGCAGGCGTTTGGCCAGATCCTGGCCGCAACGAGCGACATGGATCTGGACGGAAACCCGGACTTCCTCGCCGGCAACACGTCGGTACTGCGCGCCTATTCCGGTGCCAACGGCAGCTTGATCTGGAGCAGTAGCGTGCTAGCAGACTTCTACAGCGCTTGCGGCATTGGCGATATTGACAGCGACTCGCGTGCAGAAGTCGCGGCCGGTGTTCGCATCAACGGTACTGAGTACATCGTCATCCTGCGAGGTAGCGACGGCAGCCAGATGAGTAGCGTCGCGTCCCTGCAGACTGTCACCCAGATCGCCTCGCTCGGTGACGTCAATGGTGATGGGCATCATGAGATTGCTGGAGTCTTCAGTGGCAATGCTCGGATCTGGCGAACCGTGCCACTTGTCGTGGTCACGACGATCAGCAACCCCGGCGGAGGGTTCAGTCGTGTCAATGCTGCCAACGTCTCGGGAGATGCGCGCAACGAAGTGATCCTTGCACAGAACGGGCCGCTCCGTGCTTACAACCCGATTTCGGGGCAGCTGCTCCAGACGTACAGCACTTCGGGAAGCGAGTCCGCAGTCGTGAGCGACCTCGATGCGGATGGCTACGATGATTTTGCCGTCAAGGATACCTCGTCACGATATGGATCGACGGCCGACAACATCGTCGCGTTCCTCTCTGGTGCTACCGGTAGGTACTTGGCCAACTGGTCGCACACGCCACAGTTCCGCATGAGTGCAATGAGTCGCTTGGGCGACGTGGATGGCGATGGGTTCGATGACTTGCTGATGGGAGACATGAACGCGTCGCCGTCGGGAGGCAGCGGCGACGGCGGCTACCAACTCGTCTCTGGCCGCATCTTGGCAACGACCTACGTGCATCCGGTGCAATGCCACGGCAGTCCGTTCGCACCCGAACTCGGAATGACCGGTCCGATCATTGGCCAGACTGCCACTCTGGTCGGCCGCGATGGGCCAGCGAACACGTGGGGGTTCGTCGCATTCAGCCCGGCACCAACCCACCCCCAAAGTCTTGGGTTCAGTGGCTGCACCGCGTGGTTCGACGTCAACAACTGGCTCCTGGTGCACCAGCAATCACCCTCTCCTTTGTGGACGGTTGGTTTGCCGATTCCCAACATTCCGCAGTTGGCTGGACTCAACATTGCCTTGCAGTCGTTCTACCTGCCGACCAGTTCTCCCATCGGCATCGACCTGAGCAACGGCATCTGAGCGCGCATCGGTTTCTAACCCAAAGCCATCTGCTGGCGAGCGACAGGAGTCTCGCTTGAGGGGCGCGGTCCGGCGTAGCGGGTTGACGGGACGACGATGCGCGGTCGTCATTGGCACAGTCGCGCACGCAGCCACCGTTCACCTGGCGCTACGAACTTCGAGTTCTGCTCCGACCACGATCCGTGGCGTTGGCGTACTGTTCGGCAGCACCAACAGCAACATCAACTACTGCGACACGTGGGAGTGCGACGGCACGACCGTGGTGCAACGCAACGTCGCGACACCGCCGGCGCGTTGGGGCCACGCAATGGCCAGGGACTCCGATCGCGACGTGGTCGTGATCTACGGCGGGCGCCGCGCCTCCCGCTTGTCCGAGATGTTGGATTAAGAGATGGCCGCAACCCAGTTGGCTCGCTCCAACATGACGGCCGTCTACGACCCGAATCGTCGGCGCGTGTGATGGCTCGGCACTTCCGTCATGCTGAGCGATCCAAGTGAGGATGATTGCTGGTGGAGCGATCACGGCGACCCCGAGCTCGCGTCGGCGGAGCGGCTGGCCTCTTGCTGTTTCCAAGTCGAAACGAAGCAACCGCCACTTCGGCGCCTCGTGGCCACGTTCCCGCTGAGGAGATTGCGCGGCATGTTGATTGCTACTCTAGAGGCGTGGCCGGTAGTCAGCGTGCATCGCGTGCGGATGGAATCGCTGTGCGTGGTGGTGCGCGAGAACGTAGGCGAATTGGTGGATTCGGCGAGGCTCTCGTGGGCCGCCAAGTGCGGCGAGACCGCCGCACGCGTTGTGCGCGACTCTTCGGCCGGGCCTCTAGACTAGACTAGTGCCATTGACCAACCTCCTGCGCTCGCTCGCCCCTCCGACCATGAACGTCACACTCTCCTTGTTCGCACTGCCGCTGCTCGCCGCTGGACTCTCCGCCCAGGCATCCGTTGGAGTCACGGCATTGACGCCGATCACCACCTCGGCATCCGTTGGCGGGACCCCAAGTGTGCAGGCACTGCCGGTCGGTCCCTTGGCATCGAGCGTTCTGCTCCAGAGCCTGCCGTCGACGACGAATCCAACCAAAGCAGTGTTCGCTTGCTTCACGCACGAAACCAACGAGTCGGTCTTCTTTGCATGTTCGATGGAGGTGCGGGCGGAGGCTGCGCAAGCCAGCGCCTCGGTGGCTCCCGCCGAGCTGCTGGTTTCGATCACCGCACCGGTCTCTACTGGCGCTCTGATTGAGATCGTATTCAACGACCAGACGCAGGCAGGCTCGCCACAGCCACGCATCGACGTAGATATCTTCAACGATGGTTCGGTGGACTTCGTCAGCGGTGCGCTGATCGTTGGCCTGCCGCCCATCGCAGTGGGCCCGCAGCCGCTTGAGATGCGCGTCATCTTGGACGCCCAAGCAGCTCCGTTCCAACGTAGCAACTGCAGTCTATCGATCACGGTACGTCCGCTCACGGGCATCACGACCTGGCAGACTGCGCAGGGTTGTGCCCCGGTGCTCAATTCGCTGATTGCGGTGAGTTCCTTTGTGCCGAACGCCGTTCACATACGTCGCTCGTTGATTGGCAGCAACCCGCTACTCGTGCTCGGCCTCAGCCAGCAGCCAACACTGTTTCCATCAGCGTTCGGGTTTCCATGTCTATTGGTGCCATCACCCGACGCGGTGCTCTCGATGCCAATGCTCAACGTCGACTTGGTGATCCCGCAGGCCGTGCGGCCACTGATGATCCAGGCTCAGGCTGCAGGGATCAGCCAGGGACAAATGGCACTCAGCGACGCATTCGCCATCTTCGCGAACTGAAGCGTAGGCACGGCGCCTGGCACAGCAGCTACGCATCGTCGCCGAGTTGAGCCACCCGATCAGACTTTGGAGAAAGCGATACGCCTTCCGCGTCGATTGCCTTGACCTGCAATGGGGGCGGCTCGGCGCATGGCCGGTCCGCCCCCATTGCAGATCATGCGGAGACAGTTCTAGTCCCAGATCTGCTCGACGTAGGCCCAGAGCAGGCCGCCGACGAAGAGTCCCCAGCCCAAGAACGGGACGCACTTGGAGCCTAGCTTGGCGACGAGCTTGGCCGCCGCCTTCTTGCCGATCTTGGCCGTGAGCTTCTTGGTGAACTCCTTGCCAACGAGCTTCTTGAGCATCTTCTTCAGGGCTTTGCCGGCTTTCTTCCAGTTGCCGTTGTCAGCGTGTTTGTTGAACTTCTTCCAATCATCGCCAACGGTTTCCAGGAGCGCTTCTTTGATCTTCTCGACTTCGCCTTCGATGTGAAGAGCGGCAAGCAGCTTGGCGATGAACAGGTTCTCGTCGGCGCTAGCGGTCAATTCGCCACCGCTCAGCGTCGTCAGTTCTTGCACGGTGCTCGCCTGGCCATTGGTGAGGGCCAGGAGATGTACGGCTTCGCGCGCCACGAACTCAGCGTAGGTTGGCATCTCGGGATGGAAGAAGCCGGGGTTCCCGACGATGCTCAGGATCGCGCGGTTCATCAAGTACTCGGCTCGGTCGAAGTTTGCCTCGACGTCTTGGCCCGTCAGGCT
>CAXBFC010000527.1:0-4991 GCA_963974725.1 uncultured bacterium | reverse complement strand
AATCCTGATCCCGCGCACGGCACGCGTTCGCTTGTGGTCCTGACCATGAGTGAAGCCGCGCACAATCGGATTCGACGACTGTTCGACCAAGCGAGCCAACTGCCTGCCGAGTTGGGGCAGAAGTTTCTGATTCGGGAGTGCGGCGCGGATGCGAATCTGCTGCAGAGGCTCCGCGCTATAATCGCGGCCGCAGCGGACAAACGCTTTCTCGCCACGACGGACTCCAACCGATTCCCGAAGAACCAAAACGAAACCATGACCAATACGATCCTCATCACCGGCTGCAGCTCTGGCTTCGGCCGACTCGCCGCCGAACGATTCGCCCGCCAAGGAAACCGCGTCTACGCGACCATGCGCGGCGTCGACGGCAAGAACGCCGCCGTTTCGGGAGAACTGCTGGCGATCGCCAAGGACGAAGGGCTCGACCTGCGCGTGCTCGAACTCGACGTCTGTTCGACGACCTCAGTGAATGCCGCTGCGGCGCGCGTGCTCGAAGAGAGCGGCGCGCCCGACGTCGTCATCAACAACGCCGGCCAGATGTTCGTTGGCGTGACCGAGGCGTTCGACGACGAAGAACTGGCGCGCCAGCTCGACATCAACATGGTCGGCGTGCACCGCGTACACCGCGCGTTCTTACCGGCGATGCGCGCGAAGGGCAGCGGCCTTTCCATCTCCGTCAGTTCGGTGGCCGGCCGACTTGCGATTCCGTTCTTCGGTGTCTACCACGCCAGCAAGTGGGCGCTCGAAGGCTACTCACAGGCGTTGCGCACCGAGCTTGCGAGCAGCGGTGTCGACGTGGTGCTGGTCGAGCCCGGACCATTCACGACCGCGTTGTTTCCGACCAGCCCGAAGCCCGCTGATGCCGACGGGCGCGCTGCGACCTATCCGGCTGTGGTTCCCGAAACGTTCGAGGCGTTGGGCAAGTCATTCGAGCAACTGTTCGAGAGCGACGATGGCTCGACTGATCCGATGCATGTTGTTGACCGGTTCGCCGAACTGGTCGCGATGGCGCCCGGCAGCCGTCCGTTCCGCAGCGTCGTTGGCGTCAACTTCGGCGTCGAAGAACTGAACAAGTTGTGCGAGCCGCAGGAGGCTGCGGTGCTCGCGGCCATGGAGCTGACCGACTTCGCGACGCTCTCGACCACTTCCTCCAAACCCCAATAAACTCTCGGACCCCATGCGTACCACGGCAATCCTCGCTGTTCTTCTGCTCGGCACTGCTCTGTTCCCCGGTTGCCAGTCGGCCGGCCAACGCGAATACTTCTCGCTCCGGCCGGAGGTCGAAAAGGCCTATGGCTACACCCACGCGATCCGCCTAGGTCACGAATTGATGATTTCGGGCGCCGTCAGCATGGACGACGCCGGGGCGCCGACCGCGGTCGGGGACCTCAACCAGCAGATGCGAAACTGCTACAACGACCTGCAGAAGGTGCTCGCACACTTTGGTTGCACCTTCGACGACGTGGTGATGGAGAACGTCTTCACAACCAACATGGCCGGCTTCCTCGAGCTGTCGGGTTACCGCAACGAGATCTACAAGACGGCCTTCCCGACGGGTACTTGGTTGGAGGTGAAGGGGCTCGCGCTGCCCGAGTTCTTGATCGAGATCGAACTCGAAGCGCGCATTCGGTAGCGCCGCGCGGGCCAAGGCCTTTGCCGCATCGTCGTCCGCGCCTACTCTGGCGGATCCGTTGTCGTTCGTCGTTCGGATCGGGCTCCGTGTGGTTCGGTTGGCCCGAAGATGTTCCGCAAAGGTTCTGACGTGGCACGCAGTTGCCGGGTCAAGCCAGTAGGGTCCACCAAGGTTCCCCCTAGCGAGCAGCGCACCATGCCCCAATCCCGAGCAACTCGTCACCTCGCGGCCGCCTTCTGCATCGCCGGGATGGCCGCAGCTCAGAGAGCGTCAGAGAAGCACACTCCGCAGAACCAGCGAGCCAAGCTTGTCGCTCTACAGCAGGAATTTGCGACGGCGAAAACCGTATGGCAGGCCAGCATCGATCGCTTGCTCGACGAATGGCGGCAACAGCGCTTGAGCAAGCCCGACCTTGCGCGACCCAAATTGCCACCCATGGTCCAGTCCCGCTTCGTCGCACGCTATCGCGACCTGGCCGACAAAGGGTACCCAGAAGCGCAGCTCTGGGTCATCGAACAACATCGCTTCTCGGGCCTCGATGGCGTCGCGGCAAGGCGCGACAAGCGCAGCCGGATCCTGAGTCTGCTGGCCACTGACCCGAGTGACGCCCGGCTGCTCGCGATCAATGCTGCGATTCGACTCGACGGCTTCGATGTTCTCGACTTGCGCGAAGCGTTGAGCATTTCCAGCCTGATGATTGCCATGGCCCGCGAACCGGACACCAAGGCTCGCATCGCAATTGAGGAGGGTCGCGCCCTGGACGGAGTCGACCTCACTCTCAAGGAACGCTCGCGCTCCCTGCGCATCTACGAATCCGTTGCTGCGCGCTGGCCAGCAACGCCAACGGGCAAGCTCGCCAACGGGTTGGTGTTCGAAGCCCGACAACTGCGCGTCGGACAAACCGCTCCCGAAATCGCCGGCCGCGACGTCGCCGGCAATCCTGTACGGCTGACGGACTACCGAGGGCAGGTCGTTGTGCTCGACTTCTGGGGCTTTTGGTGAAGCCCCTGTGTGCGGATGCTTCCGCACACGAAGGCGCTGGTGCAGCGCCTGGCCGGTCAGCCGTTCGCAATGCTTGGAATCAACAGCGATAGCGCCGAGGTCTTCCGTCGCCACAAGGAGAAGATGGGCGTCACGTGGCGCAACATCCACGATGGCGGTGGCCGCGGCGGGCCCGTCGCGACTGCCTGGGGGGTCTGGGGATGGCCGCAGCTCTACGTGCTCGACGCTCGCGGCAAGATCCGGTTCAAGAACGTTTTCGGCGCCGAGTTGGATCGCGCCGTCGACGAACTGCTGGCCGAGCAACGCGCCGCAGAGGCGGCCAAAAAGCGTTGAGCAACTGCTGTCACCAATGGCACCGGTAGCTCGGTGAAGCGCCAAGGCAGACGGCCAACGGAGACGGCCAAGCCGGCCAAGCGAGATGCCATACGACGTTGGGGGGGGGCACGGTTCGCGTGTCACGGATATGCTGCGCTGCGGCTGGGGAAGCGAGCCATCGCCCTACTGGAGTTGGACCTCTCGTTCAACATCCCGGCGCTCACCAGCACGAACGCGCTGACCATGACGGTGGGCGCGTTCTGATTGCTTGGCGCTGGTCGAAGTAGGAGTTGGCGCGCGTTGCTGCCAAGGAAATGCGATCGAGGTTGTAGATACCGCGACCTCAAGGCTCTCTGCGCACGGAACCAGAACCGCCGGCAGCTGCGGCGCGCAGTCGCTACTTGACCGACAGCAATTCCATGTCGAACTTCAGGTCGCCCTTGGCGGGGCCGTAGGCCAGTGCTTGCGGCAACATGATTGTGAAGCTGTCACCGATCTTCATCTTGGCGACAACAACGTCCCAGCCTTTGATGGCTTGGCCCGCGCCGACCTTGAAGGTGAACGGGCGGGAGCCCGGATCGAGCACCTCGCCGTTGGCCAACATCGCTTTGTAGGCAAGCGTGGCCGTCTTGCCGAGGCCGCATACTTCGCCGCTGCCGTTCTTGTGAACCTTGAGGATCTTGATGTCGGGTACGCCAGCCGTGCCGGAAGGAATCGTATCGCCATCCTTCCAGCCGCCGGTCTCGGGGCTCTTGGCGGCTTGGTTCTCGGCTCCCGATCCCTGGTCTGATTGGTCGCCCTTGTTCTCGGCGCCGCAGCCAACCAAACCGATGAGAACGACGGTGACGGCAATTCGAATCATGTTGCGCATCGGGCTGATTGTGCAGAGCAACCAGTTGCTTGCCAATCAAGGATTCACGCGATGCGGCGAATCATCCATCATCGTGCCAGGGTGAGACGCAAAGGAGGCGGTTGGCGCCTGGCTTGCGAGCAGCGTGCGATTGGCCCAACATGGCGCCATGCGAACTGCCCCCATCGACATGGTCATCGCACTCTGTTTGACCGCAATCGGCAGTGCCGCGATTGGCCAGCAGACTGCTCAGGTTCGCCAAGCGCTGATCGGTACGGTGGTCGATCACGAAGGCCAGCCGTTGGCCGGGGCGGCCGTGCACTGCGTGGTGGCCGAGGGCATGCTTCGCGGTCGGCCGATCGAGCATCTGGTCGGCGAGACGGACCAGCGTGGACGGTTCGTGTTGAAGGTGCGACCGTGCACGCAGCACCGCGTCTGGGCGATCGGCCCGGTAGAAGGGGGCAACGGCGCGCGCCGCGCATCTCAGCCGGTGTGAGCTGTGGCCGGTTCGCTGGTTAGACCGGACAGAGCAGCACCGACTTTCACGGCCTCGGCGATCGCAGATCGAAGCGTTTTCAACTCAAGCCAGAAGACGGCCGCAAGGTCTTGGTGCGGTGACGCTTGTCGCCGAGCCTTCGAACCTGAGTGTGGCTAGCTCACGGAGGGCGCGCCAAGCACGCGAGTTTGACCGCGAACGCCGTGCAATACCATGCCTGTTGCAGGACTGGTGAGTTTCGCAACGGCGCTGGCATCAGGGATCAAGTCGGGACCGGCATGCGGCCGATGTTTGGGGTGCCCAGGTCCAAACATGAAGATCCTCCCCCAAACCGTAGCACTGCTGCTCGGCGCGGCTCAGTTGTGCGCGCAACTGCCGGATACCGAAGGCGGCATCGACCTCTCGGACGATCCTGCTCCTTCGATCGGGGAAGCTCTTGGCAATGTCGGTGTGGCTCTCGATCGATGGGTCGAACGGTTCGATCTGCACGGCTTTGTCGCCACCAGGTTCATGGATACCGAAGCGCGGGGGGGTCATCCGGATGGCTTTCTAGGCATCTACCAGGGGTTGCTGTTCGTCGAAGCTGACGTGCGTGACGTCGGCAGCATCTTTATCGAGGTCGAACTCGACTACTTCCGCGATCAAGATCCCAACGGCACTGGCGTCAACGAGATCTACGCGCGATTTGATCGCCC
>CAXBFC010000526.1:0-5000 GCA_963974725.1 uncultured bacterium | reverse complement strand
CTTGCCCAATGGTGACCGCACGGTTGCGGGCACCCGCGACGCCAACCGGCTCGATGATCAATGACGCCCCCGCGTGCGCCGAACGTCGTTCGACACGGCCGTCCACGGTCCACGCAACCAGGTCACCACGAGTCTCAGTGCCGAGCAAAGTGCCATCGTCGAGATAGGCAATCATTTGCAACTGGTCCTCAGCGCCAGCGACGGATTCGCCGTTGATGCGCAGCCCATCGTCATCGATGACCGCGACCAGGTCCTGATGCACGGCAACGGCTCGCGCGCCATCCGCCGCAATCGCATCGAGCCGCTTGCCGCTCGGCAGCGAGAACGTACGAACACGTTCATCGGCATCGACCAACGTGCACTGCTCGCCATCGCCGTGCACCAACAGCTGCTGACGAACGGTCCGGCCGCGAGCGCCAATGCGGAACCGCGCTCGACCGACCTTCGCATCCCACTTGCGCACCGAGCCATCGACGCCCGACGTAAACAGGTATTCGCGGTCCCCATCACGCATTGCGGCGATGCCGTAGACGGCACCAGCGTGACCGCGACGGCATTGCCGTTCGGTGCTGGTCGAAGGATCCCAGTTGCGAAGCGATCCATCCCCACTCGTGGTCCAGATCGTTCCGTCGCCAGCAAACTCCCCGCCATGCACCGCATCGGTGTGCCCCAGCAGCAAGCTGACGCAGTCTGTTTGCTCGACTCGCCACAAACGCGCCGTTCGATCCCGACTGGTCGACAACACCAGTTTGCCGTCGGGAGAGAACTTGACCGACATGACGAAGTCGAGATGGCCGCCTAGCTTGGCGACAACCGTTCCATCTAGCCTTACCAACAGCACGTCGCGATCGTGGCCCACGGCAAGCAAGTCGCCTTCGGGATTGACAGCCATCGAAAACGCCGCGCCGCGCACCGGCGGCAGCAAGAAGCCGCCACTGCGAGTTGCCGTCGCAACATCGATGATGGCAACCGCTGCACCGGCACTGCACGCGAACGCTTTGCTGCCATCTTTGGTGATCGCGACGGCGAAGCACCGCGCGTAGCGACTCGCAAGGCGCCGGTCGCCATAGAGGCCATCAAACGAAATCTCGGCGCGCTGCTTGCGCTCGGCGCCGTCCCAAAGCACAGCCATGTGCTCGTCGTGACCAGTAATGACGTGCTTGCCGTCTTGCGAGGCAGCCAACGACAAGAGCCGCACGGCTTGTGGTGCATCGAACGGCACCGGCTGCAACGTGGCTGCCGCGAGGTCATAGGGGATGCCTTGACCGGACCCAACCACCACACCATTGGCGTGCACTGAAAGCCTTGGCAAACTCCCAGCTGCCAACGGCACAGTCGCCAGACTCTCATCCACACTCGCCTGGACGTAGCGCCACTCAAACTCGCGCAACTCCTCGGGGCATGCAGCCAGCAGCCGCTTCGCTTCCGATACTTGTCCGGCCTGCACCGCGTAGTGCGCGGCGACCATGCTCGAGCGATAGCTGCGTTGCTGGTCCACCGCACGGAGCCCTTCGGCTTCTTGCTGCGCCTGCAAGGCGAGATCGCGCTCGTCCCTCAAACCAACCGTATAGACCAGCACGAGCGCAACCACTGCCAACAACGAAGCAACCAATCCGGTCGCGACGGCCGGGTGACGTTGCACCGTTCGCCACAACCGCAACCAGGTGCCTGGCGGACGGGCCTGGATCGGGCGGTGATCCAAAATGCGCTGCAAGTCTGCAGCGAACTCGACCATGTTTTGGTAGCGGCGCGCGGGATCGCGATCCATCGCTACCGCTACCACAGTGGCAGTTTCCCAAGACAGGCCCGGATGCAGTTGCCGCGCGGGCGTCGCATTCGCCGCCAACACGTTCTTGCGCGTCAGGGCTTCGTTGCGATCGAAGAACGGCGACCGCAGCGTCAGCAATTCGTAGAGGGTGACACCCAGCGAGTAGACATCGGCGCGCGCATCGTGCTCACTTGCCTCGCCACTAACTTGCTCGGGTGGCGCATACGGCAACGAGCCCAACAACGCCCCGCTCTTGGTGAGGTCACTGGCACCTTCATGCTGCGACAGCCCGAAATCGAGCAGTCGCACGTTGCCGGCGCTATCGAGGATCGCGTTGGACGGCTTGACATCGCGGTGCAAGACCGAGCGGCTGTGCGCGTGTGCAAGCGCCTCCGCCAAACCACGAACCACGCGCACGCAAACGTGTTCCCAAGTGCGACCCGCATGCGAACCCGAACCTGACGGATCCGGCGAACGGCCCAGCAGATCCGTATCCCGCAACGATGCCGGCGCGCGACCGCGCAGCCGCACCACGATCTCCGCAAGCGACTGGCCATCGACCAGCTCCATCGCAAACCACGGAATGCCATTCTCTTCGCCGACTTGGTAGACCGGCACGATGCCCGCATGCGACAGCCGTGCGACGGCTTCCACTTCGCGGCGAAAGCGCTCTCGAGCACCGGTCAACGCCAGCAAGTCCGGCCGGATCACCTTGACGGCAACCCGTTGCCCCAACGACTCGTCGACCCCTTCGTAGACGGCGCCCATGCCGCCTTGGCCCAACATGCGACCAAGCCGGTATGGTCCCATGCACTCCGGCATTGCGTGCGCGACTAGTTGCTCTTCGCTGTTTGCACTAGGCCAATCGGTGATGCCTGCGAGGACCTTGTGCACCTCGTCGACGGTGCTGGCGTCATGCGCAGCGAGCAACGCTGCAACCTTGCCGTCAACTTGTTCGGGATCGGCCTCGTGTTGCGAGCGCAGTTCGAGGCACTGGAACACCAGCTCCTCGACCAAATCCCATTCGCTGTCCGAAGAAGAACTCACGACATGCCGCCAACCTTGCGCAACCACAGGCTGCCACCAACAGCCTCCGCGACCGCAGGAATCAACGGTAGCAACTGCTCAGCGGCGCACTCGGCCAACGTCGCCGCGTGCAACTGGATTGACCACTCGCGGTTGTGCATCAGGAACGCACGCAGCAGGTAGTTTTCATTCCACGAACGACCTTCCTCCACCCACTCGCGCGGGTATTCGAAGTTGGCATGGATGTCGTGAAAATGAACCCACACTCCGTCTGCCAACGCCGGCAGGATCTTGAAGACTGCATGCAGCACATCCGAGCCGGTCTTTGCGATGTGGCTCGAATCGATAAACAAGAAGTCGCCTGACTCAAGGCGTTCGAACTCAGCCATGTCGACGTCCTGGAGACGACGCCGCAAGATGCGCGTGCGCGCCGTGTCCGACTCCGTCATCAACGACTGCAACCGATCCGGGTACGGATCGATGAACGTGCAATCGATGCTCTCGCCGAGGAATCGCTCGTCGGTATCCAGCAGAACCGCCGACGACCAACCAGCACCGACCTCGATCACCCGCTTCGGTTTCAGATGCCGCAGCAGGGAGTAGTACGCAAAGGCATCGCCGTAGGGGAAGTATTCATTGTCGAGGCAATAGCGACGGCCGCTGCGCTTCACGGCTGGAAAGTCCTCTTCGCCATAGAATCGCGCCAACTGCCGAACCAACGCGACCTGCGCCGTAACGCGCAAGTCCATCTCGGGCATTTGGTGCTGACCCGGCGCGAACAACTTGTCGGCGTCGGCCTGCACTTCCCGCACATCCACGATCGGCGAATAGAAGTGGCCCGGCGGCACCCAAGTATGATCGCGCGATGGCACGCGATCGCCTGCCATGGGTTCCGCCGACAGTTCCGCGGCGATCGACACGATGCACGCAGCCAAGTCCAGGTCGCGCTGCGACAGCCCAGCGGCATCATGCGTCGTCATCGACAGGGTGACCGTCGTGTAGGCGACGGTCCACTCCGGATGATGCTGCAGTTCTTCGGCTGCAACTGCGATGCGGTTCGTGAACGTCACCGCATCCGGAAACGACGGCAGCCGATAGCGACAACGCAGTTCGTCGCCGACGCGTCCCCAGCCCGGCAAGCTCTGCAGTGCAGCATCGACCACTGCGTCCGCGACACGATCTACGTTGGTCACCGGCTAGAGACCCGAGGCGACCGTCGCGCCTTCCGCAGGAGTAACGCCGTCGGGACTTTCCGAACCATCAGCTCCACCACTCTGGGGGTCGCCACCTTGGGAGTCACCACCTTGGGAGTCACCACTGTGGGAACCGGCGCTTCGGGCCTTACCACGCGGAGTCTTCATGAAGACGAGGCCAAGCACGTAGATACCTCCAGCGACGTAGAACACGTTCGAGAACCCGATCGCCATGCTCAGCACGATACAAAAGATCGAACCGAACACGCTGAAGAACGCGTTGATCGCCCAGCCCCAAGGGATCAGGTGCGGGCACTGCTCTTCGACGAGTCGAATACCTGACGGGAACGGCATGCCGAGCACGACGCCGGTCGGCACGAGCAGCACGATGACGGTTAGCATGCGAACCCAGATCTCCATGCCGAGCATGGCGGGCAACAGATAGTTGACGGCAGCAACGTCTAACCCGATCACCGCCAGGATCCCCAGCAAGATCAACAACAGGTGCTTCTTGCGGACCAGCTGGATGCGACCAGCCAACAGCGAGCCCAGGCCAGCGGATGCCAACAAACTCGTCAGCACGATCGACAACGCATAGGTCGGGTGACCCAAGAAGATCACAAGCTTCTGCATCAAGGCGATCTCGACCAGCATGAAGCCAAGGCCAAGCGCCGCGAAGTAACCGAAGATCCGCACAGCGCCCGGAGTCCGCAGGCCGTCGCTCGCCAGCTTGCGCAACGGCAAGAAGATCATCGCGACGGCGAGCAGCAAGATCTGCAGCATCGACGCCAACAACACGTAGTGGCCGATCGGGAAGTCCGTGTGGTAGTTGAACGCATCGGCGTCCTTCACCCGATCCTTGCTGCCGGAGAACAGGCTCGACCACTTGTAGTAGTTGAAGAAGAACGGCGCGTCGTCGGTCGACGGACGTACGTCGAACAGGTAGTCGTCGTAGAACTTCTCACGTTCTGCATCCTTGCTGTGCAGCAGCGTTCGGAAGTCCTCGATCGTGC
>CAXBFC010000525.1:0-5020 GCA_963974725.1 uncultured bacterium | reverse complement strand
GTCGCGGACCTCAACGCGCACTATCACCAGGTCGTCTACGCGTTCGGCTGCGAAAGTGATTCGAAGCTCAACGTCGACGGCGAAGACCTCGCCGGCGTCTATGCGGCGACGGACTTTGTCGGCTGGTACAACGGCCATCCCGACCACCGCCACCACCAGTTCGATCTGCACAATGCCAAACGCGTCGCTCTGGTCGGCAACGGCAACGTCTCGATGGATGTTGCTCGCATCTTGCTGGCGTCGCCCGACGAGCTGGCTAAGACCGACATCGCCGAACACTCGCTCGAGACCCTGCGCAAGAGCACCGTCGAAGAAGTCGTGCTGCTCGGACGCCGCGGGCCGGCGCAGGCGGCGTTCTCGCCGAAGGAGATCGCCGAGATTGCGGCATTGCCCGACGTCGATGTGGTCGTCACCAAGAAGGACGCGCAGCTCGACGAATTGAGTGCGGCCTGGCTGGCGAAGGACGGTGCGCGCAGCCAACAACGCAACGCCGACTTCTGCGCCAAGCAGGCCGAACTCGGCGAAGGCGACGCACCGAAGAAACTGCGCTGCCGCTTCCTGGTGTCGCCAACCGCGCTGCACGGTGAAGGCGGCAAGCTGACCTCGGTCTCGATCGACCACATGCAACTACAAGCGGACGACAGCGGCACGCCGCGGCCACGCCCGACGGGTGAAAGCGAGCAGGTGCCAGTCGACTTGCTGTTCAAGGCCATTGGCTATCGCGGCGAACCTGTTCCTGGGGTGCCGTTCGAAGATCGCAAAGGCATCGTGCCCAACGTTGCCGGCCGCGTAGTCGAGCAATTGGGCGGCGACGTGCGCGTCGGCCACTTTGCTGCGGGTTGGTGCAAACGCGGCCCGACGGGGCTGATCGGAACCAACAGCCTCGACGCCAAGGACACGGTCGTTGGCATGCTGGCCGACTACGAGGCAAAGAAACTGCTCTCGCCCCACAAAGATGACATCGCTCCGTTGCTGCAAGAACGCGCGATTGACGCCGTTACATGGGCTGATTGGCAGCGGCTTGACGAATGGGAGAGAAAAGAAGGTGAGAGTCGCGGCAAGTTGCGCCACAAACTGACCAGTATCGAAGAACTGATGACAGTGATCCGAGACCTCCGCACCAAGTGACAGATACGTTCCCCCTATTCGCAGCCTGCCAGCCAGGCCTCGAACCGTTCCTTATCGAAGAACTCTCGCGCCTATACGTCGAGGCCGAGGCCGTGCCGGGAGGCGCGACCTTCACCGGCAACATGCAAACGGTGAAGCGTGCCTGCTTGTGGCTCGGCACCGCCAGCCACGTGCGCATCCGGCTGGCACAGTTCCGCTGTCGAGCGCTGGGGGAACTGCAACGCAAAGCCGTCGAGATCCCGTGGCGCGACTGGCTCGTCGCCCCCGTTCCGGTCGCACTGACGTCACGATCTCGCCGTTCGCGCGTCTACCACACCGGCGGCATTTCCGAACGGGTCTACAACGCGATCGGTGGTGCCTTTGGCCGCCCACCGATGATGGCGCGCGATCAAGACGAGATCGTCGCCAACGTAGCGATCCGATTCGACGAAGACGTCTGCACGATCTCCCTCGACGCGACGACCACACCTCTGCATCGCCGCGGCTACCGACTCGACGGCCGCAAGGCACCACTGCGCGAAGACATCGCGCACGCGCTGGTATTGGCCAGCAACTGGTCCCCGGACACGGCCATGCTCGATCCGTTCTGCGGCTCGGGCACAATCGCCATCGAAGCCGCGGGACTCGCGATGGGCCTGGCGCCCGGACGGCTGCGGCCACCAGCTCTGCAACAAACGGCGCGCTTCGACATGGATGCGTGGCAAGAAGTGCTGGCCGAAGGCACGCCCCGCGACCCGCTCGCTCCGATCGCAGCCAGTGATCGCGACCAAGGTGCCGTCGAAGCGACGCGCAACAACGCCAAACGCGCCGGGGTGCAACAAGCCATTCAATGCGACGCGCACGCGCTCGCCGCGCAACCGTGGCTCGAAGGCAAGGATGCACCTGCAACCGGCACGCTGATCACCAACCCGCCCTACGGCGTGCGCATCCAGAACAACAGCAACCTGCTGCCGCTCTACCAGACGCTCGGCCACCGTATCAAGGCGCTCGGCGACGGCTGGAACGCGATGATCCTGGCGCACGACATGCGCCTGGCGCGACGCACCGGCTTGCCGCTGCAAAAGGCTTTCACGACCAAGCACGGCGGCCTGTCCGTCACCGCCATGGGCTCGGCCCCAAGCGCAAAACGCTCCGACGCGGACGCCCCTACTGAGAAAGCGCCGAACAACGCGAACGACGAGAGCTGAGTCGCGTCCCCGTCGCGGCGTCGTCAACGGCCCGGCGTCGTCAACGGCCCCGAGCGTCAACGGCCCCGAGCGTCAACGGCCCGGAGTAACGGTATCGCCGCGCGTACCTCGCTCACCGAACATCCGCCGACCGAACAATGGTGGTTTGCACCTGGTTGCGTACACTCCGCAACCAATGGTCCGCACCTCGACGCTCGTGCTCCCGTTCGTGCTTTGCTCCGTCGCCCTGGCGCAGCATGGTTCGCAGCAATCCACCGATCCGAAGAAGCCCATGTATGTCGCGCCCAAAAGCGACGACGGGCAGAAGGAGATCGCATCGTTCAAGCTGGCCGAAGGCCTGACCGCGGACCTGATCGCGGCCGAACCTGACGTCTGCAACGGCGTCGCGTTCGCGATCGACAACCTGGGCCGTTTCTACGTCTGCGAGACCTTCCGCATCGGCGACGGGGTGTTCGACAACCGCAGCTACATGCAGTGGAAGGACGCCGACCTGGCCTGCTTGACCGTCGCCGACCGCGTCGCCAAGTACGACAAGTACCTGAAGGACAAGGTCGCAACCTACTCGGCCTACACCGAACGCGTGCGCATGCTCGTCGACACTGACGGCAACGGTTCGCTCGATCGCTCGACGATCTACGCCGAAGGCTTCAACGACATGGCCGACGGCATCCTGTCGGGAGTACTGCCAGTCGGGGACGACGTCTACATCACCAACATCCCCAAGCTGTGGAAGCTGCGCGATAGCGACAACGATGGTGTCGCCGACGAGCGCATTGTGCTGCACGAGGGCTACGGCGTGCACACGTCGCTGATCGGCCACGACCTGCACGGCCTGATCGTCGGCCCCGATCGCCGCCTCTACTTCTCGATCGGCGACCGCGGCTTGCGAGTAGAACACGAAGGCAAGCTGCACGACTACCCCCACGAAGGCGCCGTGCTGCGCTGCGAACTCGACGGCAGCAAGCTCGAAGTCGTGCACCACGGCCTGCGCAACCCGCAGGAGTTGGCCTTCGACCAATGGGGTGATCTGTTCACTGGTGACAACAACAGCGACGGTGGCGACAAGGCGCGCCTCGTGCAAATCACGCCGGGAGCAGACAGCGGCTGGCGCATTGGCTTCCAGTGGCTCAGCGATCGCGGCGCCTGGAACCGCGAAAAGATGTGGCACCCGCGTCACCCGGAGCAATCGGCAGCACTACTGCCGCCGATCCGCAATTTCGCCGACGGCCCTTCCGGACTGATCTACGACGTCGGCGTCGGCCTGCCCGATCGATTCCGCGACTGCTTCTTCTTGTGCGACTTCCGTGGCGGCCGCAGCTACAGCGGCATCCGCACCTTCAAGCTCAGTCGCCGCGGCGCCGCCTACGAAGTCACGTCGCACGATCGCATCGCGTGGAACGTGCTGCCGTGTGACGTCGACTTTGGCCCCGATGGCTCGCTCTACTTCTACGACTGGGTCAACGGCTGGGGCAAGACGGGCAAGGGCCGTATCTACCGACTGCGCACCAAGGAGATGGCCAACGACTTCAAGCTGCGCAACAACGCGCGGCTGCTGGCTAGCGACTTCGACAAGATGGGCAAGGCGCAGCTCGGCAACATGCTCAGCCACGCCGATCGCCGCATTCGCCAGAAGGCACAGTTTGCGCTAACGGATCAAGAAGCGGCCGATGTGCTCGAGGCCAACGCAACGTCGCGCCAATCCAGGATCGCACGACTGCATGGCATCTGGGGCCTCGGCACGCTTGCCCGCAATGGCAAGCACTCGGTTGACACCCTGCGTTCGCTGCTCGGCGACGACGACAGCGACGTGCGCGCGATGTCGGCGCGCATGCTGGGAGACACCCGGGACGCAGCCCACATCAACGCCCTCCGCAAGCTACTGCGCGACGACAATTCACGCGTCAAGCGCGAAGCTGCCCTCGCCATCGCCCGCATTAGCAAGCCTTCAACGCAGGCGAGCGAAGACCTGTTCGCAATGCTGCACCACAACGACGACCGCGACCTGGTGCTGCGTCACGCCGGCGTCTACGCGTTGGCGGAGGTCGCAAGCCGCCAAGAACTCGTCGCCCGCATCCAGGACAAGAGCCGCGCCGTGCAACGCGCCGTGCTGCTCGCCTTGGCCCGCCAGCGCGCCGAGGAAATCCGCGCCTTCCTCAAGCACGACGATGAACAGTTCCGCTACGAAGCGGCGCGCGCGATCTACGAACTACCGATCCCTGGCGCGATGCAGGACCTGGCGCTGCTCGTCTACGACAACGATGCCGACAGCGAACGCATCGACTGGCGGGCCATCAACGCCGCCCGCATGATCGGCGCAGTCGAGCAAGGCGAAGCGATCGTGCATATGGCGACGCAGGCCAGTCACTCCAAGAAGACCCGCCTCGAAGCACTCAACGTGCTCGCCGAGTGGCGCGCGCCGCACGGCCAATGTCGCGTGATCGGCAACTGGCGCCCGTGTCAGCACCCCGACGCGGAGATCGTGGTGCAGAACTTCCGCGGTTCGGCGGACCGCCTGCTCAACGACAAGGTGACGTCGGCAGCAACGGCGCGCACGATCGCGAAGCTCGGCGTGCGCGAGAAGGCACCGTCACTCGCGAAACTCGTTGGCAATCGAGACATGCCAGCCGCAGCGCGCGTCGCGTCCCTCAACGCGCTCGCCGACCTCGAAGTAGACGAACTGCAGGGCGCCCTGGCGGCCATCGACG
>CAXBFC010000524.1:0-5106 GCA_963974725.1 uncultured bacterium | reverse complement strand
AACTCACCGACAAGGCCAAGTTCTTGCGCGTCAGTCCCGCGACCTTGCGCGAGTCGCATCCACACGACATTCAAATCACCAAGGAAGCGCCGAACTACTCCGGCGAAGCATGAGCCAGCAAGCAGACCAGGGCAGCAGCGTGGTCGAAGAGGTGTCGGGCGGCGTCCTGATCATCGACTTCGGTGCGCAATACTGTCAGTTGATCGCGCGTCGCATCCGAGAACTCGGGGTCTACTCGCGCATTACGGTGCCCGAGCGCGCGATGTTCACGCTCAAGCATATGCGGCCGAAGGCGATCATCCTCAGTGGTGGTCCGTGTTCGGTCTATGCGCACGATGCACCGTCGCTCGACGCGGAGATCCTTGCCCAAGGCATACCGGTGCTCGGCATCTGCTACGGCTTGCAGTGGTTGGCCGAGCATACCGGTGGTTCCGTGCTGCCCGCTGAGAAGGGCGCAGAATACGGCCGCACGGAGCTGCAGCCGACCGATACCCAAGACCTGCTGAAAGGCGTTCGCCAGGATGGCATCGTCTGGATGTCGCACGGCGACAAGGTGCAAAAGCTTGGTCCAGGCTTCGAAGTCATGGCCAAGAGCAAGCCGTGCCCGTTTGCAGTCGTGGGCGATCGCAAGCGCAAGATGTTTGGCTTGCAGTTTCACCCCGAGGTCAACCACACGGTCGACGGCCAGCGCATCCTTGAGAACTTCGTGCTCGGCATCGCCAAGTGCGACAACGACTGGAATCCGGGCAACCTCGCGGAGCGCAAGGTGCAAGCGGTCAAGGATCTGGTCGGCGAGACGGGCGAAGTCGTGCTGGGCTTGTCCGGCGGCGTCGACAGTTCGGTGGCCGCCGTCTTGGTGCATCGCGCCATCGGCAATCGCTTGCACTGCGTGTTCGTCGACAACGGCTTGCTGCGGCAGGGCGAGCGCGAAGGCGTCGAAGAACTGTTCCGCGACCACTACCACATGGATCTCAAGGTCGTCGATGCGGCCGATCGCTTCTTGTCTGAATTGGCGGGGGTCTCAGAGCCCGAGAAGAAGCGCAAGATCATCGGTCGAGTCTTCGTCGAGATCTTCGAAGAGGAATCAAAGGACTACAAGAACGCCAACTTCCTCGGCCAGGGCACGCTCTATCCCGACGTCATCGAGTCGGTCGCCGCGCACGGTGGTGCCACGTCGACGATCAAGAGCCACCACAACGTTGGCGGCTTGCCCGAACACATGAACATGCAGTTGGTCGAACCGCTGCGGGACTTGTTCAAGGACGAAGTGCGCGCGTTGGGTCGAGAGCTCGGCTTGCCGGCATCCCTGGTCGATCGCCAACCGTTCCCGGGCCCCGGCTTGGCGGTGCGATGCCTCGGGGACGTCTCGCTTGCGAAGCTGGAGCCGCTGCGGCAGGCGGATGCGATCGTTCGCGAAGAGATCGAGTCGCGCGATTTGCACAAGGATCTGTGGCAGTACTTCGCAGTCTACGTGCCCCAGAAAACGGTCGGTGTGAAGGGCGATGCGCGGGTCTACCAGGACGTGTGCATCGTGCGTCTGGTGTCGAGTCAGGATGCGATGACGGCCGATTGGGAGACGCTGCCAACCGACGTCATGCGCCGCGTATCCAACCGGATCCTCAATGAAGTGGACGGCTTCGCGCGGGTGTGCCTCGACATCAGTTCGAAGCCGCCGGGCACGATCGAGTGGGAATAGCGCAGCCGTAGCAGCCGCCGGCACGGTCGGTCTACCGGCCGTTGCCGGGCTGCGCTGGATCTCCACCGCGCAGCACGGGATCTTCATTGCGTAGCGTCACGACGACGTCTTCATCGAGAGCGTTGACGACGCGCCGTGCCGACCAGGTCTTGCCGTCGCGTTGGGCGGTCGCAATCAGCAGCAGGTTGTGTTCGCTCGGCAATCCGTAGAACGAGAACGGCACACCCGTGGATGCGACCAGGCTGCGTTCTCGTGGCCGCAGCTCATTACTCGGATCGCGCAAGGTCACGACGATGGCATCGCTAGCAGCACCGTCTGCAAACGCGACAGTGGCACGCAAGGTTTCGCCGTCGTCGATGACCAGCGGTAGCGATTCCGACGGCACCAGCTCGAGCGGCACCTCTTGGTTTCGGTAGCGTTCGTCGCTGACTTGCAGGGTGCCCGGTCCCGTGACGTTGCCGAATCGAGCCACTCCAGTCGCGTCGGTGCGCGCCAGCAACGCTGCGGCATCTTGTCGCTCGGGGATGTAGGAAACCATCAGGTCCGCGATCGGCAGCGCCCGTCGGTCGCGCGCCGCAATCGTCAGCGGCAGTCCCTTGGGCGAGCGCAGCTGCTGGCCGTCGGCGGTCGTCGACCATGGTTGCGCATACGGTGCTCGTCCGGGCGCCAGCACGAGCAGCCAGGCATCGCCGTTGGGCGAACTCGGCATGCGCAATGGTTGCTCGCGGTTGGTGGCGTAGGCAACTACGTCAAACGAACGGTCCGGCTTACGCAGCAGGCCGAGCAACACGGTCTCTGCGGGCGCGGTCTTCGCAAGTCGGTAGGTTCGCGAACGCTCGCGCAGGTCGCCTTGCGGAGGCCATGCGCGCACCGCGACGGTTGGTGGTCCGGGGACCACGCGAGCGGGGGTCACGATGCCGTTGCTCCACGTGATCCACGGCGCTGCCAGCGCCGCTCCGCGCAGCGTGACTTCGTCGGTCTCGCCGCCGAACTCTTCGCCAGCAAATTGCCGCAGGGATAGCGACGGCATGGTGGCTGGATGCACATACGCATCCTTGGCCAATCGCAGGCGTTGCACGGCGCCGGCGAATTGCAGTTCGGTGCGTGTTCCCGGTGCCAATTGCACGCGTTGCCAGATCAGGCCATCGCGACCACCGGCCCACACTTCGTAGTCGCCCGCTGGCAATCGAACTTGGTTGCCCTGTTGTGGCGGCAACGTGAGTTTCGAGCCATCGGGCAGCGTCGCCCGGGCAATCAGGACGAACGATTCGCTGCCGGTTGCGGTCGTGACCAGCGCCATCGGTTCGAGCGTGATCAGCGGGGTGCGTTGGGCATGCAGGCGCGGCAACAGCGCACCGAGCCCGGCGGTGGTCGTGACCATGCCGCTGCCGGCTGACGCCAGTGATTGCTCGTCGATGGGGAAGCGCAGCACACCACGTCGATCGCTGGTCGCGGTGATTTCCTGGGGCTTGGGCGTGCCGGTCGCCAGGGTCGGCAGGTCGCTACCTTGAAGGGCGGCCAGTTGCCACGCTGGCTCGGTCATGAGCCAACCCGTGGCATCCTGCACCTTCGCTCCAGACGGGTCTCGCAGCAGCGCGATGATCGCTGGCACACGTGGTCCGGTATTGGGCCGTTGGCTAGGCAGGTATGCGACGGCGCTCAGCAGAGCGCAGCTCAGCGTCGCGAGTCGAACCAGTTGGGCGCGGCAGCACAGCATCGTGTGCTGCCAACGTAGCATGGCGTGCCCGGTTCAGCCCAGCCGAGGGCTGGGTTGCGCCCGGGCGCTGGATCCGCCGCTGGGTTGGACTCCGTGAGCGGGGCTAGATCCGCGCGCGGATCCAGCTGTCGGCTAGGCGCCTCAGTCCTTGGCTTTGGTGACCGGCAGATCCTTGCGGTTCTTCAGGACCTTGTTGATCAGGCCGTATTCGAGCGCTTGACCGGCATCGAGCCAGAAGTCGCGGCGCGAAGATGCGGTGACTTCTTCAACCGTTTTGCCACAGCGGTCCGCAATGATGCGGTTGTAGCGATCGCGCAGCTTCAGGATTTCGCGCGCGGTGATGTCCAGGTCGGATGCCTGGCCGCGGCCGCCGGTTGACGGCTGGTGGATCATGAAACGGCTTTCCGGCATGCAGTAGCGTTGGCCATCGTCACCGGCGAGGTGGATCAGGATGCCAGCCGAAGCGGACAGGCCGTTGACCACGGTGCGGATCGGCGGCGCAATGAAGCGCAGCATGTCGAAGATCGCAAAGCCGGCGTCGGCGCTGCCACCCGGCGAGTTGATGAAGACGGTGATCGGGGCGTCCGGGTCCTTCGCTTCCATCGCGAAGCCACGCACGGTCGCCTCCTTGAGCATCTTGTCATCGACCGCGCCGCTGATTAGCAGCGTGCGCGAATCGAAGAGCGCCTTCTCGAACGGGTTGGGCATGCCTTCGCCCTTCTTTTCGTTCTTGTCGGAGTCGTCGTCCTCGTCTTCGAGACGGAGGCGGCGGGGATCGAAATCGAGTGGATTCTGCATCTTGGCGTGCTGTCACGTAAACGGCGGGCGGCTCCGCCCGCTGTTGTTCTTTCGGTGATCGGCGGGGGGGAAGTTGAATCGGAACCGCCGATCGCAGGGGACGGTGGATAGCGCACCGAACGGTAGAGAGCAACGCCGCAAACTCGGATGGTTGTTCTTTGGGCAATCTCGATGCCAACGGGAATTGAGGAACCCACTTGCGCCCCTTGTAATACGGCGCTACTCTCCGCGCCCGTCTGCGGGAGCGACTGTTTTGACAGCGCACCCTGGAACTCGCCCCTGGCTGTAAGCCATTTGAGTCTTCACCAACTTGGTGAGGCAAGATGGGGCGAGCGCGGTTGGAGCCATTTTTTGGTGACCTCGCTGCGTCTGCCCGCCACGATGTTGATCCGCCAGTTCGGTGGAGCAGCATTACGGCAATACCGGACGCACCGCAGTTGCCTGGAAATCCAACGGAGAGTCAAGCCCAGCGGCACCTAGCCACCGGTCTTGGCGACAACCTTGATTTCTAGCTCGTGCTGTATGCGCGGGCGACGAACCTCGTGAGATATGTGGCATCAGGAAGGTCTTGATGCTCAGTCTCCCTTGCCAGTCGACCAGAATTGCTGGCCGACATTGATTGAGGCGAAACGCAGATTGCCCAACATGATTCGATCGTTCGCATCGAGTTGGCCAGCTGGCTGTCGTCTGGAAAGCACAGCGGTTGCTTTGCCGTGTCCAAGCCACTTCCCCGGTAGCACCAGCTTCCGGCAGGTTTGGAACTGCGGCAAATCAGCCCGAAAGCAAAGCGAACCGGACAGGAGCACGGCAGCAGAGCGCTGCCAGTTGCGACGCACTGCATGAGTATCACGGAGAACGATTTCGGGGGCGGCATTGAAAGCTCGTCCGATCAAGG
>CAXBFC010000523.1:0-5110 GCA_963974725.1 uncultured bacterium | reverse complement strand
TGCTCGACGGCGACACAGTCACAGCGCGTGTCGAGGCGCAGCTTGTCGCTGATCGTCGCGGACAGCATCTTGCCGGCGCTCTCGAAGTAGCGCTCGATGCCGCGCAATTGTTCGCGACCGAGGCGGTTCGGCTTGAGCAGGTCGATGCGGCTGATGACGCGTCCGTCAGGCGCTTCCATCGGCCCCATCGTGGCCTCAGGCTCCCGCACATCAGATTCGACCGCACCGCCCTCCGTCCGGAACATGTCCAGAAGGGTGTCGATCTCTTCGTTGCTAAGGATTTCGTTCACGTATGACCTTGGGGGAGGCGCGCGTCGCGGGGGGAAACAGTTACTGCGTGAGCCAGTCTTTCCAGATCAACTCGGTGACTCGGGCAATGGGCTCTTGCCCATCGGAAAGGTCATTCTTGAACAACATCTGGGTCAACTCTTCGAGCATGTCGTGCTCCAAGATCGTTGCCCCAGACTCGGAGTTCAGCTCTTCGTAGGAGCGACTGCGCAGCAACTGCAAAGCCGCGCTGTTGGCACGATCCCAGTTCTGCTTGATCTGTTCGAAGGCCGCGTGCTCGACGTCGTGCTTGGTCTTGTCCTGCGTCACCGTGTAGACGAACTTGAAGGAGATCTTCATGACTCCCTTGCCAGCGCGCTGCCTCGGGTTGAAGGCGTGCTTGATCAAGTCCGGGTGCGTGATGTGCACCTCTTCATACTCAGGCGGCGGTGCGACGATCGTTTCGGTTTTGGGAGGAACCGCGAACACCACTCCAACGCCACCAATGATCGCGCCCAGCGCGATCATGATCACGGGGGACATACCCTTCTTCTTGGCCTCTTCGCCAGCTTCTTCTTTCTTGTTGTCGTCAGCCACGTTGTTCCTACTCAGCTACTGCCGATCCTTGCTGTTGCGGTATCGACCAAACGAGTGGGTTGTGTTGAAGTATTCGCCGGTTAGTCCCGACCGACCGCTGGCTTGGGCTCTTTGCTGACCTGCATGCGCTTTTCGAGCACATCCTGGACCATTGCGTTGGGAAGCTCCGCGAGGATCTCATTGACGGCATCTTTGTCCATGAACTCGAGCACGCGCAGGATCTCATGCTGACCCCGCTCGGTTGCCCATTGCTGCTGAACCAACTCTGACGCCTTCCGGCGCTCAAAGGACGCCAAGGTTGCCCCGGTGGCCTTGAGTTTCTCCACCTCGTCGTTGCGCACGAGATTCACCGTGCGCTCAAACTTCGCGATCTTGTCCTGCAAGTCGCGATGCATCTGCTCGATCTTCTGACGCTCGCCGCTGATCGATTTCCATCGCTTGCTGATGTCATCACCGAGCTCTTGGATCTCCGCCTCGCGCAGATCGAGTGCCGTGTTGCGCTGCTCGATGGTCTGCATCAGGCCTTGCACACGCTGCCACGCGTCGTTGACTTGCTCGGGTGTCATGCCCGCTGGCATGCCCTGGAACGTGAAGAACGCGCCCGGCGAATAGCTGATGCGGCCCTGACTCTTCAGAGCGCTTTCCATCTTCTCGAAGTCCTGTTCCGCCGGCGTTTTCTCGCTGTGGCCACCAGCATTCCCGGCGTTGTGGCCACCGGCATTGCCGTGACCGTCAGCCGCAGCATCCGCACCGTGCGCATCATCGGAACCATGGCCATCGTCCGCGGCATGCGCATCAGCTCCGCCGTGGCCATCGTCGGCACCGTGACCTCCACCATGCGGATCCGCCTTGACCTCGACGGGGTTCAAGAACGACGGCCCCGTAACACTGCGACTGGAAGTCGGGTTTTGCGGCCCGTGTGCGGCATCGGCGGCGGTGCCACCTTCGCCCGAATGTGCGCCTTCCGTGGCCTGCGACTCACCGGCAGGGGCTGCATGGTTGGCATCCGCGGCGTGGCCACCCCCGGCATCGCCGTTTTCGCCGCCTTCGCCATCGTCACCTTCCTCCGCGGGAGGTTCGGGGAAGAACGAGTTCAACACAGGAATGTTGACCGTGCCTTCGTGATTGAGTCGACCCGTCGCCGCAAGACCGCCTACTAGCGATCCCGCAAACAACACCAGACCAATCACGACCTTGATGATGATGGCTACCATTGATCCTCTCCTTGCTCACGCCCACGCGAAAGCAACGCCATCTCGTCAAGCTCAGCTTGCTCGGAGCGCTGCATTTCGGTGGTCCATTCCGAATGTTCTTGATCGCGAAGCCGCTGCAGAGTCTTCAACTCGCGCGCCTTCTGCGTGTATTCCACGCGCACGACGTCGAGCTTCTGCTCGGCCGCCTTGCGCTGCTGAATCAACCGGTATTGGTGCCTGCGCAAACCCGCTTCGAGCGAGCGCGCCAAGAACCCAACGGAGTCCGATCGTGCTGCCTGGTCCGCGCAATCCACCAACCCCTGAACCGCAGCCGCAAGCTGTTGGTCGAAGTTGTTGACCTCGGCCATCGCCAACGCGAGTTCCTTGCGCGCGCTGCGCTCGATTTGAGAGCGCAAGCGCAGCAGGGAGGCCAGTCGGAATCGGAACCGTCGCATGTCACCTCTATCGGCGGTGGCATGGGCCAATCGTTAGGCGCTTCTGGGTTGCCTTGCCGAGGCCGTGTGGCAAATCGCGACAGTCCGGCAACGGTCTCGCCGTAATCTCGGACAGCAAGCCCTATCTATCTACATGCCAGCTACTTGCTGCATCGCCGCGGCAGTGTCTGCAGCCGTCCGCGGCTGCTTGCCCTGATAGAACAACTGCTCGATTGGCGCGATCTTCAGGATCGCTTCGTCCATCAGCGGGTCCGCACCTTGGCGGTAGGCGCCTACGGATACGAGGTCGCGGTTCTCTTCGTAGTGAGCCATCAACTCGCGCAGCCGACGCGCGCGCACTTGGTGCGGTTCATCGACGAGTTTGGGCATCAGACGACTGACCGAACCGAGCACGTCGATCGCCGGGAACTTGCCGCGTTCGGCAATGCGACGACTGAGCACGATGTGGCCGTCGAGGTAACCACGCAACGCATCGGCAACGGGCTCGTTCATGTCATCGCCGTCGACCAGCACGGTGAACATGCCAGTGATCGTGCCACGGCTGTCGGAGCCGAGTCGTTCGACCAGACGCGGCAGCGACGCGAACAGGGACGGCGGGTAACCACGCAGGGTTGGTGGCTCGCCGGCTGCGAGACCGACTTCGCGACACGCCATCGCATAGCGCGTCACCGAGTCCATCATGAACAACACATCGGCGCCGGCACCGCGGAACGCTTCGGCGATCGCGACGGCGGTCATCGGAGCCTTCAAGCGCAGCATCGGCGCCATGTCACTCGTGCAGGCGACGACGACGCTTTTCTGCAAGCCTTCGGGGCCGAGTGCTTCGGTGACGAACTCGCCAACTTCGCGACCACGCTCACCGATCAGACAGATCACGTTGACCTGCCCGGCATGGCTGCGCGCGATCTGGCCCATCAGTGTCGACTTGCCGACACCAGAACCAGCGAAAATGCCGATGCGCTGGCCCTTGCCACACGTCAGCATGCCGTCGATCGCGGAGATGCCCGTTTCGATCGCTTGGTCGATCGGGGTGCGGTCCATCGGCGACGGGGCGTCACCGGTCAACGGCATCATGCGACCCATGATTGGGGGACCGCCATCGAGTGGCTTGCCCAACGCGTCGACGATGCGCCCGAGTAGGCCTGCGCCAACGGGCACGGTTAAGGCGCGGTGTTCGTTCTGGACCAGATCCCACGGAGCGACGCGATGGGCATCGCCGAGAGCCATGACCACGGCATCGTCGCCGTTGAAGCCGACCACTTCTGCTTGGATCGGCAAGCGGCCCGCTTCTGCCATGATCGTGCAGCAATCGCCGATTGCGGCTGCGAGGCCGGTGACGTGGATCGCGATGCCGCGAATCGAACGCACCTTGCCTTCGGCGCGGGGGCGATTGAACGCGCGGGCGGAATCGACCGCGCGCTGCAGATTGGCCGGCAGGGTCACGCCGAGGCCTCGCGACGCACTTCGTTGCAGATGCGCTCGAGAATCTCGCGAGGGTCGTAGTGCATGCGGCCGGCGCCGGTTTCGGCACGCACACCACCACTCGGAACCGTTGCGTCGGCGACGAATCGGGCTGCAGCGAACTCTTCGCCGAGCTCGGTCATCTGCGCGATGCGTGTCTGCACATTGGCCATGTCATCGGGGTGCAACTTGATGACCAAGTCGCTGCGATCGCTTCCGTGCACGCAGTCGGCGAGACAACGGGCCACGGTCGGCGTCGGGTCGACCCTGCCTTGGTCGAGCGCGTCGCCCACGATTTCACGAGCAATCGCGAGACCGAGTTCGACCGTGATGCCGGCGATCTCCTCGAGACGTTCGTTGACGACACCGGGCAACGCCACGATCTGGTTGCGTGCTTCCGCGAGCAAATCGCGCATCACCTGGGCATCGGCCTCGCGGGCCATGTTCTGCGCTTCGAGATCGAGCAGTTGCCGTGCCTTGGGCGATTCAGGCACGCCGCCAGGACCGCGGCGATTGTGCAAGCGAAGTCCCACGAGGCGGGACGTCATTGGAATGACGTTCGTCGATGTCATGCTAAACCATCTGTTCCGCAGCACCGCCGGCCTTGATGTCACCCTTGTCCATCATGTCGCGGATCATCTTGAGGATTTCCGACTGTGCCTCGAGCACGTCGGTAAGTGGCGTCGGGCCGAGGTTGTCGCGCTCTTCGACCACCATGTCGGATGCGCGCTTCGAGAGGTTGTCGAGGATCGCGCGCTCGACCGACGGAATCGCTGCCTTGAGCGACACCGACAGCTGCCGTGAGTCGACCGACGCGAGGATCTTCTGCATCGACTTCTTGTCGAGCTTTTCGATGTCGTCGAACGTGAACATCTCTTCACGAATGGCGCCGGCGATCTCGGGATCATCCTGCTCGATGGTCTCAAGAACGGCCTTGTCACCGCCGCCGAGGTTGTTCAGCAGGGATGCGGCGGCCTTGACCCAAGCCTTCGGCTCACTGCGCAGCGTGGTCAGGCCGAGGTCCTTGACCTTCTTGCGCATGACTTCGAGGACGCGTTGCACCACGTCGGCCGGGGTGCGATCCAACGTCGCGACGCGATGAATCAAGTCGGCGCGCGCCGGTTCGTCGAGGAACTT
>CAXBFC010000522.1:0-5117 GCA_963974725.1 uncultured bacterium | reverse complement strand
GCGAAGACGACACCAAGATCGCCGGACAGGAAGCGCAGTTCTGCGAGGTCCAAGTCCACAAGGGCGACCCGAAGCTGCACCTCTACACGATGATCGTGCGGCGCCCGACCTTCGAAATCGCCGTCGAGTTTGAAGTGCTCGAAGACCGGCTTGACAAGGTCAAGAGGGAATGCATGAAGTCGCTGAACAGCATGCGCTTCACGGCGCCGGCCGTCGAGGCGTCGGCACCAATCACCGGCAGCGGCGGTGGCAAGACGCGCAAGACGTCCACCAAGCTGTGGTCCGCGTTCCGCAAGGAATGGCGCAAGCGCCCGAAGAAGGAGCGCGATGAGATCCGCAAGGACATGGAGATCCAGCACCACGAAGCGATCAAGAAGACGACGCCGGAAGACTGGAGCGTCACCGAGTCGAAGCACTTCATGATCGTTTCGCACGCATCTCCGAAGTTCACCAAGCAGATGACGGAGGGCGCCGAGCTGTTCTACAAGTGGTGCGAGAAGGAGTTTGGCTCCCTCGGCGATGACTACGTGCGCCGGCCGGTCTTGCGCTTGTGCAAGGACGTGGACGAGTACAAGGCGTTCCACTTCGACTCGTCGAACGAAACGGGCTGGTCGTTCACCGGCGGCGATCGCGAGATCGGCACCTACTACGACAACTACAACGGCTCGAGTGGCCGCGACGTCAGCGTGTTGTTCTCCGGCATCCTGCAGCACTTCCTGCAAGAGCGTGACTCCTACATCATCAGCTACACGCCGTACTGGCTGACCTGGTCCCTCAACGACTACGTCACCGAATGCTACGTCAAGGGTCGGAAGCTCGACTTCCGCGTTGACGACGTCGTTCGCGATGAAGCCCGCGCGCTGCACCGCGACGGTGGCTTGCCGAAGCTGCAAGAGCTGATGTCGATGAGCGAGAGCGAGTTCAACAACCTGATGAAGAAGGAGCGTCGCAACCGCTACGCGGTTTCGCAGGCACTGCGCTACGTCATCGGCCCCGGCGCCAAGGACAAGTCCTTCAAATCGTTCCTTAAGCGCTACTTCGAGTCCGCGATCGCGGTCGCCGAGAAGAATGACGACGGTCGCTTCACGATGCGCAAATCGGCGACGACCGAAGAGGAAGAAGAGGAGCAGGCCAAGGAGTACTCACGGCAATCCAAGGAGCGAGCCAAGAAGCTGCAGAAGGAAATCAACGAGCTGATGCTCGGCGACATCAAGGAAAAGACGTGGGCCAAGCACGAGGCCGCGTTCGGTAAGTTCGTAAAGAAAGGCAAGGCATGAGCGCTGTATTCGGTTCCCCCCACTCCATCCCCCAGGCCGCGATCGCACTCTCGATCGCGGCGTTCACCACTCTGCTGCCGGCCCAAGACAGCTTGCAGCTGAAGGATGGACGGTTCGTCATCGACAAGAAGATCGCCAAGCACGAAGAAGGTGCGATCATCCACTTCACCCACGGCGACATCATCGTTCCGCAGAAGCTGATTCAGGCCTGCACCGCGTTTGAAGTCAAAGTCACGGAGAGCTCCTACAGCGAAGAGGACAAGGCCAAGATGGCCAAGGGTCTGGTGCTCTTCGAGGATGACTGGATCAGCGAGAAGAAGCGCGACAGCATCATGGCCGAGCGCCGCAAGACTCGCGAGCAGCGCATCAAGGACGCGAAGGAGCACCGCCTGTGGCGCAACCGCTACAAGCTGGAGACCAAGAACTTCGCGTTCGAGTACACCATCGACCCGCAGGTCATGAAGAAGTACGCCGACATGCTGGAGGTCTACTACAAGACCTTCACCAAGGCGTGGGGCATCAAGAAGCCACGCGGCATGGGCCGCCTGAAGGTCTGCTTCTACCACGACCAGGACTACTTCCAGCAAGTCGGCGGCGCGCCCAACGGCGTCATTGGCTACTTCCGCTTCGTCAAGCCGATCGAGCTGAACTTCTTCTACGAGCGACTCGATGAAGGCCTGACCCAGGACGTGCTGTTCCACGAAGCGAACCACTACCTGACCCACCTGATCGACCCGAAGTTCCACTACCCAAGCTGGATCAACGAGTCGCTCGCCGAGTACTACGGCGCCAGTGAGTGGGATCCGAAGGCCAAGAAGATGATCATCGGCAACCTTCAGGAAGGTCGCCTGGCAACGATCCAGGACGCGATCCGCAACGACGAGTGGCAAGGTCTTGAAGACCTGATCCGCCTGCCGCAGAACCAGTTCACCGCCATCCACTACGCGTGGGGCTGGAGCTTCGTGCACTACCTGATGTCGACGCCGAAGACCGAGAAGGCCTTCAAGAAGTTCTACCTGGCGCTCGGTCGCGACAAGAAGATCAAGCGCGTGCCGCACTTCTACGACATCAAGAAGTGTGAGCCCGAAGAGCAGATCCGGGTCTTCACCAAGTTCATGAAGGTCGACAGTGTCGAAGAGTTCGAGAAGGGCTGGCACGCCCACGTCAAGGGCATGAAGGCGGCGACCGGCAACGGCTTCCGCAACGCCGGCGACATCGCGTTGGCGCGCGGCATGCCGATCAAGGCACAGCGCTTCTACAGGACCGCGCTCGACATGGGCGACACCAACTGCATGACGCACTTCGGCTACGGCCGCGCGTTGTCGCAGAAGGGCAAGCGCGCCGAAGCGCACGAGCAGTTCAAGAAGGCGCTCGCGATCGACCCGCTGCAAGGTCGCTTCTGGATGTATCTGTCCGACACACTCCCGAGTGGCGACAAGCACAAGGATGAGCGTGAGCGCATGCGCCAACTGGCGCTTGAGATCGAGCCGGACAACTACGGTTTGATGTCGCGGATGATGACCAACACGATCATCAAGGGCAACTAGAGCCCCTGCTGATCGACGCAAGACAACCCCGGTCGCCGCTGGCGCCCGGGGTTGTTTGCGTTGTGGGCCAGACCTTCTGCTACTCGCGTGGGAACAGCACTTCGCGTTCGCCGGTCTCGATGTGGACGCGCACGATCTGCTTGCCGTTCTGAATCACTACGTACGGTAGCTCTTGCCATCGCAACAGCATCGCGTGTGGCATCGTGCGCGGCCTCGTCTCCGGCAGTTCGCACAAGCCGGCGACCGGTCGAGCCTCCATCGTCTGCGGGTTGAGCCGCACGAACGGACTCCACCAGCAATCGCGCCGCAACAGCCAAATGGCGCCGGCTGGATCTCGCTGCAGCAAGCTGGCAGACGCATGCATCGGTGCCACGGCGAAGCTATTGGCCGCGGACAAGTCGTCCGGCAAGGCAAAGTCAGATTCGTCGCCAGTGGCGGGATCGAAGGCAAACAGTCGCTCGTCACGCTTACCGCCCAGAGCATAGACGCTGACCAGCACGCGGTCGTGATCCAAGAGGCCAAGCACGTGGCCTCCAGTCAATGCCTCACACGGCGCGACGACTCCATCCGCGCGCCGGATCAAGGTCTCGTGGCTGCGTGAAGCATCCTTGCTGAACAACAGGGACGGACCGACAACTCTGCCGCCGTCCATGCCCTTCACGTCGAGAACTTTCCGTCGCGCAAGATCAAAGCAGACCTTGCCCTCCGCCCCCCACGACTGCACCGCATGGCCAGAGGCCCGCGTGCTCTTGGCTCCGACAACCGGGAACGCAATGCGCTCCTCTTCGCCCGTGCTCGACACGAACACCAACTCATCATGATCAAGCAACACGCGCCGACCATCCGGTGCTACGAAGCCACCCGCGCCAGCAATCTCCGCACGCACCTCGCGCAGCAACTCGGCAGGCAACTGCGGCTCGTGCCGTTCATGGTCATATGCGATCGGGTGCTTGATGCCCTTGACGAGGTCGAAGACGTAGTGCTTGTCGTCGAGTCCATACTCCCGCCAATATCGCTGCGTTGCCTGCATCGACAATGGCGCCGGATAGACAACTTGCGGCGTCAACGTCGCGTGGATGCCCGCCACTCGGGTCGCTTCGCCTGTTTTCAGATCGATCCGCAACTCGACGCCGTACCAATCAAGTTCTTCGGCCCCACGCGCCAAAGCGAAGCGGCCGTCCGGCGACATGCCGAACACCGTCAATTTCTTGAGCTGGTTGGCATCGGGGTAGTGGAAGCGCATCGCACGCTCGGTGACCCAGCCCGCGAACGGCAACAGCGCAACAGCCGTTGCAATCAAACCAACGCGTGCCGAACGCGCGGGGCCGCCACCGCGGCGGCCGCGGCACCACGACAACGCCGCGACCGCAACGCCACCCACCGGCACGGTCCAAGCCGCCTGCCACCATGCAACGCCATCAAAGATCTTCGGTGCTTGCCGTTCCACCGCGAAGGCTCCGACCAGCACCAGCAGTGCCAGCAACACCGTGCCCAGCAACGCCAAGCGGCCGCCGGGCAGCCACAGGCCAACCGCCCATAACCATGGAATCATCAACAACGCGACGCCAACGCCTTCGAGTTGGTCCAGACGCCACGAGAACCACCCGTGCCACCCCCACCCCATCGCAGCGACAAACAACTTGCCGGTGAGCAAACCCAGTTGTGGCAACGTCGCCGTGACCACCAGCAAGAACAGCAACTTGCCAACGAACGCCGGCAGCAACGCTCCGGGCAAACGCCGCACGAACTGATCGTCCTTGCCGACGAACTCTCGACTGACGAGGTTCGGCACGGCAAACATCAATACGCCAAGCACGCCAGCACCAACAAACCAGGTCAGCGCCTTGGCAGAGAACCCTGGGTCGAGCCACAGGTCACGCGGTGCGAGGAACAGACCGAGACACAGGCACGCGGTCATCAACAACATGTAGCCGATCAGCATGCCGCGCTGCGCGCGCCATTCCTTCCAGCAGTAGTTGAGGGCGACATTCATCGCGACGTCGCCTTGTCGTCCGCCGCCTGTCGCTTGCCACTGGCACCATCGAACACGACGGAACGTTCGCCAGATTCGATGTTGATGCGCGCGATCTGCAGGCCCTCGTGCACCAGGACTTCTGGCAAGTGACGCCAGGACAGCAGCGTCATGCGACGATTCGAAGGAATCAGATGCGGCAAGACCATCGACACTTGCAGCGACTCGGAATCGATGCGCGCGAAGCACATCTGTTTCTGCTTCCGCGCATTGCACTGTAGCCAGATGCCACCATCCGGATCGCGTTCGAGGAACGTTCCC
>CAXBFC010000521.1:0-5149 GCA_963974725.1 uncultured bacterium | reverse complement strand
GGTCAGAATGCCATCGAGCAGCGGCGCATTCTCAGCCTCAATCCTGCCAATCCTGCAAGTCCGACGCGCCCCATCCTCCTGGGCCAAAACCCCGCCCACAAAGCAGGCGAGCATCAGCAACTGAGGGATACGCAACAACATCTGGGCGAAGCACCATAAGGAAGTGCGTACGGTGCCTGGACAAAAAAGCACATCCTCGCGCTCCGCGCGAGGATGTGCTTTTTTGTCCAGGCACCGTACGCACTTCTAGAGTGGGCGTTGTGGCTTGCGCATTTTCAGGCCGGAAGTCTCGCTGAATGCGGACTTCGGGCGACCACCGGTGACGCCCTGGACCGTTGGCCGCGGTCGAGGTGAGTCGGATAGACCCCCACCTCCGGACATTCCGCCACCAGACATACCGCTGCCGGCCATCCCGCCGCCAGACATGCCACTGCCGCTCATCCCGCCGCCAGAGGCACCGCCGCGGGCCGCGCCAGCCGGAGCCGATGCACGCTGTCCCATTGTATCGAGGCTGCTGGCTTGCTGCTTCGGCGTAATGGTCTCGATGCGGCGACGCACGTCGTCCGGGCGATTCGCCTTCGCGACGCAATCATCCTCGGTAATCAGTCCGTCTCCGTAGGCCTTGAGCAACTCGTCTTCGAGCGTGCACATGCCGTATTGCTTGCCGGTCTGCATGAGGTTCAGGACCTGCGCCGACTTGCCTTCGCGAATCAGGGCCTTGACGGCGTCGGTGCCAACCAGGATTTCGCGGACCGCGACGCGGCCGCCACCGATCTTGGGAACTAGCGATTGCGAAATGACTCCCTGAAGCGTCGACGCCATTTGCACTCGCACCTGCTGTTGCGCATCGGTTGGGAACACGTCGATGATGCGGTCGACCGTCGAGATCGCACTGGTCGTGTGCAGCGTGCCGAAGACCAAGTGACCAGTCTCCGCCGCGGAGATCGCCATCGAAATCGTTTCGAGGTCGCGCATCTCCCCGATCAAGATCACGTCCGGATCTTGACGCAGCGCGCGGCGCAAACCCTCACGGAACGACGAGCAGTCCTGGCCAATCTGCCGCTGCGTGACGTAGCACTTCTTGTCCTTGTGCACGAACTCGAGCGGGTCTTCCATCGTCAGGATGTGACCGCTCTCGGTTTGGTTGATGTAATCGACCATCGCGGCGAGCGTTGTCGACTTACCAGACCCGGTTGGACCCGTGACCAACACCAGACCGCGTGGCTTCGACGCGAGGTCGAGCGTGATCTGCGGCAGGGCCAGCTTCTTGTAGTCGGGGATTTCGTCCGGAATCTGACGGATGACGATGCCAACCGCGTTGCGCTGATGCAGTGCATTGACGCGGAAGCGGGCGAGGTCTTTGACGGCGTGCGAGAAGTCGATGTCCTTCTCGGACACGAACCGCTCCCACTGCTCGGGAGCCATCAGCTGCCGCGCCAAGTCCGACGTCATTTCGGGCGTCAGGCAGCCAAAACCGTCCTGCGGAACGACATCGCCATCGATGCGAAAGCCCGGCGCGCTACCCGCCTTGACATGAAGGTCCGACGCTCCCTGCTGGACCATCTCGCGCAACATTTCATCAATCTGTAGTGACACGGTATCTCCTCTCCTACGTGAACCGAACTCCCATCCTGGACACGAGATCGGTCAATTCGCGCCGATCGCTTTACGCCGCCTGGCGGGTTGCCCCATCGCGAGACTCATCCCAAGCATGCCCCCCCTAGAGTATTTGATAGTGCCGCCGGGCGCTGCATCGAGCGAGCGGTGCCGCGGTCGCATCCCAACCCGCCCACGGGATCGACTACCGAATGCCGATAGCAGCGGAACAACCATGTCACAAAGTGCAGATTCAGAGATCCAACGTTCACCCGTCGATCGCGAAGAGGATCAACCGCGGATAAACAGCAAGGATCGTAAGCCACCGGTCGCACCCTCGGTATCGCCAGAGGCACCGCTCGACACGCTCGATCGCGGCACGCTGTTCGTCAATCGCGAACTCTCGTGGCTGTGGTTCAACCGTCGCGTTCTTGGCGAAGCTCAGGACCCGAGCAATCCACTGCTCGAGCGCGTCAAGTTCCTCGCGATCGCGAGCACCAACCTCGATGAATTCTTCGAGATCCGCGTTGCCGGCATCATGGAAATGGTTGACGCCGGATTGCAGGGCGAGAGCCACGATGGCCTCAACGCGACCGAAGAACTCGAAGTCGTTCGCTCGGAGGCGCGCGAGTTCGCGACCGCAATGCACGAGACATGGCGCGAGCAACTGCTACCAGAACTCGTCAAGGCCGGCATCCAGTTCCCATCGCTCGACGAACTCGACGGCGAACAGAAGCAGTGGGTTGACTCGTGGTTCCACCGCGAGGTCTATCCGATCCTGACACCGCTCGCAGTCGACACGGCGCATCCGTTTCCGGTGCTGCTCAACAAGTCACTGAATATCGCGTTGCTGCTACAAGACCCGCACAAGAATCGACGGGCCCATCGCATTGCGGTCGTGCAGGTTCCGCGCACCTTGCCGCGCATTCTGCGATTGCCGGAAAAGAACGGACAACGCGGCTACGTGTTCACTGCGGACCTGGTGCGCGCCAACCTGCACGCGCTGTTCCCCGGCCTCGAAGTGCTGCACACCAGCACATTCCGGGTGACCCGCGACGGCAATCTCGAAGTGGATGAGATGGAAGCCACCGACTTGATGAGTTCCATCGAGAAGGAACTACTGAAGCGGCGACGCGGCGAACCTGTGCGCTTGGAGATCGATCGCGATGCGCACCCCGAAGTCGTCGACCGTTTCCAACGCGCGTTCGGCATCGAGAGCGAGGACATCTACTTCTGCAAGGGACCAGTCAACCTTGGCCGCATCATCGAGCTCTACGGCCAAATCGAAAAGCCAGGCCTGAAGGACGAACCGACCAAACCACGCCGGCAATGGCGGTGGAACTCGCCGGAAGACATGTTCGCCGATCTGCGGGATGGTGACATCATGCTGCACCATCCGTACGACTCGTTCGCGACGGTCGAGGACTTCGTGCGGCTCGCCGCCCGCGATCCGGAAGTGCTCGCGATCAAGCAGACCATCTATCGCGCCGGCGACAAGAACGTGATGGTCGAGGCGCTGATCGAAGCCGCCCAGCGAAAAAAGCAAGTCACCGCCATCATCGAACTCAAAGCACGCTTCGATGAAGCCGCCAACATCCAATGGGCACGGCGCATGGAGCAAGCCGGCGTGCACGTCGTCTACGGCATCGTCGGCATGAAGACGCACGCCAAGTGCACGTTGATCGTGCGCCGCGAAGACGACAACAGCCTGCGCCGCTACTGCCACATCGGCACCGGCAACTACAACCCATCGACTGCGCGCCTCTACACCGACGTCGGCATCATGACGGCGCGCCACGATGTCGGTGAGGAAGTGGCCGAGACGTTCAACATGATCACCGGCTTCACGCGCGTGCCGGAGATGGAGTCGCTGATGGTTGCACCGTTCACGCTACGCGATCAAATCCTGCATCGCGTTCGCGCCGAAATAGACAACCAGGCGAAGGGCAAGCCGGCAGCCATCAAGGCCAAGCTTAACAACCTGGCCGACCCCGAGGTGATCCTGGCGCTCTACGAAGCGTCGCGCGCCGGCGTCAAGATCGACTTGTCCGTGCGCAGCGTCTGCTGCCTACGACCAGGAGTTCGCGGCTTGAGCGAGAACATCACCGTCACAGCCGTCGTCGACCGCTTCCTGGAGCATAGCCGTATCTACTACTTCGAGAACGGCGGCGACCCCGAAGTCTTCCTGTCGTCCGCCGACTGGATGATCCGCAACCTCGACCGCCGAGTTGAAGTTGCCGCGCCCGTTCTCGATAAGCGACTGAAGCAGCGCGTCATCGATGAGGTTCTGGGCATGGCACTGAACGACAACGTCAAGTCCCATAGAATCCTGCCCGACGGCAGCAGCGAGCACGTCGTGCTATCCAAAGAAGACACGCCGCTGCGCAGCCAAACCGCACTACTCAAGATGACCATGAGCAAACTCGAAAGCGCCGGCGACGTCGCCGACAAGAAGCGCATCAAGAAGCGCAAGGGCAAGAAGAGTCGCCGCTAGTTGCACTGGGCGGAATCCCGCTGGCGGCGTCTACGGCTGGAATCGATCTCAAACTGCAGGATTCTCGGCAGCCGGGGCGGACACAGCTGCAAGGGCCTGCAGACCCTGAGCACCCCGAGACCCTGAGCACCCCGAAACCCTGAGCACCCAGAACCCTGAGCACCCAGAACCCTGAGCACGCAGAACCCTGAGCCTGCAGGAACCCTGTGGGGGGCTCGCGGACGGCCGAGGATCGGGAGTGACGTCCGCCCCGGCCCCGGCCCCGGCCAGAATCCGGACAAGTCTGCCAGCACCGAAGTCGGGCCAAAGCATGCGATCCCCGGGCTAGCTGCTGGCCCCCATAGGCCGCGAGCCCCAATTGGCCCTTGGGAGCCTCCAGGCGCACCCCAGAAATGAAACAACCCTCACTGCTCAGGAAGCAATGAGGGTCGTTATGGCGAGGACGACGGGAATCGAACCCGCAACATCCAGATCGACAGTCTGGTACTCTAACCAATTGAGCTACGTCCCCACGCCTTGGGGGCCGAGGAATCTAGCCACCAAACAGAGCTTTGCAAGCTTCTTCTGTCGGGCTGATGTCCAACCCGGCCATGGCGGTCGCGGCTCCGGCCGGTTAGAAAAATCGGCCGGCGGGCTCACACCCCGCCGGCCGAAGCCACTCTTCGCTCTCTCGTGTCGAAGCGGCCGTATGACTTCCCGCCCCAATCGGGGCGGGAAGCCAACAACCGACTCGCTTCTACTGTGATTAGGACCGACCGTTCCCTAACCCAAGACACTCAGGCGATGTTGTATTCCGGTACCGACAGCGGCCCCTTGCCAAGGCTCGAACTGGCCTACGCTGGCCGCAATGGCGCACCCGAGCCACACTTGTCGGTCGACGGCATGACGCCCGCTGGACCAAACTTGTCGCACTGGCCCGGCAACCGCACTCCACCGCAATGGCGGGCGGATCTCAGCACCGGCATCGCCCTGCGCTTTGCCCGTGCCCCCGAAGCCGAACAGGAGGCGTTCCTTGGCGGCGTGCGCTGCGTCGTCAACGACCACTATGACACCGATGGT
>CAXBFC010000520.1:0-5153 GCA_963974725.1 uncultured bacterium | reverse complement strand
GAGTTGTCGCGCGGCAGCAGGATCGGGTTCGCGCACGGCCGAACGCAGGTGATAGAACTCCCACAGCCGCGTTTGGGGGTTCATGCCGATCGGCACCAAACCCGGTTGAGGTTCGAGCTCGATCGGTGCCGCGGCGTAGAGTTCGCTGGCCACGACACCATCCGCCTTCGTCAGGGCGGCTCGTGCGTCGGCCCAGGAGACCCGCGCGTTGGGGTGGTTTTCGGTCAGTTCGTTGAGAGCCTCGGACCAGCGTGTGCTTTGCTCGACCCGGGACGCCAGCCCACCGGGACGCAGCAGGTCGAACAGCTGACCGCGAATGCGCAGCAACGCCTCGAACAGCACGAAGTCGGTCGCGGCTTCGAATTGCAGGCTGGTCGGCACCGTGGCGATTGGCTCGAGTTCGCGGCACAGTCGCTCGACGAGTTCGAGCTCGGCGGCAGCTTCTCGCCGGGTTCGATCGAGGCGCTGTTGCTGCCACTCGAAGTCGGCACGTTCGCCTGCTGGAGCGAGCGCGACTGCCTGCGCCATGGTCGATTGCGCACGCTCGTCGAGGCCGTTGGCCAGCAGCGCCCAGGCCTGCAGCGCGAGCAGACCATGGCGCGGTGCATCGATGCTGTCGGGCTCATCGAGCGCGTACGTCACCCTCGCCAGTTGCTCGCGTTCTTGGCCGTAGAAACCCGGGGGTCGCTCTGGCCCGCAGAAGCGCATCGTGTCGCGCAACGCCGATCGCATGATCTTGCCGATTGCGACCGGATGATCCGCGACGATCTTGTGCGGCTCGAACTTGCGCCGTCCTTCGCGGACCTCCTTCGCGGCGCGCAGCGCCGTGCGCCGAGCCTTGAGCCGTTGCAGTGGCTTTGCCCGCGGCGATGGCTTGACGGTGGCGCCGGTTGGCGCCGGGGGCTTGCCGATCGCGAGTTTGCGCAATCGAGCCAACGCGCCGTCGACGCGTTCTAGCGCCGGCCGGAACTCGGTGTCGACTTGCTCGAGCCAGGCGCGCAACCCAGCTGATACCGCTGGCCACGCCGGTCTCAGTTCGCGCACCGCGGTGCGGTGCTGCTCGATTCGGAGGTCCAATGCGAGCAGGTCGAATTGCTCGAGCCGCCTGGTCGCCAGGCCGCGCAGATCGTCTGCCTGCTGCCGGTGTCCTGCTTCGGACTCGGCGAGATCGGCGAGTTCGTTCGAGAGGGTCGCGTTTTGCGCCCACATCGTCGCCGTGACGGCGAATCCCGTCGCGAGCACGGCGATGGCGACTGCTGCCGCGCGGTTGTGACGCAGCCATCGCATCGCCCGCGCAAGGCGCGGCGCGGGACGCGCCAGGATCGGCTGCCCGTTGCGCACGCGACGCAGGTCTTCGGCGAAGTCCGCACAGCTCGCATAGCGGTGGGCCGGCTCCTTCTCGGTCGCGACCGCAATGATCACCTGCAGCTCTCGGGACACTGCGGTATTGAGCGTGCGAGGGTCTGGAGTCGGGTGGCTCTTGATCTGCGCGAACAGTTCGAACAGCGAACGGCCGGAGAACGGTGGCGACAGCGTCAACGCTTCGTAGAGCGTGATGCCGAGCGCGTAGATGTCGACGCGCGCGTCGAGCTCGCTCGCAGCGAGAGACAGTTGCTCCGGCGCCATGTAGAGCGGCGTGCCGGGCAGCTGGTCGGAGCCAGTGGCCATGGTGGCGTCGCGCATGGTGTCGTGCGCGAGACCGAAGTCGAGCACGATTGGCGCACCGTCGGTCTGGATCAGGATGTTGCCGGGTTTGATGTCCCTGTGCACGAGGCCAGCCTGGTGGGCGTGGTCGAGTGCGCGTGCAACCTGCTCGATGATCTCGATGACTTCATCGACCCGGCGGCGGTCGACAGGAGGCAGGTCTTGCGCAGTTTCGCGCGCGATGCGTGCTGCCAGGGTCTCCCCGGCGAGTAACGGCATGACCACATATGGCTGGCCGCCAATCGAACTGACTTCGTAGACCGGGCACAGTCCGGGGTGATTCAGTCGTGTGGCCGCCAGCGCCTCACGTTCGAAATGTTTCCGCGCCGACTCGGAGGCGAGCAGGTCCGGGCGCAGCACCTTGAGTGCCACCTCACGTTCGAGCCGCGGATCGAAGGCGCGGTAGACAACCCCCATGCCGCCCTGATCCAACAGCGAGCGGATTTCGAAGCGGCCGAGGTTCCTCATCGAGGAGTCCGGTCGGTGGGGATCACTCGGGTGCGTCACGGGATCAGTGTCACGGAAGTGGCCGCACGGCACGGAGGCCGGTGCCTTCCTTGGGTGCGTCAGTGGTCGGTGAACGATGGAAATACCGCGCTTCCAAGCTGCCCGTCTTGCAGCTGCCACCGCAGTGCGCGTACGAGGTTCCGTTTGCGAGGTCGTTGATGAAGCAGAACTCGGCGACGTTGCCGTGCATGTCGTAGAGCCCGTACGCGTTGGGCGCGAACGTGCCGACGGGCGCGTGGAAGACGTAGCCGTCGTCGAAGTTGACGTGCTCCCAGGTGGGCAAGCCCGCGCCGACCCACTTGAGGTCGCAGAGGTTGGCATAGCCCTTCAGGTCGACTTCGCGCGCCCCGCTGGACCAGGGCGTCGTCGTACCTGCGCGGCACGCGTAACCCCACTCCCAAACGTCAGGCAATCGCAGCCCGTGGCGTTCGAGTAGCGCCTGCGCTCGCGGTGGAGCGACGTATTCGACCGGATTGCGCGGTGTGATCGTCTCGCCGAACGACGAACCGCCGATGCCCCATTGGCTCGGATTGTCCTCTAGCGACAGACGCAGCCACTGCCCTTGCGTCAACTCGTGCCGCGCGACGAAGAACGGAGCGATCTTCTTCTGGAAGGTGTCGGGACCATTGGGGCTGCTGCTCAGCGGGCTGGTGTTCTGGGGACTGGCGACCAGCGAGCCGCCGGGCAACAGCACGAACACGATGCCGGCGTTTTCCGGTAGCTCGATGGATCCGTCGGGTCGCAGCTCGGGGATTGCGATCGCCGCGGGGTCGTCGTTGCGACGGGGGTCGATGGCCGAGCGCAGGTGATAGAACTCCCACAGCTTGGTAGCGGGGTTCATCCCGATCGGCACCAAACCGAGAACCGGCTCGAGCTCGATGTTCGCGTCCGCGTAGTCGGTGCTGGCCGTAACGCCGTCGGCCGCCGCGATCGCAGCCGCAGCTTGCTGCCAGGTCACGCGCAGATTCGGATGGGACCGCGTAAGTCCTTCGATCGATTCGGCCCAGGCGCGACGCTGCTCGACCAGTTGCACCAGGCCGTCGCTGGCGAGGTGTTGCTGCAGTTCTGTTTGCGCGCTGCGAAGTTTGCGTTCGAGCAGGCGTTCGGAGGTGGTCAAACCGTCCAACCACGGGCGTTCCAGCTGCGCGCGAAGATCGTTGCAGCGATGCCACGTGTCCCAGCCCTCGGTTCTGGCGCGGTTGCGCGCGGCGTCGGCGCGCACCACGGCGCCGCGGTAGCGCAGCGGGTCGCCGTAGCGCAGTGGGGCTTCGAGCGATGACGGCGCATTGGCAAGCGGCTCCCAGATCTCGGGAGGGAACCCCAGCCCCTTGTCGGCGCCGGTTGCGACCAACGCCCAGAGCATCGCGCGCAGTCCCTCGTAGGGAGTCGGGTCCGAGCCGACGAGCTTTAGATGGCGCGCCAGGTAAGAGAATCCGAGGCGCTCCTTGCCCCATTGTTCGGGTGCGCGGTCGGGGTCGACCCACGACCAGCCGATCGCGAGTAGCTCCGCGGCATCGTCGGGAGCATCGTCGAGAGCATCGCCCGGCAGTTCTGTCGACGGCATCGGTCGCGCTCCCGTGCGCACCTGATCTGCCGCGCCGAGCGACTCGAGTCGGATCTCGAGCAGCTTGAGCTCACGTTCGAGGTCGGCGATGTCGGACTGCCCAGCGCCGCGCGATGCGATCGCCTGCTCCGCCCGGTGTCGCAGGCGCGCGAGCGTGTCGGTGACGTGCTCGGCGTCTTCCTTCATCGCCGTGCCGTGTTGTTCGAGCCAGTCCGAGTAGGCGGCGACCTTGGCGGGCCACGGCGGGTAGAGCGTGCGTTCGGCCTCGAGCGCCACCCGCGTGCGATGGATCACCGCCAGGCCGTGGAAGTCGTCGAGACGAACCTGGGCTGCCTCGCGCGCCACGTCTGCTTGCGAATGAGCCGCTTGCTCCGTCGAGATCGTCGCGCGCAGTGACTCGCCGAGTGAGCGACGCTCCTGTTGCAGCAGCCAGGTCACGACCAGTGCGATCGTCAGGATCACGAGGGTTGCGGCCGCCAGCCGGTTGCGCACGCTCCACTGGTGCAGTCGCAACCAGACCGGCGTGGGCCGCGCCAATACGGGCCGATGGGTGCGTGCGCGCGCGAGGTCTGCGGCGAACGCGGCCGCCGAGCTGTAGCGATGCTTCGGTTCTTTTTGCGTGGCGACCTCGAGCACCGCAGCCAGATCCTGGGGCACGCTGTGATTGCGCCTGCGTGGCGACGGCAACGGTCGCTCACGGATCTGATCGAACAGTTCCAGGCGCGAGTCGGCATCGAACGGGCGACTGCCGCAGACGCATTCGTAGAGTGACACGCCGAGCGCGTACACGTCGGTGCGACGGTCGACCCACGAACCCGCGACCTGCTCCGGCGCCATGTAGGACGGCGTGCCGGGTAGTTGACCGGTGCGCGTCAGTCGCTGATCGGCGTGCTGCTGATCCTGGACGAGCCCGAAGTCCAGCAGCACCGGCCGGCCGTTCGGCTGGATCATGATGTTGCCGGGCTTGATGTCGCGGTGGACCAGACCGGCCTCGTGGGCGCGGTCGAGCGCGCGCGCGACCTGCTCGAACACTTCGACGAAGTGCAAGATGTCCGCCGGCGTTGGCGGCGCGTCGCTCCGGCCTAGCTGCTCGGCGAGCGATTCGCCTGGCACGACGGGCATGACGAAATAGGGCACGCCCTTCACTTCACCGACCTCGTAGATCGGGCACAGGCCGTCCACCTCAAGCTTCGACACCGCCATCGCTTCGCGTTCGAACCGCATCGCCAGATCTGGAGTGGCGCCCCATCCGGACGGCAAGCGTTTGATGGCTACTTCGCGCTCGCTGCGCGGGTCGAAGGCAAGATCGACGCGTCCCATGCCGCCTGTGCCCAGGCGCTTGAGCACCCGGAAGCGGCCGAAGCGCTCGACGGCATCG
>CAXBFC010000519.1:0-5154 GCA_963974725.1 uncultured bacterium | reverse complement strand
CTGCCCCAACGCACCACCACCCGCATCCCCGGCACCCCTAGCCACTTCGCACCCCCACCCCAAAACCATAAACGCCCCACACCGTGAAATGCAGGGCGCTGTAGATCGGCCAGTTAGACCGAAGTGGCTCCTCGAGCTGTTCGGTTTTGCTAACTTCTGGTGCGAGCAAGTGGGAATCGAGGACTCGGGCCTTGGCGCTCAACATATGGCGTGATCGTTGGCCAACAACTGACGGCTGCGAGCGCCGATGACGGCAACGTTGGCGTGAGTCTTTTCGATCGCGTGCCTGGTAAGATCCGGCGGGTGACCGGAGACGGTGCCTACGACAATCGCGCGCTGTACGACGCTGCAGCTGGCCGAGGCGCGAAGGTCGTTGTGCCGGCGATCAAGACTGCGCAAACGAGCGGTCGTGGATGCCGATCGCGAGATCGTATCATCCGACGCATCCACAAGATTGGACGACGCCAGTGGAAGAGGGAATCTGACTACCATCAGCAGGCCCGCGCTGAGAACCAGTTCATGCGCTACAAGAAGATCCTTGGCGATCGGCTGCGCGCGCGTGACGCGGATGCTCAAGTAGTCGAGGCGCAGCTCGCGTGCAGCATTCCCAACCGCATGGTCGAACTTGGAATGCCGGCTTCGTACGCAGTTAGGATGTGAATCGAGGCGTTCGCGGGAGCGATCTGCCGCGAGTTGGGTCTATGCACCAACGCCGCGCCGATCTGCTGGCTCGCGCAAACAATACTCACCGCGCTGGAACTACTCCCTACCAGTCGAGTTCAGACCCCGATGCACCCAACCATCGCGCTTGCCACGACCATCGCCATTTTCAACGTCGGTGTGCTGGCCCAGTATCCTCTGAGCCCCCCACCGCCTCCCGCTGCCACAACGCTGAAGGCGACCCTCAGTGCGCCGGCAGCCAAACTCGCCGTCGGCACTCCCATTGTCCTTGAGCTGACGTTGACGACATCAGGCCCCTGGACAGGCAGCCCAGGTTTGGCGTGGGAGCGACGCGATCCGCTCAATGGCAGTTGGAAGCCGTTCGTCAACAAGTCGCCGAGCGACCCCACCTATCTCAAGACTGCTGCTGCTACGACAACCTACCAGCGTGTGCCAGAGCAACTGAATGTGCTTTGGCACCTGAAGCCAGGAACGTGGCGCGTGCAGTGGCGCACGCATTGGGTGGACGCCGACGGCAAGGCCCGCCGAGAATCGTCGCCGTGGTGCGAGATCGAGATCACCGATCACGCCGGCAATCAGGCTGCCATGCGCGACACCAGTCACGGCATGTTGAGCCCCTGGCAGTGGGTTGCCAGCCGTGCGCAGCTTGGCGATGACGTTGCGATCCCCAAACATCTGCAAGGGCGCGGGCTGTTTCCCGCCAAAGGCGCAATGGCTCGCACGCATCGCGCCATCACGGCCCTGCGCGACTCCGGTGTCTCGGCCGAACTAAAAACCGCCGCGGATCTCATTCTGCTGGAACGAGACATCCGCCATGTGCGCGACATGGCCCCTGGACCTGCGCGCACCCAAGCGGCCAAGCAGTCGCGAGACCGCCTCGAAGCGCTGGCTAAAACCAATGCGATGGCCGCGACGCCACTCGGCGGCCAACACGGAGAAGTGCTCGAACTGTTGCATGCCCTGCTCAAGATCGATGCCCCAAAACAGGCCCAACAGCTGGTCGCGAACGTCCGCCAGACCAAGCCAGAACTGGCCCGCCTGATGGATCCATCCTCGCTGGTGCCAGCCAAACGCGGCAACTGACTGGTAGACTCTCGAACCCCTCGCCGGCCCCGCACCCAACACGATGCCAGTCCCGTCAACGACTCATTGGTCATCGACCAATCAGTACTGGCCAATTCGAGGCAAAAAGTGCTCGGCTCAATTTCCGGATAGGACGGGCTCGGCCCAATAAGCGGACACTGCGGGCAATCAGTAGCGATTCTGATAGCTGTTGTACTGGCTCGATTTGAAGTTCGAGATCCAGCGATCCATGCTGCGATTCCAGCGCTGCGACCGATTGAGCCATTGCTGGAAGTCGTTCGATCTGCGCGGTTGGTAGGAACTGCCACCGGTGCGATACGCGCTGTGGCCCGTGTTTCCGTCGTAGCGACTTGCAGCTGCACGTGCTGAGGCCGCGGCTTGCCGGGTGCGCTTGAGTTGTTGCAGGCGGCGCACGACCGACAGATCGCTCGCAAGCGCGATGCCTTGATCGATCTCGCTGTCCGAGGTGCGGCTGTCCTTGAGCAAGAACTGCCCGTAGCGGTTGCCTCCGAATGCGAGCAGTGCCGCGCGGAGCCGGTTGCGGTCGCCAGAAGCGCTCGCTGCGCGCACTTCTGCTTCCTTGCGTTGGCGCTCGGCTTCGAGGCGCGCCAGGTGGAGTCGATATTGCGGGATCGAATAGCCGTTGGCGCGGGCATCCCGAACCTGCGCCTTGGTGAACTCACCCTTGAGCCGCGCGGCGATCCACGGTTGGTAGTCGTCAACCTGTTCCTTAGTCGCCTTCATGCCGAGCTCCCACGACGCGGTAGCGCGTGCCAGGATCCAGTCGCGGTCTTGCTTGGGGACCTGATCTCGCAGCAGCGCGAGGGTGCGATGGTCCTCCGGGCCGTAGCTCTTCCAACCGAAGTTGTAGAGTCGTTCGGGGTGACCGCGAAAGAGTGGCAGCAGCTCCTTGGCGACCTTCTGGGCGCGCTTGTCCGAATCGCTTTCGATGAGGCGCAGCGCGGTGGAGAGCGCGTCGCGGTAGCCATCGATGGCGTGGATCCACTCCCAGACGCTGTGGTCTTTGGCTGTTTTTGCACCTGCTGTCAGCGGTGCAATGTGTTGCCCATGTGCGGCGGCCCAGAGCTGCTGGCTCAGCTGTGCTGGCGCGCTGCCATCGAGCAGCCGTTCTTGGGCACTGCGAACCGCGGTGGCAACGTCGTCGCTGATGGTGACGAAGCCGATGCCGTTCGCCGAGCAGTCCAGCAACTCCAGGTGTGAACCTTGCTGGATCTCGATGCGGCGCAGTTCGCGCGTGCCTGTGGTGTGAACCGTTGCACCGTCCCCAACGGAGATGTCGCTGACCGGTGCACTGACGAGCCAAGCTTGCGCGCCGCTGCGAGCAAGCAGGCGCCCCTTGCCGGTGCACCGATCCAGAAGCATCGCGCCGCCGGTACAGTCGAGAGCCGCGTAGCGATCGCGTTCGTCGACGGTGGTCGGCATGGCGAAGTCGCAATCGATGCATGAAACGCGGCCTTCTCCAGCGATGCAGCGATACAGCTTGTATGGCTTGCGCAGCAGTTCGAACGCCTTGGCGATGGTTGGATGCGGGCGATCGGTTGCGAACTCGAAGCGCACGCCGTGCACTTCCAGGCGCGCAGCGTCGCCGGTTTCGATCAAGGTGTCGTTGCGATCGACCCGCCCCCGCAGCACGACGCCGGCTTCGGCTGCCGCAAGCACGACCTGGTGGTCGACCGCGAGTGCGCCAAGCACGTGGTATGTACCCTTTGCGAGCTGGATGTGCGGCTGGCGGTTTGCGAGCGCTGCGCGCAGTTCTTTGATGGTGGCCACCAAGACGGGTTCGCCTGGTGCCGTTTCGTTCGCCATGGCCAGCGCAGTGCCGACCATCTCGGGAGCCAGGCCGGCCGTGCGACCGAGCACAACCGAGTCCTTGAGCGTGACCTTCCCGTTGGTTGCGACGCCAGTGATTGGCGCGGTCGGTTCGTTGCCGAACGCACCGCGCACGATCGTGTGTTCGGCCAGGAGTTGGCCATGCTCGCGGGCAACTAGCGCGGGGCTGGCGTGGTGTGTCAGGAAGCAGTGCGTTACGTGAGCTTGCGATTGGCGGCCGATGGCCATGATCTGGGCATGCGCGTTGAGGTGCACGCCCAAGGCGAATGCAGAACCTGCTTCGCGCGCGATGACGCTTCGATCCAGCAAGCATCGGTCGAGCCAGGCCGTTGCGCGAGCGCGAGCGGTGACTAGCGGAGTCGTGCTGGGCTGTTCGGCGATGCAGCGCACGAGTTCGACCGTCGAGCCAGACGTCGCCCAGATGCAGAAGCGTGGCCCGAACGAGACGTTGTCGCACAGCAGCGAACTGGAGAGCACCGCGAGCGAGCACTGCGCCGCGTTGCCCTTGCCGGTGGCGTCGAGTGCATTTGCGGGGCCGCCTTCCAGCCGAAGGTTGCGCATCGTCAACGTTGGCTGCAGCCGGCCGGCGACTTCGCCGTTCTTGCCAGTGTGCTCGATGGTCGTGTGGGACGGGCCGTGCCCAACTATGTAGAGGCTCTTGTTGCAGCGCAGCGAACTGCGGTAGCGCCCGTCGGCCAGGTAGATCGTCTGGCCAATGGTGGCGACCCGCATTGCTTCGTCGAGCGTTGCGTAGTCTTGCGGTACCAGGATCGCGGCTCGTTCGCGGGTGCCGTTCTGATGCGCGAACGAACTTCGCAGGCGGTGGGCGGCCAGCACCGCCAGCCTTGCCACAACCTCGGCGTCGTCGCAAACCGCGCGATAGAGCGGGCGCGCCTGTTCGCGTCGCTCGGTGACCCACCACCATTCGGCCAGCAAGAACGTGGACAGTCCCTGCCACGTGCGCGCGAGTTCGTCGTCAGCTTCGGCGAGAGGCTTCTGCCATTCGTTGGCCGGCGCGTCGCCTTGCACCAGTTCGAGCAGCCGGTTTGCGACCAGGTCCTTGCACGATTCACCGGGTTGCCACGGCAGCTCGGCCCAGATCGCAGGCGCCGTGCACTTGGCTCGAGCGGCTGGTTGCCGCCATCGGGACAGGCATGATTGGGCGAGATCGTTTTCCCACGAGGTGCGGTAGATGCGCTTGCTCGCAGGTCGTTGGCCGCGCAGCCGCATCGCGCGCGTATGATCCTGCCATGCGCCCTGGAGGTCAAGAACGAGCTCGCGTGCCTTGCTGCGGTGGTCGTGAGAGTCGGCCCCGGGTTGTTGTGCGAGCAGTGTGTCCGCGTCGAGCAGATACAAATCGAAGCGTCGCATGCGCAAGGCCGCGCGCGAGCGCTCATGCCGTAGTCCTTGGTCCAGGGGAGCCAACGCGACGGCCTGGCTGAGGTCGGCGAGCGCGCGATCCCAAGCGCCGAGCGATGCGTGCGCGCGGGCGCGGTTGGCGTAGCCGGTGGCTTCGTGCGGTGCGAGCAGCACGGCTTG
>CAXBFC010000518.1:0-5165 GCA_963974725.1 uncultured bacterium | reverse complement strand
GGTCCGCAGAGTCATCGTTTTCGCTGTCGGGCTCCAGCAGGCACCCGAGGTCCAGATCGCGGTCGGGAATTGGCTCCGCGTTCAGCAGCTCGAGCACTTCGGCGCGCAGCGCCGGGTCGTCGGGGCAGGCCTTCGCAAGGTGAGCCTCCCGGGCAGCGGGATCGAGCTTCTGAGCGGCGAGGAACAGCTCGCGCAGTTGGGCTCGTTCGTTGCTCACTGCGCGTTCCGTAGGCGTCGGCCGAGCCATGTTCGGGCGAAGGTCCAGACATCCTGCGCGCTGGATCGCGCAATCCCGAGTTCGGCTGCGACCTCGCGAATCGTCAAGCCGCCGAAGCACCGCAGTTCGACCATGCGAGCTGCCTGCGGATCGACCTCGGCGAACTCCTCCAGCGCGGCGTCGAGGTCAAGTACGTCGAGGCCACTGTTTGGCTGCTCGGCCAGCACGTCGAGCGTCGACAGCGTCGCTTGCCGTTCGCGCGCCCGCCTCCCGCCCGCCCGAAGTGCGTCGACGAACACCCGGCGTAGCATGGTGCTGCTGATCGCGGCGAAGTGCGATTGGCTGCGCCAGTCCTGATTGCGTTGATCAACGAGACGCACGTAGGTGTCGTGCACCAGTGCGGTCGCGTCGATGGTCGGCGTCTTGCTGCCGAGCAGCCGGCGCGCCTGTCGACGCAGGTCGTCGTAGGTAAGTGCCGCCAACTCCTGCATCGACGGCTCGTCGCCACTTAGCGACTTGCGCAGCAGGTTCGTGCAGTGTTCGGAGTGGGAGTCAGTCAAGCGATTATCGGTGACGGGGTGACGCAGGATACCAGACCGCACCGACGTGCGCGGTTGCGAGACCGTGTTACGGGATGCGCTTGTTCCAAGCGTTTCTCGGCACCGCCTCTTCGGAGTCGTGGAGACGTAGATGCAGCCTGCGAAGGCCGGCACGGCCCAAAGGACCATCACGGCGAGTTCGTCACGCAGGTGCGGCCGGATGACCGGCATCGCGACCCAACGCTTCACGGGCGCTCGCTACTTGCGTGTCCACTGCCGGGTGTTTCCTCCGGAAGCCGAGTAGTCGGCGGTGAAGCTCCCACCGCCATCTGGCCACAAGGTCCCGAAGCCGCCGTTGCTGCCAACCAGGTCGCCAAAGCCCAGCCAGGGGTGCCACACGAGCGAGCCCGGCTGCCCCGTCACGACCACTTTGCCCGTGGAGTTCTTGATGATCCTCGCCCGAGTTTCGTAGTGCTCGGTCCCGTCCCAATCCGTCCACAGATAGTTGACCTCGATGATGTAGGTGTAGCCAGGGGTAATGGGAGTGCCATCCGTCTTGGTGCTGTCATACTCACCCTGCATGTTTTGGGCGTGGACCGACTCGGACGCTCCCATGAGAGCGACGAAAACGGCGAAAGCGGTTAGAATCTTGCGGAACATAGGAACCTCCGGGAATGTGTTTCGAAAACAGCGTGACCGCAGAAACAGCGCGAGCACGGCTGACATGAAACGCGTCCGGAGCGCGCCCGATGTCCGGAACAAAACATCGGAAAAGACGGCGGCGGCCGGGAATCTGCTGCTGCCGACCGCGCCTTACGGGTGACCAGGATGGCCTTGATTCTCTTGATTGGCGCGTGTCGGAGTGTTGGCACGAATTGGCGCAAGCCACGGTCCGCACTGCTCGCCAACGTCGAGCGCAACGACTTCCTGCAGGCGGCTACCGCGGCAAGGCGCTTCGACTTCGTCGCACGGTGCCGCCCTGTGCTCGCGTGATTTGCGGGAATGAAGCAAGTGACCGGAGCCGAGCGAAACAGTCACCGTTGGAGGCAGCCAGCGCGGCCTACTGCCACGAACGTGGCTCATGCTGCCGATAATCGGCAGGTTGACCAGACCAAGAGGCTGCATCCGGACCACCGACGAACCCTCGCAAGTCCGGCTCTCCCGCCGCGTGACTTGCCTGAGGCTAAAGCCCCTTCGCCCCAACTGGCTTCGCTAGATCCACGGTTCCCTCCGGCAGGAATCTCACCCCCAGCACCTCCGCCAAGCGAGTCTGCTTGCCGATCTTCCCATCTTCCATCGCGAACGTGCGATGCGCTCCCGCCAGCTTCAACCCGTCGACATCTTGCAGGTCATCGAGGGTCAAAAACTTTGGCTGAGCCGGTCCGGGAAGCGCCACCAGCTTGTTGGTCACGGTGTAATAGCCTCCGCGAGTCAGCTTGGATTCCGGATCGATCAACAGCACGTTAGCAATCGTCCGGAGAATCCGGTTCCGAGCGACTCGCTCGGGATCGGTGCAACATGGCGAGCGCGTCCGGCCAGGCTCAGCCGTGCGAGCGACTCGTGGCCGATCCGTTCGGCGCCTCCTGCTCAGTGCTCGCGGCGTGCTGGGGAATCATGTGGGTGAGCGTGCTGATGAGAGTGCTGGTGGGTCTGTTGTTGCAGCCGACCGTCCGGTGGACCGCCGGGCCCTGGAGCGGCGGGCGCATTGGGCATCTCGATTGTGCCGGGCACCCCGCGCAGCGTGCGCAGGATCCGGTTCGAGCCGGGGGCGCCGACGTGGTAGTGGTAGCCGCGGACTTCGTCGGTGTGTCCGCCGTGCTCGTCCAGTCCCTCCGCTGCTCGGCCTTGTTCGTCCAGTTGGGCGAAGATGGCGAACCCGTCCATGGCGTAGCCGATCATCGGCGCGTGCCCGTCGGCTTGCGCGACCTCTTTGCTGTGGCCAGTCGCCGCGTGGTAGTGGTAGCCGGCGAACGGGTTGAGGTGTCCACCGCCGTCGTCGAGCGGCGCGAGCGTGTGTGCGCCGAGGATCGCCTCGACGGGGGCGGGCGGGTCAAACTTGACGCCGTTGAACGCGACGCCGACCGGCGCGTGCGGTGTTGGAATCGTCTGGCGTGCGAACCGCGGCTGGACCGGGATGATGTAGGTGGTGATGAACCTGTCGGTGTACCAGGATGGATCCCCTTCGACGACGTGGTTCTGGTAGCGCGGATCGACGTCGGGTCGGGCGGCGGCCTCGAAGGCCTCGCGGGTGTTGGTGTAGCGCACCGAGCCGTCCTCGCGGACGAGGCTCCACTCGGGGTCGTCGAAGAACTTGGGCGCATTCTTGACGAAGGGGCCGTCGACATCGTGGAGCTTGCCGTCGTGCATCCAGACACCTGCCTTCTCGGGGCCGTCGGTGACGTAGCGCGGGCTCCAGGGGCCCATGGCGTGCTCGCTGGGCTCCGACTTTGTCGTGATCACGTAGCACTCGGCCACGGTGCCGTCTGCGAGTTTGCGTGGTTCGATTCGGATCTCCTCGAGCAGTGCCGCGCGAAGGAAGTGCGACGGGTCGACCGGCTTGCTGAGCTCCTGCGGGCCAGCGGCGCAAGAACCGAGCAGTAGCGCGCCGAGGAGTGCGAATGCGACTTGACGGCGGCCTCCTCGGGGGCGATTGCCGGCCGTGAACTGTGATCCTCGCGAGGACGGAACGAGCGCAGATTCGGGAGGTCGCGATCGATCCGTGAGCGACCGATTAGCGACGGCCTTGGCCGCTCGCTTCGGTAGCGCGCTTCTGCATGCGACGCTTGCTCGCCGCTGGCACGATCTTGACGTGGCCCTTGGCGTTCTCCTTCTGCACGTCCTCGGCGAGCGCTGCGACCGCAGTGCGCAACTGTTCATCCTGACCCATCGGGTGGTTCCACAATGCGATGTCCGGGGAACAGCCGTTGAGCTCCATGTCCTCACCGGTGGAGACCAGATACCAGCCACGCATCGGCATGCGAACCGAACTGCCGTCGAGTAGCCCGACCGAGCCAGTCGAGATCACGCCGCCGGCCGTGCGCATGCCGACGACGCGACCGCGACCGACCTGCTTGATGGCATGCGCGAGGATCTCGGCGTTGGAGAACGAATGCTCATTGCACATCAGCACAATTGGCTTGGTCCATGAAGCGTAGATCTTGCGATCCTGCGGGTAGCCCTCGCTGCTGCCACGCGACTTGGTGATCGCATGCGTTGGTTGCGTCAGCATGGTCATCACGTGATCGGTCGTGCTGCCGCCGCCGTTGAAGCGCACGTCGATGACCAGGCCCTGCTTGCCGGCGCCGGCGTGGTAGAGGTCTTCCTCCATCTGTCGGAAGCTCGACATGTTCATGCCGCGAATGTGCAGGTAGCCGAGTTTGCCTTCAGACAGCTCGTCGACCCTCTTGCGGTTGTTGGTGACGAACTCATCGTAGAGCAGGCCGGCAACCGAGCGAGTGGGCCGCAAGGTGACGTTGCGCTCGCTGCCACCCTGGCCAGCAACGGTCAGCACGACGTCGCGCGCTTGATCCATCGTTAGCAGCTTGTCGATATCCGTGGTGCGCGTGATCTCTGTGCCATCGATCGCGAGCAGCGTCTCGCCGACCTCTACTTTGCTGCGCTTGCGATCGCAGGGACCGTTTGGAATCACGCTGCTGACCACGAGCCCCTTCTCAGGACGGTCGAGCTGGTAGCGCAGGCCTAGGTGGTAGGTCGTCGGCGCCCAGCTGCTGCCTCCGGATGTGCGCGGTAGCGCGTCGCTGCCGCCTCTGTGTCCCATGTGCGATGCGTTGAGTTCGCCGAGCATCATGTTCATCAGGTCGGTGAACTCGCGCTGCCCGAGGCACTGCGCCGCGACCGGGCGGTACTTCCCGCGGATCGCATCCCAGTCGCGATTGTTCATGTCTGGGTCGTAGAAGCGATCGCGCATGGCGCGCCAGCCTTGGTCAAACGTGATCTGGCGCACGGCAGACCAGTCACGTGTGCGGCGTACCGAGAAGCCGAACGTCTCAAGTGTCTTGCCGCCCTTCAGGACCGCGGGCTTGCCGCCGCTGAGTCCGACGATCTCGTTGCCGTTCGCGTGCCAGGTGGCGCGCGAGAGCCCGCGCGACGCGAGTTGCTTCGGTGCCCCCGGGTCGGGGAACGTCACGCCGTAGAAGCCGGACTTCGACGCGACGGTTGCGGAAAACGCGAGCGTCTTGCCATCCGGAGACCAGATCAGGCCGCCTTCTCGGCTGTTGCGAATCGAGATACGGTGGAGGCGTTCGTGAATCCCGTCGAAGTCGATTGCGACCTTCTCGTCGACCTTTTTGGCAGAGGTCTTCTTGGCCGTGGCTTCGGCGACCTTCTTGGCGGACTTGTTGGCGTCGGCCTTCTTCGCATCGTCCTTCTTCTTGTCTTTCTTCATCGCT
>CAXBFC010000517.1:0-5171 GCA_963974725.1 uncultured bacterium | reverse complement strand
CGAGGGTGATCTCCAAGACCCTGATCGAGACGATCGGCATCGTGGGCCTGATCGTATTCTTGTTCCTCGGTTCGATCCGCACCGCGTTGGTGCCACTGGTTGCGATGCCCGTGTCGCTGATCGGAGCTGCGATCGTGATGTCGGCGTTTGGCTTCTCACTCAACCTGCTGACGATCCTGGCGATCGTGCTGTCGGTTGGCTTGGTTGTTGACGACGCGATTGTGGTGGTCGAGAACGTCGAGCGTCACGTGCGCATGGGCAAGTCGCGCCTGCAGGCAGCGGCCGATGCGGCGCGCGAACTGGTCGGTCCGATCATCGCGATGACGATCACGCTGGCCGCGGTCTATACGCCCATTGGTTTCCAAGGTGGCTTGACCGGCGCGCTGTTCCTGGAGTTTGCGATCACCCTCGCCGCCGCAGTGTTGGTGTCGGGCCTGGTTGCGATCACGCTTTCGCCGATCATGAGTGCCTGGATGGTCAGTCCGCACGGCAAGCAACCCAAGTTGACCAAGTGGGTCGATGCCGGTTTCCACAAGGTGCGCAACGTGTACACACGCATGCTCGACGTCGCTCTGCGGATTCGTTGGGTGATCGTCGCCGTCGCGCTATTCGTGTCGTTCGCCGCGTGGCCGCTCTACACCGAGTCGCGCCGCGAACTGGCGCCAACCGAAGACATGAGTCACATCAGCATGTTCTTCGAGGTTGCGCCGGATGCGACCATCGAAGCGGTGGATCGCACGACGCGGCAGGTCAGCGACGTGCTGCAACAACTGCCTGAAGCTCGCTTCATGTGGTCGCTCGTTGCCAATTGGGGTGGCTTCGGCGGCATGGCCGCGAAGGGCTGGCAAGAGCGGGAACGCTCGACTCAGGAAGTCTACGGCCAGCTATTCGGCATGGTCTCGCAGATCCCAGGTGTGACGGCCTACCCGCGACTCGATCCACCGCTGCCGACATCTGGGCAGTTTGACGTCGAGCTTGTGCTGCAGAGTTCGCAGCCACTCGAAGACCTGCTGCAGACGACGATGGCCGTGGTCGGCAAGGGGTTTGAGAGCGGCAAGTTCCAGTTTGTCGATACCAACTTGAAGATCGACCGACCCGAAGCACGCGTCAAGATCGACCGCGAACGCGTCGCCGACCTCGGCATGGATCTGCAGAGCGTTGGTCGCGAGCTCGGCGCGCTGCTCGGCGGCGGCTATGTCAACCGCTTCAACTACTTCGACCGCAGCTACAAGGTGATCCCGCAGATCAGCCGAGAAGACCGCGCCACGGTCGGCCCGCTGCTCGATCTGAAGATCAAGACGCCGCAGGGCGACTTGGTGCCGGTGTCGGCATTCACGAGCATCGATGCGTTCGCCGCACCGCGCACGCTGAACCGCTTCCAACAGCGCAATGCCGTCAAGATCTACGGCGGGGTCGCGCCCGGGGTGACCAAGGAGGAAGGTCTGAGGGTGCTCGAAGACGCAGCGATTGCGATCGCCGGCCCTGGCGTGTCCATCGACTACGCCGGTGAGTCGCGCCAGATCCGCCATGAAGGCAGCTCGTTGGTCACGACCCTCGGCTTCGCGATCTTGCTGGTGTATTTGGTGCTCGCCGCGCAGTTCCGCAGCTTCCGCGATCCACTGGTCGTGTTGCTTGGTTCGGTGCCGCTGGCCATCAGTGGTGCGCTGATCTTCTCCTACATCGATTGGACGACCATCAACGTCTACTCGCAGGTTGGCCTGATCACTCTGGTCGGCCTGGTAGCCAAGAACGGCATCTTGATCGTCGAGTTCGCCAACACTCTGCAAGAGCGAGGCAAGACCAAGTTCGACGCGCTGCGCGAAGCCTCCTCAACTCGATTGCGGCCCGTCTTGATGACGACCGCAGCGACGATCTTTGGCCACTTGCCGTTGGTGTTCGTCACCGGCCCAGGTGCGATGGCACGCAACAGCATCGGCATGGTGTTGGTGACGGGCATGCTGCTCGGCACGATCTTCACGCTGTTCGTCGTGCCAGTCTTCTACTTGTTGATCGCCGCGGACCGCTCGAAAGTAAAGGCGAAGGAACCGCTGCTTGAGTCGCTTGCTGCGACCGAACCGACTCCGGAGTTCGCGTCATGATCGTTTCCACACCTGGCTTCTCGACACGTCAACGCGCGTTCTCGCGCCCCGCGCTGCTGCTGGCGTTGCTTGCTGGCTGCACGGTTGGCCCCGACTACAGGTCGCCGCAACTTGCGCTGCCGACGACTTGGTCGGCGGAACCCACCGATGGGCTGGCGCGTGAGCCGATCCATGCGGCCACCGATACCGCGTGGTGGCAACAGTTCGGCGATCCGATTCTCGACGAACTGGTCGACCGCGCCCTGCATCAGAATCTCGATCTGCGCGGTAGTTTGATGCGACTCGTCGCGACCCGTGCGCAGCTCGGCATCGCCACCGCTGGCAGACTGCCAACGGTCGACGCCAACGGCAGCTACAACTACCGCAAGGAAAGTCGCAACACACCGTTCGGTGCGTTCATTCCACGGACCGACGTGCACTCATTGAGTTTTGATGCGGCGTGGGAATTGGACCTGTGGGGGCGCGTGCAGCGTTCGATCGAAGCGGCCGACGCGGACCTGTTGGCGAGCAACTACGATCTGCAGGCTGCGGCATTGAGTGTCGCCGCCGAAGTGGCGCGCACTTACGTAGACTTGCGCGCGTCGCAACGTCGCCTGGCGATTGCGACCGAAAACCTGCAGCTACAGCAGCAGACCCTGGCACTGGTCGAGGCACGACTCAGTGCCGGCCTGGTGGTCGAACGTGATGTTGCGCAAGCGGCGACCAACGTCGAGACAACCCGTTCGCGGCTACCGCAACTCGAAGCCGCGGCCAGCATGGCATTCAATCGTCTCGCTGTTCTGCTCGGCGGTACTCCCCAGCAACTGCCCGAGTCGCTGCGCAACGCGGCACCGCTACCGACCCTGCCCGAGCACATCGCGGTTGGCGGTCCCGCAGACTTGCTGCGTCGCCGTCCCGACGTGCGCAGCGCTGAGCGCCAGTTTGCTGCGGAAGTCGCCCGCATCGGCATGGCCGAAGCCGATCGCTACCCGACGTTCGCGATCTCGGGCCAGATCGGCCTGGCCGCCAACGATGCCGGCTCGGTGTTCACGCGCGGCAGCGACTTTCGCGGCTTCGGCCCGTCGCTGCGCTGGAACCTGTTCGATGGCGGTCGCCTCAAGCATCGCATCAAGTCGCTCGAAGCCAGCGCCGAAGCAGCACAGGTCTACTATGAACAGACGGTGTTGCTGGCGATCGAGGAGACCGAGAACGCGATGACCAACTTCGCTCGCGAACGAGTGCGTCGCGCGTCGTTGGTGCGCGCCGCCAGCCAAGCTCGCCGCGCCGTCGACCTCGCGCAGACGCAGTACCGCGAAGGCCTCAGTGACTTCCAAGCCGTGTTGGACTCCGAGCGCATCGCCGCAACGATCGACGACGATCTAGCCAGCAGTGATGCCGCCGTCGCCACCAACTTGATCGCGCTCTACAAGGCGCTCGGTGGTGGGGTCGTGGTGACGGGCGAAGGCTGAGGGGCCGCCGGCGGCAATCCCAGCACCGGCGTGCTTGCCCGATATGAACGCCTCTGCCGGAATGCCTCTGCCGACGTGAACGGCGAGCAACATGGTCGCGTCGAACTTGGACCGTGTGGCCGAGCGGCAATGGTTGCCCAGCATTCGACTGAGCCGCTGCGCCGCAACGTCGGGTGCGACCGAGCTTGCGACCATTCACGTCACCGCGCAGTGCCGGGAGTTGCGTCCGCATAACCAGGCCGTACGCCGGCGCGAATCATAGGCGAGTGGATCGGTTCCAAAGTGTCGATGGCAAGGAGATGTCAGCCCCCGGCTTCGAGTTGACGCATGGTCGCGGGATGCGGGCAGCTGTCGGCGCAATCGGGATCCTTGGGTCCCCGGGGTGGCCGAAGTGGGTGGCTTGACGGGGCGTCCTGCGGATGGGATTGTCGCCTGCGGGTTACGGTGATCTGCGCCGCAACCTCAATGGTTTTGGGCTGTTAGCCCTCACCTCCACCCATCTATCACATCACCATGAACTCCAGAATCCTCCACGCCGCCGTCCTCGGGGCGCTGTTCTCCTCGACGCTCTGCGCGCAGTACGTTGACGACTTCAACGCCGACACCTCGGCGCTGTACACGATCCCACAGACGGGCGACGCGGTTGCGACGTTCGCCTTCGACTACAGTGTCTTGGGCATTCCGGTTGCTCCCAACACGACGGATGGCACGACTCTGGGCCTCAAGATGGAGGCCAACGTCACGACCGGCGCCGCCCACGCGGTTACCCTTCACACGGTCGTGCCGTTCAGCGGCAACTACGTCGTCAAGTTTGACGCCTGGGTGAATGCGAACGGTCCGTTCCCTGGTGGCGGCGGCGGCTCAACCGAGTTCCTCACGATGGGCGTCGGTGGCGACACCACGACTGCGAACATCGGCGGGTCGGGCTCCGGCGGCTGGTTCGCGGCAACGGGCGAAGGCGGCTCCTCGCGCGACTACCGCGGCTACAAGGACGGCGGTGAGCAGTTCGCCGAGAGCGGCCAGTTCAACGCCGGTGGTTCGAGCGCCGGCGGCGGCGCCCACAATGCGAGCGACCCCTACTACGCCCAGTTCGGCAGCGTCGACGTTGGCGCACTGCAGAGCGCGTTCTTCGCGCAGCAGACCGGCGTCTCGGGCGGCGGGTCCTTCGGCTTCGCCTGGCATGAAGTCGAAATGCGCGTCGTCGCCGATGGCGGCACGGCTGGCGCGACCTCGGTCAGTTGGTGGGTAGACGGTCTACAGATCTCGACGCTGGACGCTGGGATCGGCTTGCCGTTCACGACCGACGGCTCGGTGACGATCGGCTACATGGACATCTTCTCGTCGGTCTCCGACAACGCGGCGCTGAGCTTCGGCCTGGTCGATAACCTGCGCATCGGCACCCTCGCCGAAGCAACGGCGTTTGGCGCTGGCTGCACTGGTATCGCTGGCACCCCGGACCTGGCGGCTGCCAACACGCCCGAGCTTGGCGAGACCCTGCTGCTCGACGCGACCAACCTGGATCCGAGCGTTTCGCTCTCGATCATGATCCTCGGACTCACCAGCACCGCGCCGCCGGTCAACCTGCAGCCCTTCGGCTTCGGCGCAGGCTGTGAACTGTTGGTCA
>CAXBFC010000516.1:0-5173 GCA_963974725.1 uncultured bacterium | reverse complement strand
TCGTCTGCGACCGGATCGCCGGCTCCTGCGCCGTCAAGCCAGCGAGCATGACCTTGGCGACCGGCTTGACGCGCAGTCCTTCGGGCAACAACTCCGGTCCAACCGCCTTGCCCTTGGCAACTTCAGCGGCTGCCGCGAACCAAGCCAACACGGCTTCTTGGTAGTCGGGCTCGGCCGGCGCCGCGCGTCGGATGCCGCGCTCGATCTTGGCTAGGAACGTCGCGTAGTGCGATGCCTCCGGCACGATCTCACCATCGCGAGCCAGCAGCGGGTTGTACATCAGGCCGACGAACGCTTCGACTCGGCCGAACTCACGCAGTGCTCCGATCTCCACCTCAGTGAAGGGGCTCTGCTTGATCATCGTCGACGCCCAATCGCCACCACCGCGCATCACGCAGATGTGCTTCTCAGGATTGGGCACACCAGCGGCGCGCAGGCCTTCACAGGCGATATTGGCCAGGCGCAGCGTTTCGCGCGCAGCCTTGGGCGAACGCTGCATGAAGCGCGAATAGCAAATGATCCCGTCAGGGTTCAGGTGCTCGTAGAAGTCCTGCACCGCCTCAACGGTGTAGAGGTAGCTCTCAGACAGCGTGTACGCGCCACCACTCAATGCCGTGTAGGAGTCGACACCGCTCATCTGGATGACGTCGTATTTGTCATCGTGCGACCGCAACCACGCGCGCCCCTCGCTGTTGACCAGGTTGATCTGCTTCGCCAGCGGGCTGGTCGTAAACAGCCCGCCGAGATACTCGTCGTATCGCACGGTGGCCATCTCGATCATCGCCGTGTTCAGTTCGACGGCCGTCACGTGCTTGGCGCCGTTCGCCAGCGCGACGAGCACGTCGACGCCGCCACCGACTCCGATGACCATGACGTCTTGATCCTTGCGACCAGACGCCTTGTGCGCGACGTATGCCGATGCTGCCTGCGTGTCATCGAGGAACGGGAACTTCTCGAGGTTCGCAGCGCCCTCGTAGAGCATCGTCGGCGCCGCGCCATCTTGCCCGACCGAGCGCGCCACGATCTGCATGCTGTCGATCAGGCCCATGTCGCCGCCGATCATAGGTGCGCCGAGCAGGCTCGCCCCGACCTCAACCTCCGCAGTCGCGCTATGCAACTTGACGAGCTCCGCGCTCTGATCGCCCAGCAACCCCTTCTGCTTCGCTTCCTGCAGCAGGACCTCAGCGATCGCCGCTTCCTTGCCTACCGCGTAGGGAACCCGCCAGTTGATCTTGGGGAACCCGAAGGCGCCGGTAAACCCGAGCACCAGCAACAGCGCCAATAGCACGCCAGGTACGCTCAGCACCAGGTAGCGCTTGGGCGTGGTGAAGCTGAAGCAAAACGCCGCGATCAATCCGAACGCGCCGGCAAAGACAACGGTTGCGGAGCCGCCGAACCACTTGAGCAACAACACACTCAAGCCAGCACCGACAGCCGACCCTACCAAGTCCGAGAAGTACAGCTTGTTGACCGACTTGACGAAGCGCGTCAGCGCCAGACCGATGCCGAGCCCGCCCAACAAGAACGGCACGAAGATGATCAGGTAGATCAAGAACAGCGCGAGCAGGTTCTCGGGCTTCTGCCAGACAGACAAGCTGTCGATGCGCACAAATGTCGCAAAGCAGAACGCCAACACGACACTGATGCCGTAGCCGATACTGGTCCACACCAGGGCGCGCTCCGCAGTGCCCTTCTTTTCACCCAACCGCGTTACGGTCAGCAGACTGCCGGAAGCACCAAAGCCGAGCAAGCCGATCGAGATCACCATGTAGGTGAAGTGGTGCCACATCATGATCGCAAACACGCGCGTCAACGCGATCTCGAACATGATGATGGACAGGCCGAGGCAGAAGATGCCAGCGAGTAGGGATCTTGGCGATACAGGCATGGTGGAGGCGTGGCCGCGTGGAACACGGCCGAAGGATTGTGGCAGTCCGGCAGGCGGAGCCAAATCAAAAGTAACTGGCAGCGGTCGAGACGGGTGTTATCGGCTCAACCCGGGCAAGAAGCACACCCCGAACTGCCCTTGTCAGGGGAGCGGCGAGCGGCGGCCCTATGCATCACAGCGAGACGCCTTCCGGCTCAGGCTTCGCCGCCCATCGTCGCGGCCTGATCACCCATGGCAGTGGGCTCTGAGTCTGCTCGCTTGGCCGGCTCGTCGACACCCGCGATGACGTCGAGCTCTGCGCTCGCGTCGTCGGCTGGTTCGCCGTCGTGATCCTGGGCAGCGGCTGGTTTATCGAGGCCTTCCCTCTCGGTGGCTTCGTCGGCCAAGTCGTGAACCGCCAGATCCTCGCCGTCAGCACCTTCGTCACCAGCGTCTTCGGCGTCTTCGGCGGAGTCTTCGGCGTCGGCGTCTTCGTCACTAGTATCTAGATCTTCGTCTGGATCTTCGTGATCACTGCCCGCCGCCGCCGCAGCTGCCTTGGCAGCCTTCTCTTGATCCTCGCGCATCTCCTCAGCGGTGATGCCGGCGAGAATCAGATCCGCCGTGACGTCATCCTCACCAATGTAGGCGAGGCTGATTTCATCGAAGCAGTTCTCCTGCAGCGCGCGCAGGTAGCCCTGCTTCATCATTTCGAGCAGCGCGATCAGCGTGCCGATCATGCCGTAGCGACCTTCCTTCTTGTCGAAGACCTCCGAGAACTTCACTTGACGCGTCTTCTTGAACGTGTCGAGCAGCACGTGCGTGTAGTAGCCGACGTCGCGCATTTCGACTTCGACTTCCATCGACTGGTTGTGGCCGACCTCTTCGAGCAGCTTGGCAAACGCGGCCGTCAGGTCCCAGACGCCGAGCTCGCCGAGATCCAGCAAGTCTTCATCCTCGGACGACTTCAACTCAGGCGGCTGCGGCATCACCAGGTTGCTCTGGCGTTGACGACGGCCCGAACGCGCATCCAATTCGCGTGCCAGGTCGCGGTAGCGCTTGTACTCGAGCAAACGGCGGATCAGGTCATCGCGCGGATCGAGTTCTTCCTCGATCTCGACCGACTCGTTGGGCAACAACTCGCGCGACTTGATCTCCATCAAGGTGCTCGACATGACCACGAAGTCGCCGATGTCGTGCAGGTCCAACTCCTGGAGCACCTTCAAGTGCGACAAGAAGTCGGCGAGGATCGGCGCGATCGAGACCTCATGGATGTCGACCTCCGATTGCTTCACCAGATGCAACAGAAGGTCCATCGGCCCTGAGAAGACCGGCAATTCGACGCGATAGCTCACCGCGTGCAGGATAGCGGCCCGCCCGCCCGTTGCGAAGCAGCGATCCGACAACTCAAGCCGCTGGCAGGTGACTAGTAGTTGTTCTCGATCGCCAGGCCGTTGCTCGACTCGAGGTTGAGCGAGGCGTCGATCGACACCGCCTGCAGATAGGCAGCCAAACCAGGGATCGCCGGAACCGGCACCTGCATGACCGCCAGCCCGCCGGCATTCAGCAGCAAGACCGCGGTGGCAGCGGGTGCGGTCAACAGCGTGCAGTTCGCCCAGGGTTGGGGGAAAGGCACCAACACTTGGGTGCTGCCAACCGCCAGGACTGCGAGCCCGCCCGGTGCGCCCCCAGTAACCGCCAGGTTCGCAACGTGGCTGCCGTCAGCTTGCGGCACCAACAAGCCGGTGAGCAGCGCCGTGCCGCACGATGCGCCGTAGGTCATCGAGCTGGCGGTCAACCCCAAGCCCAGCTGATCCACCAACGCCCTCCCCATGTCCGCACCGCACTGCCGGTAGTCCGCTTCCGTATTCCAGGTCACGCCATCCGGGCCACGGCCGTAGGTGCCTTCGAACGTGATCGCCATCACCGGCTGCTCGAAGTTCGGAGCATTGAGCCAACCGTTGACCGACGTCCAGCGGTCGTGGCACATCGACTCTACGAACGGGCGCGAGCCAAGACTGCTGGATGCCGTCGAACCGATCGCCACAAACGGGCTGCGCGCCTCGAAGTTGCTAACCCACTGCCCCTCGACCTGATTGACGATCGGCAATACGCCACAGCTCGTGCACCCCGGCGACCAGTTGCTGTTGGCGACGTGCTGGAAGTGGAACGGATACGAAGTGTTGTGCGTGCTGTGCAGGTTGAGCAGGATGCCGATCGGGTTGCTGCCCGGCGATGCAACCGTGCCCATGTAGCCTTCGATCGCCGTGCGCAAGGCGATGACCTCGGGCTGCGACGAGTTGTAGGGAGCGCTCCACTGCGACTCGATCTCGACCGAATTGGCATTGGTTCGATAGTTGCCAAGCACGACGCCGTCGGGGTTGGCCATCGGCACGATCTCGATCAGCGCGTGGTCGAGCAGCACCTCGGCATAGGGATCGCCGGACGTCAGCCAATCGAGCAAACCTTCGACTACGAAGTAGCTGGTCGTCTCCGCCGGGTGCACGCCCGCGTGAATCCAGATGCGCTCCTTGTTGGTATCCGGAACACTGCTGTCCGTCAGTTGGATCTTCTCGATCGGTCGACCCTGCTGCGAATTGCCTAGCGACACGATGCTGGTCACCCGCGGCTCGCCTGCGAGACTGGCGAGCAACTGATTCTTGCGGGTCACGGTGTACGGAAAGTACTTCGCCACGCGCATCGCGACGACGCCGGCAGGCACCTGCACTGCAAACCGTTCTTGGCCGCTTTGCGTCACTGGCACGGCACTCGTCGGCATGCGCACGTAGTCCGCAAAGTTGACGCCATCCGTCGACAGCGCCCACACCGGCAGGATCGCATCGCTGTAGCCAGGACTCGCAATACGGAAGTTCAACGTCGAGCCGGCAACCAGGTTGCTGACTTCGCAATGCCACCACCGCCGCCACGAAGTCGGCAGGCCACTGGCGCCATTGTCGTTGCTCATCGTCAACGTCAGTCGCCAACCGCCGGACACGGGCGCCACATTCGAAGCGGCGAGACGCATGTTCTCGCCACCCCAAGAAACAACCGGCGTCTGCGCCACGGAAGCACTGGCAAACAACGACAACAGGCTCCAACGGCAAATCTTGAGGGCGAGGGCGAGACGCATGACGACTAGGTTGCCGCATCGTCGCCGCCCGTCAACTAGCCCGCAAAGCGGGCGGCAGGCGAAGGCCTGCCGCCCGACGAAGGCTCCGGGCATTCGGGCGGGCTTGCCAAGTCGCTGGTGGGATATGTGGGCTGCCCGCATATCTCACCAGCGGCGCAGGCAAGTGCGTCAGAATG
>CAXBFC010000515.1:0-5205 GCA_963974725.1 uncultured bacterium | reverse complement strand
AGATATGCGGGCAGCCCACATATCCCACCAGCAACTTGGCAAGCACGCCCGAATGGCCCGGAGCCGTCGTCAGACGGCAGGCGTTGCCTGCCGCCCGCGTTGCGGGCTCCGTCGGTCTGCTCGACGGGTCTACAGACCCGTCTGCGCGGACCTCGGTCGTCTTCCTTGTCTGCGGACCATTCTGACGCACTTGCCTGCGTCGCTGGTGAGATATGCGGGCTCGCTGGCCAATCGTTCTCGGAGATTGGCCAGGCAACCGGGCGAAGTGCCGAGACCGCACGCGTTCATGTTGCCGCTGCACGGCGCGCGATGGCGGAGCAACCCGTTCTAGCGGAAGCCGTCGCCGCTCTCGGGCATGCGGCTCTGGTTGCGTTCTATCGGCCCCGGCAGGGGCCTGCCGCGGGTGAGGCGGCAGGATTGCCGGTGGTTTGAACCGGGTACGGTACGCAGGTTCTAGCGGGCCATCCAGTTGGCTTGTTGTTCGGCGCCGGTGCCCTGGTAGTCGGGGGTGAGGCGTTCCTTGAGGAAGAGGCGGTAGAGGGCTTGCACGATTTCGTGGAGGGCGAGCCAGTTGGCGGCGCGGTCGGCGGTGCGGTCCATTTCGGATTCGCACTCTTCGGCGTCCTCGGGGAGCTTGACGCCGCCGAGGGTTAGCGAGGGGGCGTCGATGGTGGCGGTCCACTGGCGTTCGCCCTCGGCGATCAACAGGCGGGCTTTGCGCAAGCGGTGACCTTGGCGAAGGGCGGTGCGCGCTTCTTCGGTGCGGGTTGGCAAGCCGCGACGCAGGGTCTGCTCGGTCTCGTCCTCGGTAAGCGCGGCGAAGGTCAGGAAGTCATCGATCGCGATGCCGACGATCCGGCCGCCGGACAGGGTGAACTCGCCGCCTTCGGTCTCCCACTTGAACCAGAGCCAGGTAAGGAACTCTTCGCCGAGAAAGCCGTGGGTTTCGACGCCTTGGTTGGCCTGACTCATTGTTGCTCCTCCATCGTTGCTTCCGCGGTTGCTTCCGGCGCGTCCTCAGTCGACGTTACGTCGGCGGACATGTCATCCACGAACGTGTCATTGCTCGACTCACTGCTCGACTCACTCTCCGACGATGCGACTGCCACTGGTTCGTCGATCTCGAACGGTGGCGACTCATCCTGCGCGACGTCCGTTGTGGCGACGTCACCGGCTGGTGCGTCGCCGGCTGGCGCTTTGGCCTTCGGTTTCTCGACAACCTTGGGCGCGGGGCGCGGCATGTCCGAGATCGGCGCGCGCTGTTTGTCGCCATCGAGCGTCGTGTTGGGCCAACGAATCGGGTTGACGCGTTCGAGCGTGTGCTTGAGCTCGTCGCTGATGTCGGAGCGCATGCCGCTCTGCAGCGGGTCCGCCGGTTCGAGTTGGATGGAGAACGACTCGAAGAACAACTTCGTGAACGCTTCCTTCGCCGACTTGCTGGTTGCGAACAGCAGCACCGTCTTGCGGTCATCGAATAGCAGCGCATCGACGAGCGTGATCGTCGGCAGCACGCGCGGCAGCAGTTGATCCATCAGATCGTCCTTGAGCTCGCGGCGCTCTTTGGCGGACATCTTCTTGCCGCGCGCCTTCTCGGCGGCGTCGCGATGGATCTGCAGCCACTTCATCGGCATCGACTTCTTGTCGATGCGGAAACGCAGCCACGTGCCGATGCCGCCGTCCAGCTCCTCGGGGCTGAAGTTGTCGCCGGTGGGATCGGCGGGAGTGACCCAACCGATCGAAACCTCTTCACTCGCCGCATTCTCGATCGTGCGGAACCGCTGCAGGGAGAGGTGTTCTGCGAACTCGTCACCACGTGGGTCGACGAGCTTGCCTTGCCAAAAATACGGCACCACACCGCCGCTCTTACGAATCGCTGCCATTGCCAGTAGCGAACCGGTGCGGCCGGATCAGCGCCACTCTGAAATGGCGGCGCGAGCGGCGTTCGTTGCGCTTTTGACGCCGTTTGCGTTGGTACCTTTCAAGGTCGAACCTTGATAAGTGCGCGCCGCGAGGTGCGACCTGGCGCGCGCCGAGCGGGCCTTTGCAGGGCCCAGCGGTCGGCGGGAGTCGGGCGCCACTTCGGCGCGCTACTTCGGGCGCTACTTCTTCGGCGCGCGCTTGACGGTGTCGAGCTTGCCCTTGACGGCTGGAACCAGCTGATCCGCGTCCGGGGTGTCTTGGGCTTGCTCCAGCTGCTTGGCGCGCAGGCGCATCTTGCCCAGCTGTTCGTTGAGGATCTTGGCCTTCTCCGGGTCGGTGTCGCCCAGTTCCTTGAGCAGCGTCTCAATCTGCTTGATCTGCTGCTGAGCTTGTTGCAGTGGCGTCGCACGCGCCACCGGCGGCTTGAACAGCGCCGGCAGAAGGTCGAGCACGGCTTGGTCGCGAACGCGAATGTCGACCTGACCCGAGTTCACTTTGAACTGGGCTTGCTGCATGACCTTTTGATCGGGTGAGTAGGCGAACTGCACGACGTGGCACAGCACCTTGTCGAGGCCCGTCTGGGCGCCCTTCTCAACGCTGTCGACCTTGATCAGGGCGTAGCCGTTGGTAGTGCGGAACGGGCGCGACATCTTGCCGACTGGCGTCGAGAACGCGACATACTCAAAGTAGGGGCCAAGGATTGAGTTGCGGGTGACTTGCACCGCGCCGTCTTCCTTCGCGCCGGCCACGGAGCCGAACTCGGCGGCAGCAGCGGCCATCGACTTGGTGCCGTCTTCTAGCAGCGCCAAGTTCTCGGAGAGCTTGATCTCGCCTTCGTTCTCGAGGAACTGGCTTGCGACGGCTTCGACCCGAATCAGATCGAACAGAACGCGTTGGGCACGAAGTTCTTCGGTGCCTGTGTTGCCGGACTCGCGCAGGTAGTCCATCACGCCGTCGTAGCTGGCCTGCGAGATGGCACGGTCGTTGACCATGATCATCATCGTGTTGCCGCCGAAGTTCATTTCTTCGGCGTTGCCGATGCGCGCGTACTTGCGTTGCACGCGCGGCGGTGCGATCGGCACGGCGCTGGCCGGCTTGCCCGCATCGATCGACTTGAATACCGGCTTGCCGCGCTGCAGCTTGGTGGACAGCAGGCTCTTCGCTTGTTGCACGCGCTCGGTAGCGAACTTGATCTCGAGGTGCAGACGCTCCTTCTCCTTCTTGAGGATCTCGAGCCGCTCAGCCGGCGTCGGCTCTTGAGTGGGCACCTCTTGAGTAGGCACGACGGGCGTGGTCGGCTTGACCGGAGTCGTCGGGGTCAATTGGGCTGGGAGAGCGGCGGCGAGCGCTAGCGGCGCTGCCATGGCAAGGCGGAGGAACATTGGCGAATTACGGGTAGCGTTCAGAAAAGTAGGGTACAGATCAAAGAGGTGCGCCTAGCAACGCGCAAGGGTCGCGGAAGCTCCAAGTTCCGATCTGAACATCGGATATCGGCTGGGCCCGGGGTGCTGCTACCGGCTTTGTGCGCGAAAATGGGCCGCCGCCGCCCCGATGACCCGGTCGAGAGCCACCGCGGCGCTGTAGTGGCCGAATGGTACATCCAGCCGCTCGGGCCGGCCAAGCCCTTCCCACAGAAGGCTTTGGTTCCGTCGGGGCACGACCGTGTCGAATGCCGCGCTGACGAACAGAACCTTCTCGGTCGGCACGCTGGCAGCGTAGAGCGCCGGCTCGTGCTCCAGCGCCTGGATGAGCTCCCAATGCAGGCTGTCGAGCCCGATACCATCGGTTTCCTGGCGCCATTGCAGCCACTCTTGGACACGGCTTTCGCTGCTGACCAGCACCAGATTGGCGAGGTCGGCTCCGGCGAGGCAGATGGCGACGCCAACGAGGTCGCGGTCGATGGCGGCCAGGACCGTCGAAATGATGCCGCCCATCGAGATCCCGAGCACGTGCAGCTCCGGAGGCGGGTTCTCGGCGCTGCGCAGCCACTTGAGCAGCAGGCGTTGGTGCAGAACGGTGCGACGGAACAGTTCGTCGAGTTCGGGGCCGCGTTGTGGTGGCGACAAGGCCCGGCCAGCGCGCTCGCAGAAGGCGACGTCAAAGCCGTAGGACGCTAGCCGTTGTGCGACCAGGCCCATCAGTTCACGGCCGCCAGCCAGAATCGGGACCAGCAGAACCATCGGGCGGGTTGGCTCGGCAGCGACTGAGTTGCTAGCGCGGCGGATTTCGAACCGCACTTCTTCACCTTCTCCGATCAGGATGCCATTGCTGCGGCCGTTGTCGTGCTGGGCAAACTCGAGCAGCTCGGGGGTCTCGATCGGCGGCGGGGTGCGTACCAGAGCCGGTCGAGGATGCCTGGGGGCAGGCTGGATCGTGCAGGCCGTCAGGCATGCGAGCAGGAGCACGATGGCGGCGGGCGACCAGCGCTCAGTTCGCAAGTTGGGTCGCATGTTGCCTCGCATGTTGGGGGCGTCGAATCGCGATGTCGATGGCCAGCCCGCGCAACGGCTAAAAAGTATGCACGGCGTAGAGTAGTAGGCCCGGGGAGCCATCCATCGGCGACTCGAACAGCGAGTAGAGCGACGACGTCGACAAGAAGTCCATGTCGTCGCCAGCGGCCAGGTGCACGCTCATGTTCTCGGACGTGCGGTAGATCAGATCGGTGCGAATGCCCGACTTGCCGGTGGCATAGTTGGTGCGAGCACGCAGGCTGAAGTTGACGTTCTCGCTGAGGTCAAAGTCGAGCGACAACTTGCCTTGTTCTTGGCTCGAGCCAACGCGGATGCCGGAGGGATGGATATAAACCAGCTCCATCGGGTCGCGGTAGTCTCTGGTGCGCAGTCGCAGCGACATGCGGCCAAGCTTGCGGCGATCACCGTGTGCTTGGCGGTACGGTTCGGTCAGCGGCACATGATCCGAACGGAAGTCCTCGAGCGCGATCTCGAAGTCGCGAGCGATCGGCAAGCGCTTCGCCAGCTGTCGCAACGGCCGTTTCAGCAGCCGAGGACCGTGTTGCTGGCTCCACTGCTCGTGCTCTTCGCGCTGGCGGCGTTCGCTGGTCAGCAGCGGCGCGAGTTGCACCTCCCCATCGCGGAAGTCAAAGAACGGGATGCCGACCTCGCGCTGCACACGTTGGCGGTCCGCTTGGATCAAGTCACTGCAGAAATGCATCGTCTCGCGCGCAATCGGGTCGTCGATGGACTCGAAGTCGATCGTGCCAAGTTGTGGCGCGCGCGATGGTTCGTCAAAGCTCAGCGCGACCGGTCGCACAGCTTGTTCGCTGGC
>CAXBFC010000514.1:0-5205 GCA_963974725.1 uncultured bacterium | reverse complement strand
CATGTATGGCTTCGAGACGCGCGCCAACTCGATCCCGTTGACGCGCAGCAAGCAAGAGCGCAACCTGCGCGAGCTGAAGGACTACGTCGCGCGGTTGCGCGCGCTGCCGATCGGCGGCGTCGATCCGAAGTTGTTGACGGCAGCGTTCGTCGCTGCGCACAGCTCGGCCGAGGTCTACCGCATCGAGACGATCGAAAGTGTCTTCGGCGACGTAGGCGATCTCGACCCCGTTGTGCTGGGCGAATTGCTGCGCCGCATGCGCACCAATCTTGCGACTGTTTGGCGTACGCCGGCGGTGCAGAAGGAAGCCAAGACGCGTCGTTCGCAGAAGCAGATGCTCGACCAGGTCGAAGCCGGTTACCAAACGGCAGTGACGGTTGCGAAGAAATCGGTCGAGTCCAAGGGCAAGCACTGGGCGCTGCTGGTTGCCCACGCAACGTTGCTTCACGATCAGAACAACTTCGCCAAGGAGCGGCGTCACGCCACTGGCTTCGCCACGGAGCGCAAGCGCGCATTTGAGCTGTTCGAGGAGGCTGCCGAGCACTACGCCTCGGTTGTGCCCGGTCTGACGCCGAACGAAGAGACCGAGCTGCCATTCACGTTGTGGTTCTATTCGGCGCTCGGTTCTGCCGACCTCGGTGCCATTGACGAGTCGCACGTCGTCGCGAAGGCGCAGTTGGGGTTGATCAAGGATGCCTTGGCGAACCTGCCTGAGAAGGCCCGCAAGCGTCACGAAGATCGCTTTGCCAACTTGCTGTTCACGCGTATGTCGGCGGTCAAGCCGCAGATCAAGTTCCGCTACTTGCAGGCTGGCTTTGAGATCACCGGTGACAACGAGCAGACCAAAGAAGCCCAGAGGATCTGGGCCTACTATCAGGACCTGCTCGGCGAGTTGCGCCTCGATGTCGTCGTCGACGGCGATACGGCCATCGGCACGGAGCCGTTTGGAGTGCGCGTCGACATCATGCACTCCGAGCAAGTCGCCCGCGAAAGCGGTGGCTTCCAGAAATACGCGACCAACCAGAACGACGGCAGCAACCCCTACAACTACGGGCGCCCGACCGAGAACTACCGCGACAAGTTCCATGAGTCGGTGATCGCGTCGTTGCGCGAGAACTTCGAGGTCCTGTCGATCACGTTCAACAGTGAAAAGATGGAGCCGCTGGAGAGCGATGATCCGGCATGGCAGCGCTCGCCCTATGCGTACATGTTGTTGCAGGCGCGCGGTCCACATGTGGATCGCATCCCGCAGTTGAAGTTGGACCTCGATTTCAACGACATGTCCGGCTTCACGATCCTGCCGATCGGTTCGTCGCCGGTCGTCGTCGATGCCTCGAAGCCGCAGCAGGCGCGTCCCTACTCGAACCTCGAAGTGACGCAGTTGCTCGACGAGCGCAAGATCGATGAGGGCAAGGTTGTACTCGAGATCAAGGCGAAGAGCTGGGGCATGGTGCCGGACCTCGAAGCGTTCCTCGATCTCGAGCCGCCGGGCTTCGTCATCAAGGACATCCAGGACCAAGGTGCTGCAGTGATGCGCTTCTCGGATGACCAGGACTCGGTCGAAACCGAGCGCGTTTGGATGGTCAAGATGGAGCCCGAAGAAGGCGCCGTGCCTGGCAAGTTCCGCTTTGGCGAGCCGGTGATCGAAGGCGTCACGTCGGTCTACCAACGCTACAACGATGCCGACCTTGAGACCGTCAGTGCCGACGTTGCACTGCGCCGCTCGATCGTTGCGAGCAACCCGGCGTGGGCTTGGGTCCTGTTGGCGCTGTCGGTGGTGGCCTACCTCGTTTGGTTCTTCTTCCCTGCCTCTCGCAAGGGGCCCGAAGCCAGCGAGCAAGTTTTGCGCATGCCGGAACAGCTGACGGCCTTTTCGGTCTTGGCCCTGCTGCACAAGATTCGTGGCACCGCGCCGTTGGCCGACACGCAGAAGGAGCAGCTCGATGACGACGTGCAGCGCATCGAAGCGAGCCACTTCGGCAAGCAGAGCGATGGCGATCTCGAACTCGAGAAGATCGCCAAGCATTGGTTGAGCAAGGCGAGCTAGCCGCCATCGGCTCGCCGGTCATTCGCTTGCGGGCCATCCTCACAAAGTGTCGGCTGCGACGCATTCGCCCGCAACCGACGCCGCCCCTCACATTCACAACACAACTCCTCTACCGCTTACCCCGCTCATGTCTGCACCCGCTACTGCGTCCACCACCGGTCCTCGTTTCACCGAGACGCTCAAGTTCCTCGACCAGATCAAGACCCGCGTCGGCATGGTTGTCGTAGGCCAAGACGTCGTTGTCGAACGCGTCCTGATCTCGCTTCTGACCTCTGGCCACTTGCTGCTGCAGGGCGTGCCTGGCCTGGCCAAGACGTTGTTGGTTGCGGCGGTCTCCAAGACGGTCGCTCTGTCGTACTCGCGCATCCAATTCACGATCGACTTGCTGCCGTCCGACATCGTCGGCAGTGAAATCCTCGATCAGAAGACGCACGAGTTCCGCATCCACAAGGGCCCGATCTTCACCAACCTGCTGCTCGCCGATGAGATCAACCGCGCCGCGCCGAAGGTGCAGAGTGCCTTGCTCGAGGCCATGCAGGAGCGTCGCGTCACGATCGGCAACGACAACTTCGCGTTGCCGGCCCCGTTCCTGGTGATTGCGACCCAGAACCCGGTTGAGCAGGCTGGCACGTTTGAGCTGCCGGAAGCGCAGCTCGACCGCTTCATGCTGTTGCACCGCCTCGAATACCTGAAGCCCGAAGAGGAACTCGAAGTCTTGCGCCGTAACACCAAGCTCGGTGTGCGTCGCGAGGGCAAGGGCGCGGTCGCTCGAACCGAGTTTGATGTGCTCGGGGATCAGGAGAAGGGCAGTGCCAAGCAGTTGGTGCGCGCGATGGAAGACGTGCAGGAAGTGCATGTCAGCGAGACGTTCCTCGAGCACTGCGTCGAGATCGTCAACCGCACCCGTAAGCATCCGAAGCTTGAGCTCGGCTGCAGCCCGCGTGCCGGTATCTCGCTGGTCAAGGCGTCGCGCGCCCGCGCGCTGATTCACGGCCGCGACTACGTGGTTCCTGAGGACCTGTTTGCGCTCGCCGAGGACGTCATCCTGCACCGGATTCGCCTCAGCTACGAAGCCGTTGCTGACGGTTACACGAGCGCGCAAGTGCTGCAGGAGATCCTGAACGAAGTCGCCAAATGAGCGGCGCCGACCACAGCAGTGCCGACAAGGGCATGAGCATCCGGGAGCGCGAAGCCGCGCTGCCGGGAATGCTCCCGACCATTCATCCGTCGGCCGAGCGCAAGTTCGTGATCGCGATCCGGCGCTTGGCGGACGACTTGACCTACGGTCTCGATGGCTCGCGCTTCCTCGGTTCGGGCATCGACTACGTGCAGTCGCGTCAATACCTCGATGGTGACCCGGTCAAGGCGATCGATTGGCGCGTCACCGCGCGCACGAACAAATACCACATCAAGGAATACGAGGCGCAGCGGCGTCTGCCGGCGTGGTTCTTGATCGATACGTCGGCGTCGATGGTGGTTTCGTCGTTGGCGCGCAGCAAGTATGAGACGGCGCTGCAGGTTGCTGGCGGACTGGCGTTGGCGTGTCTTGATCGAACCAGCCCGGTGGGTGTGATTGGTTGCGGATCGCGGGACGTGCACATCAAGCCGAGTCTGGCCAAGGACCAGGTGATGCAGTGGCTGCTGCGGCTGCGCCGTCACTCGTTCACCGAGCCGACCCAGATGGTGCGTCGCATTCGCGAGCTGCGCCCGACGCTGGCTGCCCGTTCGATCATTGTGATCCTCAGTGACCTGCATGAGCCGGGTGCGGTGCACTCCGCTGCATTGTTGGCGCAACAACACGAAGTCGCCGTCATCCAGTTGCAGGATCCAGCCGAGATCATGCTGCCGGGCGCCGGCTTCCTACGAGCCAAAGAAGCCGAGTCCGGTCGCGATTTCGTCGCGCGGGGCAAACGCGGAATGATGAACCAAGAACAGATCGAGCACGAACTGCGTCGCGGCGGTGTGGACCACTTGTTGGTTCGCACCGACCAACCTTACCTGCAGCGCTTGCGCCAGTTCTTCCGTTCGCGCGGGATCTCCGGAGGTGGGCGATGATGCGCAATTCCATGCGCCTGCTGTCGTGCCTGGTATTGGGTGCGACGATGCTGGTGGCGCAGGCTCGCGATGAGCGCGAAGCGACCGTCGGCATGCGCGCCTACGTCGAGGGCGTCGTGATCGAGGGCTCGGAGCTTGTGCCTGCCCCGTCGTCAACGTCGTCCCAGGTGATCGTGCGCGTCGTCAAAGCGTGGCCGCACGGCGAGCATCTGCGCTACGACTTCGAGTGGGTTGGCTTCGAGCCAGGCCGCTACGACCTGGCCGAGTTCTTGGTGCGCAAGGATGGCAGCGCCATGGATGCGCTGCCGCCGCTCAAGGTGACGGTGAAGAGCTTGCTGCCCGCTGAGGCCTTCGAGCCAAGTGACATTGATCCAGCCGCGGCGGCACGCCTCGATGGCTACACCACCGAGCAGATCGCGGCGATTGTGCTGTGGAGCGTTGGTTTGCTGGCGATCCTGTTTGTTGGTCGCAAGTGGAAGGCCAAGCCAGCACCGCTGCCGGCGCCGCCGACGCTCGCCGATCGTTTGCGGCCGCTGGTCGAGGTCGTTGCGTCCGGCAATGCTGACAACGCCAAGAAGGCCGAGCTCGAACGACTGTTGGTCGCGTTTTGGCGCGCTCGCTTGGATCTCGGTTCGGTGCGTGCAGCCGATGCGATCATGGCCATTCGAAAGCACGAGGAAGCCGGCGCTTTGCTGCGTCAGGTGGAAGCGTGGTTGCATGCACCTGAGCCACCGGAGTCGGTGGACGTCGCCAGCTTGCTGCGTCCATACCGGGAGGTCACCGCCGATAGTTTCGCGCCGATTGCTCCTGGCAATCCTGCTGTCGGCGCGGGTTCGAGTTCGGGTGCGCCCGGAGGCGGTGCCTGATGTTTGCTCGTCCGTGGATGTTGCTGCTGTTGGCTCTGCCGCTGCTGCATCTCTATTGGGTTTGGGCGCGTCGCAGCGGCCGCTTTGCGATGCCGTTCGACTCCGATGGGGGCAGGCGGTTTGGCAGCGGTTGGGTCATGCGCGCGGTGCTCGCCATCGGTGAGTCGTTGCCGGCGTTGCTGATGGCGGTGGCGGTGTTGCTGATGCGATGCTGGACAAGCCGACAGTTGATTTCAT
>CAXBFC010000513.1:0-5250 GCA_963974725.1 uncultured bacterium | reverse complement strand
GTCCCGGCTTCGTCGACACGGACATCACTCGTTCGGCCGCCGCAGCCATCGCCGCGAAAGGCAAGACCAGCGCCTCCGACGCCTTGGCGTTGATGGGCGCGCAAAACAACATTGGCCGCATGCACACCAGCGACGAAGTTGCCGCGGCGGTATGCATGCTGTTGCGCGACCGGCCAGACGGTTGCATCTACGACCTGGACCGCGAACCCGCGGCGTTCCTCTGCTAGACAACTCGGCTAGACCATTCGGCTAACTACAGAGCCCTATTCACTGCTCGATCCAAACGCCTGACCTTGGCACGACTCGAACAGATGCTCGTTCCTTGGAGCCTCCCACAATCAGGACCACTCGCCGCAAGCCATGACCAAATACGACTTCCACTTAGAGACCGATGACGACGGCGTCGCGACGTTGACGCTCGATCGCCCGGACACGCTCAACTCACTGACGTTCGCGATCTATGGCCAGCTCGAGAAGCTGTTCGTCGATTTGCGCACCGACAAGTCGGTCAAGGCAATCGTGCTGACCGGCAAGGGCAAGGGCTTCTGCAGCGGTGGCAACGTCGAGGAGATCATTGGCCCACTGTTTGAGAAGGACCTCAACGGCACGCTTGAGTTCACCCGCATGACGGGCGCAGTCGTGCGCAACATGCTGCGCCTCGACAAGCCCATCATCGCAGCGATCAACGGAGTCGCTGCCGGCGCGGGCTCGGTCCTGGCCCTTGCGAGCGACATGCGGGTGATGTCCGAGAAGGCGAAGTTCGCGTTCTTGTTTACCAAGGTCGGCTTGACCGGCGCGGACATGGGCGCCGCCTGGCTGCTACCGAAGATCGTCGGCACCGGCCGCGCCATGGAGATGCTGATGCTCGGCGACAAGGTGCTCGCCGAGGAGTGCTATCGGGTTGGGCTCGCCAACCGCGTCGTCGCTGCCGAAGCCGTTCTCGACGAGGCAACCGCCATGGCGCGGCGACTGGCGACCGGCCCCGGACTTGCCATCGGCATGACCAAGAAGATGGTCTGGCACGAATGGCCCATGGACCTCGACGCGGCCATCGAACAAGAAGCGCAGGCCCAAGCGCTATTGCTGCGGGCGCACGATCACCGCGAGTTCTACGACGCGTGGATCGAGAAGCGCGATCCAAAGTGGCAAGGCCGCTAACAACTCTGAGCACGCGATGAGCACGATCAACAACGACTCCCTGTGGCTTCCGGACGACGACCTCGACGCGGAACTCGCGCAGTTCACTCGTGGTATCCGCGCCTTCGCGGACGAGAAGCTTGCTCCCCATGCGCGCGCCATTGACGAGCAGTCGAGGTTCCGCCGCGCGATGGTCGACGAACTCGGTGCGGCCGGCATCCTCGGTGGCCCATTGCCAACCGAAGTCGGCGGCGGCGGTTGGACGCCGTTGCAACTGGCACTCGCACACGAAGAGCTCGGCGCGGTCTGCGGCAACGCGCGCGGCTTCTGCGCCGTGCAGACGGGCCTGGTCACGCAAACCCTGGCCAAGAACGGCAACGACGCGCAACGTCAACGCTGGCTGCAACCGCTGATGCGCGGCGAGGCCATCGGCTGTTTCGCGTTGACCGAGCCCAACGCCGGCAGCGACGTCGCCTCGCTAACGACGCACGCCGTCGAACAACCCGACGGCAGCTATCGCGTCAGCGGTCAAAAACACTGGGTCACCAACGCCGGCATCGCCGACGTCATGCTGTTGTTCGCGACCGTCGACCCCAAGCTCAAGGGCAAGGGCATCACCGCGTTTGTCATCGACACCAACCGCAACGGCCTCGACCGCAAGCCGATGGACGGCGTCGAACTCGGCCATCGCGGCAGTGACCATGCCGTGCTGACGTTCGACAACATGGTCGTGCAGAAGCATGAGCTGCTCGGCCCGGTCGGCAAGGGCTTCGGCATTGCTCTCGGCGGGCTCGCTTCCGGGCGACTGAGCGTGGCATCCGGCGCGGTCGGCATGCACCGCGCAGCGCTGGCGGCGTCGGTCAAGTTCACCAGCGAGCGACAACAGTTCGGGCAGCCGCTGGCGCAGTTCCAGATGGTGCAAGAACGCCTGGCAGACATGTTGACGTCCCTGCACGCAAGCCGCGCGCTGGTGCATCGCTGCGCCCGCCGACGGTTGCAAGGCAACGAGACGCATGCCGACGTTGCGATGGCGAAGCTGCATGCTACCGAGGCAGCCGCGACGGCTTGTGACCAGGCGGTGATGCTGCATGGCGCGCGCGGCTACAGCTCGGCGTTCCCGGTCGAGCGGCTCTGGCGCGATATCCAGGCACTGAGGATCTACGAAGGTACGTCGATGATCCAGAAGGGCATCTTGGCGCGCATGTTGACGACGTAGGGATCGTCGCCCGGGAAGGCCCCAGCCTCGCCGAACGCTGGCCTACCTGTTTTCCGGACGCGTGTTGGAGAACACGATCCACACCCGCGCCTGCTGTTCCCAATCCCCGCGCGAGCCAGGCTTCTCGTTCTGTTCTGCGAACTCGTGCGACACCATGCTCGGGCGCACCTGCGGGTTGCTGCGCACGGCCCTGCCGAGCGTTCGCAATCGTCGCCACGCAATATCGGTCGACGTGATCACCGTGCCGTTGGGTTGCTTAGCAACCGGCAATTCCGGCGCTTCGATACGAACGCGAATCGAGGACGTAAACGACAACGAGCCATCGATCGTGCGATCCAACATCTGCGCGATGTTCCGCTTGATGGAGTTGGGGCGACCCGGCTCGAAGAAGTCCGACAACGGCGCGCTCATCGAGACCGAATCATCCGTCAGAATGATCTCGAGGGACTTGCCAACCTGCTCTTCAAAGTCCTTGAGCTCATCCTTCATGAACTCGCGCATGGCACCGTCCTGCGCGGTCACCAAAGGCGCCGGCACCTCGATATCGCCTTGCCCCTTGATATTGTCGAAGATGCCAGTGTCCTGGGTCTTGCCGTCGCCGGACACGTGGAACGCGAACCGAATCGATTGCTTGAGCTTCCTCAGCTTCTCGAGGTCGGTCTGGCCCATTGCGTACAACACGACGAACAGCGCAAACAACAACGTCATCATATCCGCGAACGAGATAACCCACCGTTCGTGGTTGACGTGCTCTTCGTGCTTATGCTTCTTGCCCATGGATCACTCCGCGTGCGATCACTTCTTCTCGTCGCCGCCGCCGCCGTGGCTGCCGGCGTAGACCTTGAGCATGCTGCGTAGCGCGCCGGGGGCGATTCCACTCTGGATGCCGACTACGCCCTCGAGCACCATGCTCTTCAACAACTGGTCGTGCTCAACGTGCCGCTTCAACTTGAAGGACATCGGCAGACAAATGACGTTCGCGAAGCCAACGCCGTAGACCGTCGCAACAAACGCGACAGCAATACCAGGACCAATCAATGCGGGCTGATCGAGCACGGACATCACGTGCATCAGACCGAGAACAGCACCGAGAACCCCGACCGTCGGCGCCAGCGCACCCCACGACTCCCAGAACTTCATGCCCGCCTTCTGGTCTTCTTCGCAGATGTGCATGTCGATCTCGACCGTTTCACGGATCGCTTCGGCGGAGCTACCGTCAATCGCGAGCGTCAAGCACTTGACCAAGAACGGATCGCCCTTGCCGCTGTTGGCGTAGGTCTCGAGCGCCAGCAGACCTTCGCGACGGGCGAGGTTGGCGAGTTCGAGGATCTTCTCCATCAAGCCGTGAAAGTCGTACTTGCCCGGCAAGAAGAAGCGTTTCAACGATGCGATTGCCTGACCGAAGTCGGACGGCAACGTGGCGACCAAGGTCGCACCTAGCGACCCGATGATCACGATCAGGAAGGCCGTCACCTGCACCAGCTCGCCGGGGTGACCCCCTTCCAGGATCATGCCTCCGATGATGCCGACGAAGGCGAATACGAGGCCTAGTATACTGAAGATGTCCATTTGGCGCGGAGTTCCAGAGCTGCGGATCTATTGCTGTGCTACTTCCATGATGGTCGAAACAGCGACCAGCTTGAGTGCCGTGTCGCATCGCGGCACGGGCGTGTCCCCGATGTGCCAATCCACAACACACCACTCGATCTGGTATGCCTTCATCGGTGTCAAATGGGCCAGATCCTGATGCGTAGCTGACGCGCGGCTGGAGCCGCCGTGCCATTGGCGCTTGGGCAAACCACAATCCGGAGCATTCCGAACGCATTTGTTGGTCCTGATGCCTTGCACTCGGCAGGCTGTGCATTGCCATGCATCGCTACTGCCTACACTTCGTGCGAACAGCCGCCGCGCTGGCCGTTCTGATTCAGCTCGCGCCAGCCATCTGTGCGCAACAACCAGCGGGCGCCAACGACGTGCGCGTCATGGCCTGGAACATCTGGCACGGCGGGCGCGAGGACGGCAAGGAAGTCGGCCCCAAGCGCGTGATCGACGTCATCAAGAACAGTGGTGCCGACCTGGTCGCGATGCAGGAGACCTACGGCTCGGGTGAGCTGATCTCACAAGGGCTCGGCTTCCACTTCCAGCCACGCGGCACCAACGTCTCGATCCACAGCCGCTACCCAGTGCTCGAAGACATCTCGGTGCACAAAGAGTTCGAGTGCGTTGGCGCGCTGGTCGAACTACCGAACAAGGCGCGCTTGGCGTTCTACTCGATCTGGTTGCCCTACACGGCTGAGATCTGGGCGGAAGGAACGCGCGATACCAGCAAGCCCAACACGATGCTCGCGGCCTGCGAAGCTTCGCACATCAGCCTGCAGGCGATCTGGACTGCGATCGACGCGCGGCTCCAAGCCGACAAGTACCGAGACGTGCCGATCGTCATTGCCGGCGACTTCAACTCGATGTCGCACCTCGACTATGGCGAGATCGGCTGGGACCAATACGGCGCGGTGATCGAGTGGCCGACCAGCGCGATCCTGAGCAACCACGGCTTCACTGACTCCTACCGCGCGTGCAACCCGCGCATCGATCGCTTGCGCGACAGCACGTGGACGCCGCGGTTTCCAAAGCAACAGCAAGACCGCATCGACTTCATCTACCATCGCGATGCCAAGTCGCGATCCGTCACCGTCACGCCCACGACTTCGCGCGTGATTCGCGAACACCAGCCGCGCTTTCCTTCGGATCACGCAGCGCTGCTGAGCACCCTGCGCATTGCAGCGCAGCAACCAACGAAGCCGCGCGACGTCGCGATTCGCGCGGTCAGTTACAACATCAAGCACGGCGCCGGCATGGACGGCCGCGTCGACCTGCAGCGCACCGCCAACGTGCTCAAG
>CAXBFC010000512.1:0-5269 GCA_963974725.1 uncultured bacterium | reverse complement strand
CGTTGTTCGAGGGTCAGTTGCAAGGTGTCGCGGCCACTGGGGCGACACGATCATTGCGCTCACCGCCGCTAGATCCAGCGACAACTCAATGCGTTGTCCCCCTCACCGTAGCGCCCCTGATCGGCGCTTCCCTCACCGACGCTCCGTTTCGGTTCAGCGGTCAACGCGCAACGTCACGATGCCTTGGTGCGGCAGTGACGCAGAGACGCGGTTCTTGCCCGTCGTCCCGTGAAGCACGACCTCCAAGGGGAAGCTCGCGTGCGCCGGTCCCATGATCCGGAAGTTGCCGTGCTTGTCAGTCACGACGACGTGCAGCACTGCGCGCCGCCCGACCGCCGTCAAGTCGACTTGGCAGCCTGCCACGCCGACTCCCTTCGCGTCGACACAGCGCCCCTCCGCCAGCACGGTGAAGGCACGCATCGTCACCGCATTCGCTGCGTTGCTTTCGCCCCAATAGACTTCCCCCGGGTCACTGGCACACTCGGCGGTGACGAACCACGAATTGCGAGGCCGCGTAGCCTGCGACTGCTTGGGTGGAAAGAACACATAGCGCTGCCCGCGATCCTGGCCAGGAAGGCGGTGGCAGCTCATTTTCGCGGAGTCCAACGGGTGCACTGCCACCAGCCACTCGTGCTGCGCAGTTTCCGGCTTCGGCAAATCATGTAGTTCGAGCTCGACGCCCCGGACCGAGGGCAGCGGGACCGACACGGGTAATCGCGCGCCGGCGACATCGGCAGCAAAGCACACGAACTGGGTGCTGCGACCGGACGCCCCGAGGATCTGCAGTTCGATACGTTCGCCGGCAGCTTCGGCCAGCAACTCGGCGCGTCCGCCGACCATGGCCAGCGGTCGCCAGCGATTCCCCGGCCACGACGCCTGAGGAGAGCGGATGGCGACCGTCAACTCGTCACTGGTCACGCGACCATCCTGCTCAACCACTTCGATATCCAACACACAGGTCGGCGGCATCGTCAATGTCGCGTGCAATGACTCATCGGTCAGACTCTGGCGCCACGCGCCGACAGTTGGAAACGCGAAGTCGACCAACCACGGTCGCGGCGCACGGCTACTGCTCGGCCATCTTGCAGTGCCGGCGCGGTCGAGAATCAGCGCTACGGACTTCAGGTCTTCCCGTTCGCCAAACAACAACTCGACTCGCACATCAGCATCACCCGCAGCCTCGTGCGCCAAGACCTGCACTTCGAACTGCCGCGCCTCGAACTGGTCACTCTGGTCACCGGCAACGTCCAGTTGCTCGTCACGCAGCAACGCAAGATCGACGACCGGATCCGCTTGCTGGGCGTTAGTGACAGGTTCGCTGCGAGATGGGTCGGCGGCAGAATCCGCGCGCGGCGTAACCGGCGCATGGAATTGGCTAACCCCAAAGGCAATCGCCGCGACAACAACTAGCAGCACCGCTAGCAGCCGCACGATCTTTGCCTGCACGCGCACGAAGTTAGTGCGCCTGCAGCAGCGTGCCGATCCAAACCGCAATGCCAAGCGACGTGGCGCTTTGATGCAGCGCATCGTGTGCTGCAACAAACAGCGTCGCGGACTCGGGTGGCGTCAGCGGCAACGCCAAGGCACTGGCAGTCGTGACCACTCCATCGCTGCCGTTGCCAAGGTCGCCATAGATGATGTGGTAACGGGTAGCGTTGTCGACGTAACTGGCGTTCATGACGAACGGCAACGAACCAGGTTGTTCGCTGAGGTCTTGGCCAACCTGCAGCAACTGACGCTCCGACTCGGGCAACTTCGCTTCAATCGCCGCGAACGGCAATGTCGATGCCTGGGCACCGGCATTGGGCACCCCAAGCATGACCAGCTGATCGACGACACCTTGCAACGCCGCGTCACCCTCGACATAGCCACGCCGCGCCGGATCGCTCGCCGACTTCTCAAGCATGTAGCGAGCGACCATTGCGCCGATGCTGTGACCAATGATCGAACAACCAAAGCCGGGCTTCTTGTTGCTCGCGAACAGATCGTAGAGCTCGTTGGCAGCGTGGGCGATGCCGCGCGCCGATGGGTACGTCAGCAGCACCACGTTGCTTCGCGTCAGGCTCAGATTGGCGACCAGATCTTCGTCGCCAAGGAAGTCGAGCGGCGAACCAAACACACCGTGAATGATCAGCACGTTCTGCGACGTCGATGAGTTCCAGAACGATGCGAGGCTGCCTTGGCCGATGGTCCGCAGGATCGTACCGTTTTCGACGGCGACTTGCGTGCCGCTCAAGAACTCAGCCGGCACCGGCACCGCCGGGTCGTAGAGGCGCAGCTCTTGGGTGAACAGTCGATGCAAGTTGCCTTGCCACGCCAAGAACTCACCAAGGCGAGTCACTTCGGCTGTAGCCGTGCGAGCAGTGACGTCCACCGTCGTATTGGTGTTGGCGTTCCATTGCGACTCGGCATCGACCCGCGTGAACATGGTGAGATCCGTAGTCCCCGGCAAGAACTCGTCGCTGACGGGCACGGTCACGGACACCGGGTTCGCGCTGAAGTCGAGTGACTCCGGTTCTATCCGATAAACCGGAAAGAGGCTTGGCACCTGCTCGTTGTCGATATCGCGAAAGACGCGAAAGCGCGTTTCCACCGCCACGGCGCCAGCAGGAACGCTGAGTGCGAAGCCGGCATCGACACCGGCTGCAATGATCAAGCTGCCGCCAGTCGGACCGATCAGCAGTTCGCCAACCACGGGATCCACAGGCACGACAGGCACCGCATCGCCGCCACCACCACCGCCGCCGCAAGCCGACAGCAGCAAGGCAATGAGCACTCCATATCCAGGTGTTAACGGGTCCCGATGACGCATCGAGACATTAAAGCACAAGGCCAGCGATTGCGGTGACGCCCAATCGCGACGAACCAGGCCAACTGCAGTCGCCGAGCCCACGTGCACGTTGCCAAGGGTGGCTCAGGGGTCAGCTGGGATTCTTCCCAATCGAACGTCTCTCGATGAGATTGGCGCAGATTGCACTCGCCGCAGTCAAACTCGCAGCAAGGAAAGCGGGCTCTACGGGACTCAGTTGCCGGCCGTCATCTTGGTTGGCAAACCGATCAGCCACGTAACCTTGCCGCGAATCGAAGGGATCGGGGCCCAACCAGCGCGCCACTCGTATGCGCCTTCGCCAAGGCCTTCGGTCATCTTGAGCAAGTCGCTGACCCGATAGGCTCGCAACTGGGACACCACGCCATCCCACAAGCTGTAGATCGGCACGATCGGGATCAGGTAGGTGAACAGTAGCCGCAGCCATGAGAACGGCCGGATAAACGGCGTCGTCAACCACACGACCAATGGCGTCAAGAACATCGGCAGAATCGTGTGCCAGGCGCGCTCGGGGATCTCAAAGATGGCGATCGGCTGACCGGCTGCGACCGCATCGTTCAAGATCGCGCGTGCGGTATCAGGTCGAAAGTGATGGAACGCGTTGAAGATCGTTCGAAACGCGACGAGATCGCATGGCACCTCAAGGGCGTTAACGGGATCGCGTGAGTAGGTCACGCGCCCCTCTGACTCGCTGACGATGCGCTCAAACGCCGCGATGTTCGGGAAGCGATCCGTCAGGGTGAACTGCACGTGCAAGCCTTCGCCGGCAAGGTCCTTCGCGATGTTGGCAACCGGTCCACTGCCACCCGAACACAGGTCGACGACCTTGCGACAGCCTGTGCGCCGCAGCGCGTCTCCGAGCAGCGGCACAATCGACTTGTGCATCTTGAAGCGAGTTTCGAGGAAGTGAATGTAGTCGGTGCCGAAATCGCGAAGGCGCGACGGGAACCACTCAAGATCCTCGAGCTCGAACAAGTGCAGGCGCGGGATCACTTCGCGTTCTCCTTGGCCTGATCCGGATTCGTCGCCGACTGCAAGCCAATGCCAAGCAGTAGCGTCGCCAAGATGATCGCACCAGCGCACAAGAACGGCGAACCCTCACCATACAGATCGTAGGCGTGGCCATACAGCAACGGCGAAGTCACGCGCACGACACCGGCAAAGGTCTGCTGCAAACCCATATACATGCCGCGATCGGTCTGCGGCACGAGCCGCGACAGCAGCGACGTCAAGCATGGAAAGGTCAACGCCATGCCGATCGGCTGGAACGCGATCACGACTGCCAACATGCCGATCGAATTGACCCACGGCAACATCAGCAACGCAAACGACAGCGAGCAAATGCCGATGCGCGAGACCTTGACGGAGCCCAAGCGATCAACCAGTCCCCCCAGAATCAACACGCGCGCGAACACCGACAGCGAGCCGATGTACATGAACAGGTAGCCAATCGAGACCTCGTCGACGGCAAAGCGATCCTGCAAAAAGAACGCCAACATCGGCATGACGCCGTGCGCCGAACCGATCGCAAGCGCATAGATCAGGATGATGCGGGAGGTCGGAAGCTTCGGCTGCGACACCACCGTCGACACTGCCGCGAGTACCGAAGGGCGCTTGTGGTTCTTTGGCTGACGCGTGCCGCTCTCCTTCAGGTAACGCCACGCAAACACGGCGTTGAGCACACACAGCAACGCCGCAAAGACCCCGGGAGCCGCTTCGCCGAGCGCGACAACGGAGTCGCCCGGCATCATGTCGGTGCCCGCCATGCTCACGGCGAAGACGCCGAGTACCGGCCCGAGCGCCACGCCCAGATTGGTCGATGCCGACAGCCAGCCGAGCGCGCGCGCGCGCTGAGCTGGCTCGACAGAATCCACCACGTAGGCCTGGATGACGCCGACCATGCCGCCACCGGCCCCCTGCACAACTCGCGAGAGCAACAGCAAGATCAACGAGTCGGCGAAGCCAAACAGCAGGTAGGCCGAGCCAGATGCAAGCAGCGCAATCAGCATCACTGGCCTGCGGCCGTAGCGATCCGAAATGCGCCCCCAGAATGGCGCCGAGATCAACTGCGCCACGGTAAACGACGACACGATGAGCCCGGTCATCAAACCCTTGCTCAGCTCCATGCCGAACAGCGTCTCGCCGTTGACGATCGACCGCCCGACATAGAATGGCAGCAGCGGGATGATGATGAACAAGCCCGCCATGTCGACGAACGCGGTCATCATCAACACCAGTAACTTGGCCGGCACGTTGCGCAGTTCGCGCGCGAGCACCGCCACCAGCAATACGCCGATGCAGGCCATCACCCAGCCGACGACGACTGGGTCAAACGCAGGCTCTACTTGAGCAATCATCAATCCTGCCTGCGCCTAGCTTTCCTCACTGCGGACCTTGGTCACAGCTTTCTTGGCGCGCGCCTTCCGCCGAACCACTGGCTTC
>CAXBFC010000511.1:0-5288 GCA_963974725.1 uncultured bacterium | reverse complement strand
GAGCACGGCGATCGTGCCCGCTTCGATCTTGATACCATCCTTGCGGAATTTGCGTGCGATCGAGTCGAGCTGATTGCCGCTCTGCACCGTGTAGCTGCGCGCGCCGGCGACATTGGTCGGGTTGCACATCCAGCGATCAACGCGGATCAGATGTTGCCGGTACGCCTTGTCGACCGCATCGCGAACCGTCGTGTCCGAACGCAGGATGCGACCGCGCGCCATCAAGTAGAGCAACTGCGAACCTGCCTTGACGGCTTCGGAATCCGGCAGCGCCATCGCCGCTTGCAACGTCCGCGCCGAGGCCGCGCGCCCTTCCGCGCTATGCAAGAAGGCGTTGTGGTTGCCGAGCGCTGCCAGCTGCTTGGAAAACTCTTCGCCGCGTGGCGCGAGCGCCGCGACGACACGATCGTGTTCGCGGCCGAGTTGGCCCGAAGCAACCGCTTGCCATGCCCGCGAGATCGCATCGACGTCACCGGTTTGCACGTTTGGCAACAACACATCGAGGTCGGCTGCGAGCTGGTCGCCGCCGACATTCGACGCGGCTCCGGAATCGAGCGGCAACACCGAACCCGTTGCAGGCTCCACGTTGCTGTTGCCGCGACCGTTCAGCATCTCGCTCAAGCCAGCGCCATCGAAGCCACCGTTGCCACCACCGACCGACTGGCCGCTGCTGGTGCCGCTGGGCGCACCGGCATGCGCCGGGTTCGCGATCCACTTGTCGTAACCCCACCACGCGAGTGCTGCCGCAATGAGACCGAGCACGAACTGACGCATAACCACCTCCGCTGACGCGCCCCGTTCGGAACGCGTAGTGCCTGACGAGACTCCCACCCCCGACCGAGGGGGTGTGACCGTGGAGTCTATGTCAGCTCACGACGGTAGCGGTTCTGAGCGCGAAGTCGAGCAAGCGTCCGGTGGCAACGTGATTCTACGCGACGGCGCCGCGGCCACAGGCGCACTCCACAGGCGCACCCAACGGGCGCGTCCGCGCGGCTTGCACCGCCAAAAATACGAGAGGCCTCGCTCCACATCTGCCGTCGACGGTGGCCGGTTGAACCCTTAGGTTCAGGTGGGCACCCCCCGGGGTATTTGGGAAGAGGCTGGCACAGCCGCAAGCAGCTGTGCCTCCTGATCCCGCCTGGCCCTCAGGATCGGTGCCCGGCGAATGTGCATCGGTTCAACTTAATGGCCCGCGTGCAAGCGCGAGCAGCGCAGAGCGAGGCTCCCGTAAGGGAACGTAGACACTGTATCGCGCTTAGCAAGCAAGGAGTGGGACTCGTGAGCGCGCCCGGCTCAAATCGGTGACAAAAGCCACCCCAGAACGGGGCATGAAACGCCGCGGCATCGGGCCTGACGTAATGTCATTCCCAACGATTCTCAGCGATCACCGCCAACACCCGCTCGGCGGCGGCGACCGCAGCAACGCCCTCTTCTCCGGGCACGGTCGGCTGACTGCGATCCTTGACGCAGTTGACGAACTCTTCGAGTTCGGCCAGCAGCGGGTTGCCGGTGTCCAACTGCAGGTTTTCGACCTGCAGCAGCCCGTCGAAAACAAACTTCCACAGGTCCCCCATCTCGGCGCGGTCAAGGCTCTTCATGTCGAGCTTCTCGAAGTCCCAACCCGGGGCCTTCTTGACGAGCATTCCTTGTGCGTTCTGGAAGTCGAGCGAGACGTAGCCCTCCTTGCTGAAGACGCGCATCTTGCGCATCGGCTTCAGCGCAACGCGGTTGGCCGTCAGGTGCGCGACAGCACCGTTCTCAAACTTGATGATCGCCGATGCCATGTCTTCGGCCGGGGTGAACACCGCACCACCGAATGCTTCAACCGACTTGATCGGGCTCTTGACGAACGCGAGCACCAGGTCGAGGTCGTGAATCATCAGATCCAAAACGACGCCGATGTCCGTCGAGCGGAACGAGAACGGCGCCAGGCGATGCGACTCGATATAGCGCGCACTCTTGCCGATCTCTTCCACCGCGCGCAGGGCCGGGTTGAAGCGCTCAACGTGCCCCACGGCCAGGATGCAGTCGTTGCGCTTGGCAGCGTCGACGATGGCCTGGCCATCCGCCGCAGATCGTGCAATCGGCTTTTCGACCAGCACGTCGATGCCTTGCTCCAAGAAGAAGCAGCCAACCTCTCGATGCATGACCGTCGGCACCACCACCGTCACCGCATCGACTTTGCCCTTGAGGTCGCGGTAGTCGGCAAACGTCTGCACCTGGTGCGTGTCTTCGGCAAACTTGCGCGCCTCCTCACTCGGATCGGCAACGCCAACAAGCTCGCAATCGAGCCCCTTCAGCAGGCGCATGTGGTGCTTGCCAAGATGGCCGACGCCAACCACGCCAACCTTGATCTTCTTATCGCTAGACATAGTGGCGAACCGGGCAGGCTCGTTCGGAGGACGTCAGCACGGCTCCGAATCGAACGGCAGACATAGGACAGCAGACTCGCCATACGGCGAACCCGCGGATTCGGGGGCGCGACTAGGCGTCGACCAGCGTGAACTTCAGCTCCGCTTCAGCAACCAATCGGCCGCCAACCTTGCAGCGCGCTCGCACGTGACCGACGGCCGGCCGCGCACGAATCGTTTCGACTTCGATCCGCAGCTGGTCTCCCGGCACCACGGCGCCGCGTAACTTGACCTTGTCGATGCTCCACAGCACCGCCAGCTTGCCGGTGTTCTCGAGCTTGCGCAGCAACAGCACGCCGGCGAGCTGGGCCATCGCTTCGAGCTGCAACACACCCGGCATGATCGGCTGCTCGGGCCAGTGGCCTTGGAAGAACGGCTCGTTGATCGTGACGTTCTTGATCGCGGCGGCTTTTTGGAAGCCGTCCAACTCGATCACGCGATCGATCATCAAGAATGGGTAGCGGTGCGGCAGCAGCTTCAGGATGTCGCGAATCTCGAGCCCGGTATCGCTCGGCACCTCGCCCTGTTCTTGCTCGCGCTCGCGCTCTTCGAGGATGCGCTTGACCAACGCCATGTTGAGGCCGTGGCCCGAACGCGTCGCGATGATGTGCGCATCGAGATCGACGCCCGCGTTGGAGATGTCCCCGATCAGATCGAGGATCTTGTGACGAGCGAGTTCATCATCCCAATGCAGCGTGTTCTCTTGTGGGCCATCCGGGCCTACGACGAGCGTATTCTGCGAGTTGGCGCCCTTGCCGAGGCCAGCCGCGCGCAGCGCTTCGACCTCATGCTGGAACACGAACGTGCGCGCCGGAGCGATGTCGCGCTCGAAGTTCTCCGCCGACATTTCAAAGCCAACGATTTGCTTGGCCCCGGGCACGTGGCTGGAGTTGCCGTTGCTTTGCTGGTCTGGGTAGTCGAGGTGGTATTCGATCGTCAACTTGCCAGAACCCGGCAGGGCCACGATGCTCGCCGAACCTTCGCGCACGTAGATCGGCTGCTTGACGGCATAGATTCCGCGCGGCTGCCGGCACTCGACGCTGCCACTGTCCCGCAGGCCGCGGAAGAACTCGCCCGCGGCGCCATCGAGACCCGGCACTTCTTCGCCATCGATCTCGATCACGACGTTGTCGAGGTCCAGGGCATACAACGCCGCAAGCAAGTGCTCACACGTGTAGACCTCGGCTCGCCCATCTTGGATGCAGGTGCGGCGTTGGCGAGCCTTCATGTTGGCGCCATGGGCGCGAACCACCGGTTGGTTGTCGAGGTCGGTGCGCACGAACGTCACGCCGTTACCGGCCTCGGCGGGGCGAACCGTGATCTTGATCTCTTTGCCGGAGTGCAATCCGACGCCGCGATACTCGACCGGATCCTTCAACGTGCGCTGCATGCGCGGCGGCGTCACCGTTACTTCGCTGTTGGAAACCACTCAGTTAATCCTTCTTGTTGGGGCCAGCGCCAGTTGCCGAAGGTCTCGGCTGGGCAGGTGCACGCTCGGGTGACGTGCGCGCCGGCAGCGGCGTCATCATGTATTTGATGACATCGCCAGTGATGTCGATTTCCTTGCTCGCGAACCACACCGTTCGACTCTGGAACGCCCCGACGCGCGCCTGTACTTCACGCTGCTGCATGTCGGCGATCGGCACCGGGCTCGGCGGGATGTCGCGCTTCTGCAGCACCAGCGTGACGCCGACCTTCTTGGCAACCTTGGCGACGGCGAAGTCGAGGTCTTCGTAGACCTCCAACATCATGCGCAACTCTTCGGCGGCGAGCAGGTCGTTGAAGTACTTGCGACGGAAATCCTGGGTCTGCAGGCCCATCTTGTATTGATGCTCCGCTTCGGCGCGCTCAGGCACGTCCTGGCCCATCGCTTGGATGCTGACTTGCAGTTCTTGCAGTTGCTTCACCTGGCCCTTGAGTTGCTCCTGGAAGCTCGCGTATTTGGCGTCCACGGCGGTGCGCAACTTGATGTAGACCGGGTATTGATCCATCGCCTTCGAGACATCGATGACGCCAACGACCGGGCCTTGTGCATTCGCAATCGGCTTGGTCAGACTCGCATTCTTGGGGGTCTGCCAGATGGTGCCCCCCGCCGCGACGGACGCGGCCCAAACGGACGAGGCCCGAACGGACGAAGCTGAGAGTGGCGTGGCCACGACAACCGCCAGCAGCATGACCGGAACGGCAGCAAGCACACGGCGGAACAGGAACGACTTCCTCACGTAGGCGGCGATCGACATAGCTTTGCAGTTAGGCCATGGAGGGCCTGTCATTTAGGCAAGGTAGCAGGGCGCTGGGGCAAAGGCCAACAACGCGCCGGGAACCGAATCCGGATCCCACCACCGGCAAATGGGCCAACACCGGTGCCGCAGCCCAATTGCCAACAATCTGCAACAGCAGCAAACACCGCGAGCAGCGCTCGAAACGGGACGTTAGCCGCGGAATGCCTGACGCAAGTCGGCCAATAGCACATCCGCTCCTTCGAGCCCGACGGCGACCCGCAGCAAGCCATCCGAAATCCCGGCAGCCTGGCGCTGCGCTGCGGTCAACGGCGCGTGCGTGGTGAAGGCGGGCACCGTGCTCAAGGATTCGACACCTCCGAGGCTGGCGGCGCGGGCGATCACCTGCAGGCGATCAATCACCGGCAGAACCTCTTCTAGACCACCGGCAAACTCGATCGCCAGGACACAGCCGCCGCCTTGCATCTGGCGGTCGATGATCGCGCGGTCCGGGTGATCAGGTAGCCCCGGATAGGTGACCGCCACGATCCGGCCGCTAGCGACATCTTCTTGCAGGCCCGTAGCCACCTGCAGCGCGGCCTCCTGCTGGGCCTGCAAGCGCAAGTTCAGGGTCGGCCAAGAACGCTGGCACAACCAC
>CAXBFC010000510.1:0-5303 GCA_963974725.1 uncultured bacterium | reverse complement strand
GGGTGCCGGTGCCGTGCGCGTTGACGTGGTCGATATCCTCCGGTTGGCATCCCGCCGCGGCAAGTGCATCGCGCATCGCCGCCTGCGCGCCGAGTCCTTGTGGGTGGGGAGCACTGATGTGGTAGGCGTCCGATGTTTCGCCGATGCCTTCGATCAGCACGCGCGCATCGCCTTCGCGTTCCACGAGTGCAAACGCACCGCCTTCCCCGATGCTGATGCCACTGCGCGTCGCGCGGAACGGCCTGCAAGCGACGCGGTCGAGTGCTTGCAGTGAGTTGAAGCCTTGCAGCGTCATCGTGCACAGCGTGTCGAGCCCGCCGACGATTGCGGCGTCGATGACACCTGCCGCAATCAATCGCTGCGCGGTTGCGAAAGTCTTGCCACTCGAGGTGCAGGCGGTCGAGGCCATCCACGAGGGGCCGTTGCAGCCCGTCAGTCTGCGCACCACGGTCAGCACGGCGCCGAACGTGTGTTGCCGCTGAAAGTCGTAGTCGCGCGGAAACTTGCCGCCTTCGACGAATTCACGATAGGCGACTTCGGTGGTTTCAGCGCCCGCAGTCGACGTGCCGAGCAGGATCGCGATGCGTTCCGGCCGCCATTTCTCTCGCGCCCGACGCAGTGGTTCGTCGATCTCTTGCAGCAATGCCGCCGCCATGCGTGCGAGCCTGGTCGACCACGGCAGCATGTCGGTCGGCAACTCCGGTAGTTCGATCTTGACGTCACCGGTGGCGGTTTCGAAGTCGAGAGGAATGGGGGAGGGGCCCAAGCCCGTCGTTCCCGCTGCGAGTGCATCGATATGTTGCTGACGACCCATGCCGAGCGCACTCAGCATGCTGTAGCCGGTCACCAACAATGGGCGCATCTTCTGAACTGGTAGATCTGCTGGCACGAGTGGCTTTGGTTACTGGATTCGCTCAAGGTGGCGTGTCACGCCTGCAGGTCAGTTCGAAGGGCCGTTCGAGGGGCTCCTGTCCCGTGCTGTCAAGTCCCGCCCAGTGAAGTCTGGTTCGGTCGAGTCTTGTTCGGTCCGGTCTCGTTCCATCTGATTTGGTTCTGCTGGGTCACGTTGTGCTGGGTCACGCTGTGCTGGGTCACGTTGTGCCTGGGCAGCTTGCAAACCGGCCGGGCGTCGACCGGGGCGTCGCCGGGAGCGGAGCAGCATGTCTTGAAAGGTGTTGTCGCGTCGCCAGACATCGCCAGCGAGCACGCTCATGACACCGTTCCGCAGTTCGTCGCCGAGGTCGGAGCCGAGAAAGTAGCTCTCGGCGAAGTGTGTGTTGTAGAAGCGTTCGACCAGGCCAGAGAACGTCCCGTAGGCGCGGTCCATCGATTGCTGGAACTTGCCAAGCAAGTCCTTGTCGGCTTCGCGGCCCTCGCGCAAAGCCGGCGCGAGCACGTCAACCAGATCGGCAGCCCCGCGCAGGGCGAGTGTCACACCCGACGAGAACACCGGGTCGAGGAAGCACGCGGCGTCGCCGGCCGCAGCGAAGCGCGGGCCGCACGGCACGCTGTTCTTGTAGCTGAAGTTGCCGACGACTTTGGTCTCGCGACGCTCAGCGCCTGCCGTCAATCGTTGGCACAACGGGCCGGCGAGCAGACCGTCGTCCAGGAAGGGTTGTGCAATCTTATGCTTGGCGACGATGCCGACACTCAAGCGCTTGCCCGGCAGCGGGATGATCCAACCCCAGCCGTCCGGTCGCAGCATGATGCGGATATCGAAGTCCGGGCCGAGTAGTTCGGTCTGCGCGTTGTCGAAATGCGTGTAGACCGAGCACGCGCCGAACCGCGTGTAGGGCACGACGGCTTCGTTGCGCCGCGCGAGCAAGCGCGATTGCCCCGATGCATCGATCAGATACCGACCGGTGAAGCGTCCCGTCCGGGTCTCGACCCAGGCGAAGTGCTCATCGGCGCCGGCATCGGTGACCGTCTCGCCGTGTCGCACGTCGGCGCCGAGTTCGCGGGCGCGGTCGCGCAGCTGCAGGTCGAAGCGCGCGCGGTCCACGTGCCAGGCGTGCTTGGCACCGCCCGAGGGACTCTGCGGGAAATGGAATGCTTGTTCACGCTCGGTGTCTTCACAAACGAACCGAGCCCCACGCTTGTAGACGTAGGTGTCTTCGGTCGGCTTGACGCCGAGGCGGTCCAACACCGGCATCAGCGCTGGCAGTAGCGACTCGCCGATCATCTCACGCGGGAACACCTGCTTCTCGAGAACCAGCGTGCGGAAGCCCTGTTCGGCCAACAATCCCGCAGCCGTGGTGCCACCAGGACCCGCACCGATCACGATGACATCCCACTGGGGATTGTGTTCGTGGTGGTTGGCTTGGTCGCTTTTGCCGGGCATTGACCGCCCAAGCTACTGCCGGCCGGCCTGCGTGCAAGCGCTAGGGAGGGGCTGGGTCGAACTGCGGGCGCGCCGGCTGGGCATTCTCGATTTGCTATCCCCATGACCATTCGCTCTTCGGTTACTGCGCCTGCCCGAACCATCGCGTCGCTTCGTCAGTTGGTTGGCCACACGCCGCTGCTCGAGGTCAGCTACCGGTTGGGGGGGGTGGAGCGTCGGATCTACGCCAAATACGAGTCGCTCAATATGACGGGATCGGTCAAGGACCGCATGGCTTGCCATATCTTGGCGGAGGCCCAATTGACCGGGCGGCTGCGGCCTGGCGATACCATTGTCGAAGCCAGCAGCGGCAACACCGGGATCGCCTTCGCCGCGGTTGGAGCCGCGCTCGGCCACCCCGTGCGAATCTACATGCCGGACTGGATGAGTGCCGAACGCAAGCAGCTGATCGCCAGCTTGGGAGCCGAGATCGTGCCGGTATCGACGGAACAAGGCGGCTTCGTGGGCTCGGTTCAGCTGGCCGAGCAATACGCCAATGGGCGCGACGACGTGTTCTTACCGCGGCAGTTCGAGAACCAGGCGAACGTGCGCGCACACGCAGTCGCGACCGGGCCGGAGATCCTGTTGCAACTCGAAGCATTTGGCGAGCGCCCGGCAGCGTTCGTCGCCGGGGTTGGCACCGGCGGCACCGTGATGGGGGTGGGGCGGGCGTTGCGTAGCGCGTTTCCACACGTGCGAGTGCATCCACTTGAGCCAGCCAACTCGCCGACGCTGCGCACTGGACGGCGCGTTGGCAAGCATCGTATCCAGGGCATTTCCGACGAGTTCGTGCCGGCGGTCGTCGACCTGGATTGGCTCGACGACATTGTCGACGCGTGGGACGGCGACGCGATCTTGATGGCGCAGGCGTTGGCGCGAGAGCTCGGCCTTGCCGTGGGCATCAGCTCGGGCGCCAACTTCCTCGGCGCGGTGCAGTTGGTTGAGCAACTTGCGGCCGATGGCGTCGATCGCGGCGCCGTCGTCACGGTCTTCTGCGACAGCAACAAGAAGTACTTATCGACCGACTTGTGCGGCGCGGAGCCGGTGCGCGACGATTACCTGTCGCCGGGGATTGAGTTGCTCGGGTTCCGCGCGGTCCGCTAGCAGACTCATCCGTTGCGTGTTGCGGCGGCTGGCAGCAGCTTCTGGCTGCCAACAGCCAACAGCCAACAGCCAACAGCCAACAGCCAACAGCCCACGGGCCAGCTCTATTTGCCGTCGCCGGCGGCTTTGATCTGCGGCAGGATTTGATCAATCTGCTGCGCAATCGGCGACTTCGGCGCCAGTGCCTTGCCCGCTTCAAGGGCGGCAACAGCGGCCTTGACGTCTTGCGTCGTGTCCATGATCACCATGCCCTTGAAGTAGAGCGCCATCTGGTGCTGGATCGTGTTCCTGGGCTTTTGGATGATCGCTTCGAGCTTGGCGAGGGCTGGCTCGCCTTCGCGCTTCTCCATGTGCGGTCCGATCAAAGCTTGGAGTTCTTCGGCTGCGGCTTGCAGAGCGAGGCTCTCTTCGATCTTGGCGACCATTTCGGCGTATTTCTGCTTGAGGCCCGCCTTGCCGTCGGCATCTAGTGTGACGATCTGCTTCATCAGGTCGAAGTTGAGGTGCTTGATCGTTTCCGGCAGCGCCGTGAGGCCATCGTCGATCGCTCTGGCGCGTTCGATGCCTTGCTTCTGGCTGGCCATCTTCAGCGCGGCCTTGAAGCCCTGCGCCTCTTTCAGTTTCGCCGCCATGGCTTCGTTGAAGGGGCCGGGGCCGCCCTTCTGGTAGCTGAGCAGGTCGAACACGTTGGTGTCCGAATCCATCATCAGCAGGGTTGGAAACTTGGTGATTCCGAAGCGCGTTCGCAGGCCTTCGTTTTGTGCAATGAGCTCTTTGCTCATGGCGGTCCGGTTTTCCGGGAAGTCGAGTTTGACGAGCACGAAGTTCTTTTGTGCCGCCACTTGGAACTCCTCATGTGAGAAGACTTCGGCATCGAGCTTGGTGCACCAGCCGCACCAATCGGAGCCGGTGAAGTCGACCAGCAGGTCCTTCTTCTCTGCCTTCGCCTTCGCGGTGGCAGCGGCGAAGTCGGTCATCCAGATGTCCTGCTTTTTGTCCTGGGCGATGGCCAGGCCGGCCAGAAGAGAAACAGCGATTGCGATGCGGTTCATAGTCGTGGAGCGCGGATTGGAGCCGCGTAGTGCGCGGATGCTACGAATGACGTGCCAAACCAGCCCCCCGGAAATCAGGATTTGCCGGCGATGGTCGTGCGCAGCAACGAATCGAGCACTTCGGGGTCCGCTCGACCGCGCGTTTTCCGCATGACCAGGCCCTTTAGGGCGTCAATCGCACGGTCCTTGCCCGCGGCGACGGCCTGCGCAGCTTCGGGTTTTTCGGCGATTGCTTCGTCAACGTGCGGTTGCAACTCTGCCGGATCGGCAATGCGACCCAGGCCGAGATCCGCAATGGCCTGTTTGGGGGACACCTTGTTGCTCAGCAAGTGATCGAAGACCAGACGCGATGTTTTCTGCGTCAGCGTCTTGTCGGCGAGCAGCGCCAGCACCTCGGCAAGAGCTGTTGGCGTGATCGGCGACGCATCAAGCTCGAGTTGTCGCGTGCGCAACGCCGGCAGCAAGTCTTCGATCAGCCAGTTGCACGCGGCCTTGGCGTCGGCGCCAGCGGCCACGGTTGCTTCAAACCAATCGCCGACGCTGCGATCTTGCGCCAATGCGGTGACGTCCTGATCGCTGAGCCCGTGCGTTTCGCGGTAGCGATCGCGGCGTTGCTGTGGCAGCTCGCCAATCTGCTCACGTTGCGCTTGGATGAACGCCTCATCGACGACCAGCGGCGGCAAGTCGGGGTCCGGCAGGTAGCGGTAGTCCGGCGCGTTCTCCTTGCTGCGCATCGATCGCGATTCGCCCAGCTCGTCGTGCCAGCC
>CAXBFC010000509.1:0-5311 GCA_963974725.1 uncultured bacterium | reverse complement strand
GCGGGAGATGCGCGAACGCTTGGGGGTCGCGGCAGACAAGCTGCACGTCGTGCACAACGGCATCGACGTAGCCGACTTCGCCGAAGTCGACGCCTCGCAGCGACGGCCAAAGACCATCGGCTACCTGGCACGCATGTGCCGCGACAAGGGCCTCGACACGCTCGTTGATGCATTCCTGATCCTCAAGCAACGCGGCACGATCGACGGCCTGCGCCTGCGAGTCGCTGGCGTGCAACTGCCCGAAGATCGAGCCTACGTTCGTAAACTCCTGCAGCGTATTGTCGAGCAAGGCGCCGCGGACGACGTCGAGTTTCTGCCGAACATCGATCGCGCGGCAAAGGTCGCGTTCTTACAGACCCTGAGCGTCATGTCCGTGCCAGCGCGCTACCAAGAGTCGTTTGGCCTCTACCTGCTGGAAGCGATGGCGGCCAGCGTGCCAGTCGTACAGCCGCGCCATGCCGCGTTCCCCGAGATCCTCGAGGCAACCCAAGGGGGCGTGCTGTGCGAACCCAACAGCCCCGAAGCCTTGGCCGACGCACTCACGTCGGTGTTGCGCGACGACGAGTTGGCGCAAACACTTGGCCGGCAAGGCCGCGAGTCGGTTGCGCGGCAGTTCACTGCCGAGCATATGGCCAAGAAGGTGGCCTCGATCTGTGATTTGGTCACAGGCAGAAAGCGCCAGGCCGTGCCCTAGGAGCGCGGGCTATCGCAGGCGATCGGGTCCGTTACCGCGATGCCCCCTACTGCAATCGCACCCAATCGCGAGCCGCCGCCGCGATCGTCCCCAACTAAACGGTGGCGCTCGAATCGGCAATTCCAGACACTCAGGCAATGCAAACCTGGATCCTGTTCGCGCTACTCACCGTCGTCTCCTGGGGTTTGTATGGCGTGTTGCTCCACGCGGGCCAAGTCAGCATGGGCGACCCGACGAACGGTCGCTACAAAGCGTTCTTCTGGGTCGGTATCGCCTACTTCTTGATCGCGGTGCTGGCCCCCGCCGGCATGCTGCTCGCGGCCAAGGCGTCGTGGGCCATGCCCGGCAAGGCCATCGGACTCTCGCTGGTCGCTGGAACGGTCGGGGCAATCGGCGCGTTTGGGGTGCTGCTGGCATTTGGTGCCAAGGGCCACCCAGCCGCGGTGATGTCGATCATCTTCGCTGGCGCGCCGATCGTGAACGCGATCGTGGCGATGTCCATCCACCCGCCAGCCGGCGGCTGGGGCAAACTCGACTGGCGATTCTTGCTCGGCATTGTGCTCGCCGCGACCGGCGGCTTGCTGGTCAGCCTCTACAAACCAGCGCCCGGCGGCGCCCCCAAGCCAGCTCCGAGCAACCAGACGACCCCGCGATAGCGCTGCGCCATGACAACCCCACTGGTCGAACTGCGGCAGGTCTACAAACGCTTCGGCAAAACCACCGAAGTGCTGCAAGCCATCGACTTGACCGTGGCTCACAACGACACCGTCGCGGTGCTCGGACCATCGGGATCGGGTAAAAGCACGCTGCTCAACATCATCGGCGGCCTGTTGCCTCCCAGCAGCGGCGAGGTCTGGTTCGACGGCGAACCCATGCAGACGCGCAACGCCAAACAACTGGCCGCCCTGCGCAACCGTGAGATTGGCTTCATCTTCCAAGCGCACCATCTGCTGCCGCAACTCACAGCCCTCGAGAACGTGATGGTGCCGACCCTCGTGCAGCCAAAGGATGAACGGCGCCGCACCGCACCAGACCGCGCGCGCCAATTGCTGCAGGACATTGGGCTCGGCGAGCGATTGCACCATCGACCCGCTCAGTTGTCGGGCGGCGAGCAACAACGCGTCGCGGTCATCCGCGCGTTGATCAACCAACCGCGCTTGGTTCTCGCGGATGAGCCGACTGGTTCACTCGATGAGCGCGGCACCGATTCGCTCGGCGACCTGCTGTGCGAACTGAACGAACGTCACTCCGTCGCACTGGTCACGGTCACCCACTCGCGCCGGCTCGCGACGCGCATGCAGCGTGTGCTTGAACTGCGTGAAGGATCGATCGCCACCGCGGACCAGAACGCATGAACGCGTGGTCGCTGGCTCTGCGCGGCATGCGCCACTATTGGCGCACGCACCTCGGCGTGTTGCTCGGAGTCATCTGCGCCACGACCGTCCTGGTCGGCGCGCTGTCGGTCGGCGACTCGGTGCAACTGAGCCTGCGCGACCAGGCCCTGCACCGCGTCGGTTCGTTCTCGTCGGTATTGGCCGCTGGAGACCGCTTTGTGCAAGCGGAGCTCGCCGGCCGTATCGCGACCGCGCTAAGCCCGGCGACCTGTGTGCCGGTGATGCAACTACCCGGCGTCGCATCGAGTGACGGTGGCGCGATGCGCACCGGCATCGTCGATGTCTATGGCATCGACGATGGCTTCTTCGGCATGAGCACCGGAGGCAACGCGCGCAAGGCACCAACCGCCGGGCATGCACTGCTCAACCAACGCCTGGCGACCCAACTCGGTGTCGCTGCCGGCGACGAGGTCGTCATCCGCGTCGAGAAACCCAGCCTGATGCCTGTCGAGGCGACGATGGCGACCGTCGACGAAGTATCGTTTGCCTTGCGCGTGACGATCGACGGCATCGTCGACGAGCGACAGTTTGCGCGCTTCGGCCTGCGCACCAGCCAAGTCCCGCCGTTCAACGTATTCTTGTCGCTGACCTGGCTACAGCAGGAACTGCAGCTCGCCGGCCGCGCTAACATGCTGCTCACGGACGCGGCTCCCGACGCCGCGCAACAAGCACTGCGAACACATTGGCGCCTTGAGGATGCCGAGCTAAAACTCGCGACGAACGAATCCACCGGGGTCGTCGAGCTGACCAGCTCGCGGGTGTTCCTCGACGAGGCGATCGTGGTCGCCGCGACGAGCATCGCTCCGGAGGCGCTCGGCGTCGTCACCTACTTCATCAACTCGCTGAAGCGGCAAGACGCGTCGACGCCCTACTCGATGGTGACCGCCATCGGGCCGCTCGCGGCCGCGCCTCGATCGCCCGCAACGCCGACACCGGCCGACCTGGCAACCCAGCGCGCGCTCGTGCCAGCCAGTGTTGGCAACCACCAGATCATCTGCAATCAGTGGCTCGCCGAAGACCTGGGCGCAAAACCTGGTGACACCATCGAGCTCAACTACACGGTGATGAACAGTGCGCTGCAGTTCGAAGAGCACACGCACGAACTGCAAGTGCACTCGATCATACAGCTCGCCGGTGCTGCCGCAGACCCGACGTTGATGCCGGCCTTCCCTGGGTTGGCCGAAGCCAAGAGTTGCCGGGATTGGGAACCTGGCATCCCGGTCGACCTGCAACTGCTCGACGATCGCGACCAAGAATACTGGGAGAAGCACAAAGGAACCCCAAAGGCCTTCATCACGTTGGCGACCGGACAGAAGCTCTGGAGCAATCGCTTCGGCACGCTGACAGCCGTGCGGGCAAGCCAACAACATCGGCAAGCGCTGGCACAACAACTGCTGCGCCGGGTCGACCCAAAGGCGCTCAATCTACATTTCGCCGACTTGCGCGGACCGGCACTGGCAGCAGGCATGCCGGCGACCGACTTTGGCAGCCTGTATCTGGGGCTCAGCTTGTTTCTGATCCTCGCGGCACTGTTGCTGGCGGCGATGATGTTCGCGTTTGGCGTCGAGCAGCGGCACAGCGAGATCGGCACCCTGCTCGCGATCGGCTACGAACCACGCACGGTGCGTGGGTTGTTCCTGCGCGAAGCGGTTCTGTTGCTGGCCATCGGCAGCGTCGCCGGCGCAGCCCTGGGCGCCGGCTACACGCATGCGGTGCTGCATGCGCTCGGCACGCTGTGGCGCGACACCATCGGCCAGACCACCTTGGTCGCGCACATCGTGCCGGGGTCGGTCGCAACCGGCACTGGCTACGCGATTCTCGCGTCCCTGGTTGCGATGGTCGTCGCGATGCGCCGAGCGTTTCGGGTACCGGCCATCGAGTTGTTGCAAGCCAAGTCCAGCGAACCGGATGACACAGCGAGTGACGGCAGGCCCCGGTACGCGGCCGGTCCCCTCAATACCGTGCTATGCGTCTTGGCCATCGCCAGCGCCATCTACCTGATCAGCAACGCCCAGCCCCATCGAGCCACAAGTGCCTTCTTTGGCGGCGGTGCCCTACTTCTGATCGCGATGCTGCTGGGTTGCCGCATGCTGTTGGCCCGCCTCGCGTCGCCGCGCCGCTCGAGCATCGAAACCATCGCCGCCCTTGGCCTGCGCAATACTGGCCGCCGCCCAAGCCGCAGCCTTGCGACCATCGCCCTGTTGGCCAGCGGCACGTTCTTGGTCGTCGCCATCCAGGCCAACCGACTGACACCTCCCGCGGACGCCACCCTCAGGAGTTCGGGGACCGGTGGCTTTGCGCTGTTTGGCAGGTCGACACTGCCAGTGCTGCGCGATCTCGCGAGCGAGGCTGGTCTGGAAGCGTATGCACTAGACGAAGAAGAACTGCGCGATGTCGCGATCGTGCCGATGCGGGTGCGCAGCGGCGACGATGCGAGCTGCCTCAACCTCAGCACCGCGCAGAGCCCACAACTGATCTCGGTGCAACCATCGCTGTTCGCCGACCGCGAGTGCTTCCGGTTCACCCGCGACCTCGCACCAGCGGGCACCACCACCAGCCGCTGGCTGCTACTCGACGAAGACTTCGGCGAGAATGTCGTGCCAGCGATTGGTGACGGCGGCAGCGTGGCGTGGGCCCTGCACAAGAAGCTCGGGGATTCGCTGCTCTATCGCGACGAAGCGGGTCGCGACTTCGAGGTTCGCATTGTCGGCACCGTCGCCGACTCGATCCTGCAGGGCAACCTGGTGATCTCGGATCGCCACATGCGCGAACGCTTCCCGTCCGCTTCGGGCTATCGCATGTTCTTGATCGATGCTCCGGCCGAACGCACCGCGCAAGTCACCGCGGACCTGAGCCGGGCACTGGAGGACATTGGCCTGGAGCTGACGGCCACGGGCGCGCGCCTGGCAGCCTTCCAATCGGTGCAGAACACGTATCTGTGGATCTTCCAACTGCTCGGCGGGCTCGGCCTGCTGCTCGGAACGGTTGGCCTGGGCGTAGTGGTCCTGCGCAATGCACTGGAGCGTCGCGCCGAACTCGCCATCGCCCGGGCGGTAGGTTTTCCGAGTGCCGCAGTGCGCAACCTGGTCTTTCTTGAGCACGCCGTGCTGCTTGGCCTCGGCCTGGCCGTCGGCGTAGCTGCGGCGGCCGTCGCCCTGCTGCCAGCCCTGCAAGGAGAACGAGGTTTGCCCCTGCTGCCGATCGCTCTGTGCGTCGCAGCCAT
>CAXBFC010000508.1:0-5317 GCA_963974725.1 uncultured bacterium | reverse complement strand
GCAGGCAACTGCCACGACAACGCCGTCGCGGAGAGCTTCAATGGCACGGCGAAGACTGAGCTCTTCTTCGACCTGCCGATCCCTGCGACCAGAGAAGACGCACGGGTCGCGATTGAGGACTACATCGAGCTCTTCTACAACCGTGAGCGACGACACTCGACGATCGGCTTTGTCAGCCCCGTCGAGTTCGAAGCTCGCTATCATCAGCGCGTGGCTACGGTAGCCGCGTAACTCAACCGTCCACCAAACTGGGGAAGGTCAGTTTGCCACCGTAGCGGCTGGTTCTTCGGATAGTCAGGGCCCAGATACGGGATGAACGACGCTCCATTGTCGAACGACACCTTGTAGTCAGCACCGGCAGCCCAGGTGCCGTAGGCGCCGCCCTCTGGGTCAGCTTCCTGGGTGTGAATCGGAAAGACGACGGGCGACATCTTTACGTTCGCGTTCGAAGTCGCTCCCGGGAGCGTGTCCGACTGCGGTTCCTGTGCGAGAAGAACGGATGTGGCGAGCAGGGGCCAAACGATGGCTTGACGAATCATGTGATCCTCGAGGCTAGTGAAAGGGGATTGCCTTCAGAGAAATGACGAACGCCCTCGAATGTCGCGCGCCATCTGCAGAAAATCGAACGTGCCACTCACCACTGGCGCGCTCCAAGTCGCGGAGGTCGAGGCTTGTCAAATAGCAACAAGGATGACGGGGCACGCCTGTTGGCCATCCTCATCAACCTGAGGAACGTTGTCGGTGCCGCAAACTGGCACCCGGTTGCCACGCACCCCCGTGATACGTCAGCCACCGTCTTGCCGACTTTGGCTTTGTGCACCAACACCTCGGTAACCGGCCCGAAGCTAACCGCACCGCCGGAGCCATCGATTCCGGCGCGCTCGCCGCACCATCGTAAGCCCTGTTGGATCGCTCAATCGAGTTCTGGATCCTGCGTGCGTTCCCAAACCACTGGTGACCTATCACGGTGTCTTGGCACCAGCTGCGAGTCTGGGCATAGGACATTCAAACTGCGGCTCGGACCACCCGAACCCGGCTACGCTTCGATCCCACCCTGCCGCCACCCCGTCAACCGACCTGTTGCCCAGCCAGCCACCAGGACATTCCGCCCGAAACCCACCACCTAAACACACCACTCCCACAGCGACCCGGCAGCCACCATCACGCGCGCCGATCACGCCCCGAGCCAGTCACCCCCACCATCCGGCGGAGCCCGCGCCACCGCCAACTCCGGCGCATCGAATGGCAGGCCCATCGCACGCAGCACCCGCTGAATCGCATCCGGGTCCTGGATAGCAGCCAGCAGCCGACGCGCTCCGCCGCAGTTTGGGCACGTCAAGATCTCCAGGCCGAACACCCACAGCACACAGCTCCGCCCACGTGTAGTAGCGCCGAACTGCGCGACGCCACTTGCCGGGACGATGCGGCACCCGTGCTACCGGCGGCGCTTCAGACCCCGCAGCAGCTTCATCAGACCGCGCTGCCTCCGGATCCGCGCAGTCCTCGTCGAGCTCGTCCTGTTGGCCATCCTCATCGACCCGAGGAACGTTGTCGGTGCCGCAAACTGGCACCCGGCGCAAGCACCCCGTGATACGTCACCAGGTGTCGGCGCGGTCGAGGAACCAATGCCAGCAGCCGCTCGATCAGCACCTGCGGCTCCATCACTACATGCGTCGAGCCGTCGCGCCAGGTCTTCTTCAGCGAGTACGCAACCCGCCCATCCGGCAGCAGCGACAGGCGACTCTCCGCGATCGCCGGTCGCCCTGCATACCTAAACAAATGCTCGAGCCGTTTGCGATCACCAGCAGCCACTCGCACCGCACCGTGCAGCGAGAAGCCATCCAAGTCCGCACACAGCGGCCCTTTCACAAATGGCTCGTCACGTGTGCCGCGCCCAACACGAACATCACGCTGACCGGCGCGTTCGCCAGATAACGCCACAGTCGAGTAGGCCCCACCAAACATGACGATCTTGCCCCGACCGACGTCGTAGACGATCGTGTGTCGGAGACGTGGAAAGGGGGTCGTGGCCGTCGGGACTTGTGTCCAGGTCACACCGTCGTACTCCCACGTATCGGTGTAGTAGCTAGCAAGGCCTCTGCCGGCAAACATGACCACCTTGCCGCGCGCACTGTCGTAGGCCATCGCCGGCCCGAACCGGGCGGACGGACGAACCGGGGTGGTGATCTGCGTCCAGTTGACGCCATCGTGCTCCCAGGTGTCATCAAGGGGGTTGATGCTGAACCCTCCCCACATCACCACCCGGCCACGCCCCGAGTCGAACGCCATCGTGTGACTGGCACGAGCCACCGGGACGTTGATCGACGCCAGTTGGGTCCAGCTCTGGGCCAATGCCGAGCCAGCGAGCAGCGCGCCGCAAGCGAGAACAGGGACAGCCTTCTTCATGCGCAGAGCATCGCGCCGGCGCCGATGCCCGGCAAGCCCTCCCGATCCCGGTGGCTGGCTCAGGCTGGATGCCTGGAGTTGCTCCCCCCCCCTCCCACCCCGTAGCCCCAACGTGGTAACTTGGCTGGCGAAGGAGTCCCACGCCCATGCACCGATGCTTGCCGCTTGTGTTTCTCGCGCTCTTGAACGCCGTCACGATGGCGCAGGAGTCTTCTGCGATGCTTCACGCACCGAGGGTGGTGCTCGGAACCAGCTCCGCGCCGTTCCAGAAGCTCGGAGACTTCGACGGAGATGGCGACCTCGACGCGGTCGGCACGATGCATCATCAAGCGGGCGGCCTATCGCAGGTCATCGTATGGCGCAACGACAACGGTGAGTTCACGCAGGTGTTCTCGGCGTCCGGACAAGGCCTCTACTGGTCGAACGGCCCCAGAACCGTACCGGTCGAAGTCGCCGACCTGAACGGCGACGGCCTGGACGATTTCGTCATCGCCGGCCGCACCACCGCCGAGCGCTTCTTGGCGCAACCCGGCATGCAATTCGCGCAACAGACGTGGTGGTTGCCCAACGGTTCAGGGGGCGCACGGGCGCTCGCGAAAGGTGACTTCGACGCGGATGGTCTCGTCGACATCGCCGTCGCCGCTCCGTATGGCCCGTCCAGTCGACTGTTCGTCTTCTTCGGATCGGGTGCGTGGACCTCAGCGCCATCGATCTCCATCCCGAATCACTCTCCCGTGCGGCTCAGCGCGGCCGAATTGGATGGCCTGCCCGGTGACGACCTGCTGCTGTTCCAACACGACAGCGCTGCGGCGAACGCCTACGGCGTGGTGGCCGGACAGATCGTGCACCAACAACAGTTCACAAGCACGTTGACGGTGAGCGGCCTGACGCCGCTGCTGTGGACCAGCGGAGATGTCGACGGCGACGGTGACGACGACCTCGTGGTCTTCAAGCCAGTTTCAGCGGGCAACCCCGATGCCCACTATGAAGTGTTCCGACGCACGGGCGCAGCGGCGTTCGTGCGCGAAGCGAACGTCGTCGGCGGGCCAGCCGAATACCTGGCAGACGTCGATGGCGACGGCGATCTCGACGGCGTCTGCTGTGGCGGTGGCGGCGGAACGACCTACCAGTGGCCGAAACTCGATTTCGGATCGCGCTTCGAGGTTGCCATCAATGACGGCACCGGCAGCTTCGCGACCGCGTTCTCATTCCCTGGCGCTGGCTCCGAAAGCCTCGCGGGTGTGGCAGACCTCGATGGCGACGGCGACCTCGAACTGATCGCAGGCCGGTGCGTGTTCTACGGCGACGGCCCATGGCAGGAGCCACCGATGCCGTTGGCAGCCGGAGTGTTGGCCTGGTACGCGCCCCGGCGTGGCGACCTGCACGACGTCGACGGCGATGGCGACCCGGACTATCGCGGCGCCCGCAACGACGGAGATGGCTTGTTCGAGGCGAACACGACCGAGCCGCCGGCCCAGCCAGGCAGCAATTACTTCGGATACCCGATCCCGTGCGACGTCGACGGCGACGGCATCCGTGATCGCATCCGCATTCAGTCCAGCCTGACTCCCGCGCTGCGAGGCATGATCTGGCAACGCAACAACGGCGGTGGCCACTTCGAGCACATGGGCCTGATTACGCCTGCCGGCATCACCCTCGGCTCCTCCTCGCTGCTGACGGTCGACACCTGGTTCGTTGCCGACATGGACGGCGATGGCGACGAAGATCTCTATGAGCAGGGCACGGGCGAACTGTTCTGGAACCAGAACGGCAGCTTCAGCGCGACCCCGGTATTGCTGCCGATTGCCGGCAACGTGCAGGGAGTCGGCGACTTCAACGACGATGGCGTCGTCGACATCGCCATGCACGCCGCGTTGCAGCAGCGCGTGTTGTTCGGCACTGGCACGGCCAGCACACCGTTCGCGCTGGCGTGGTCGCACACGTTCTCGGCAGCGATTCCGTTCGAGCCGGAAGCGTCGCTGGTCGCGGATCTGAACAGGGATGGTCGCCCAGACATCTTGATGCCGTACATCGACGGCAAGTTGCGGCTGTTCGTCAACCTTACGCCAACTGGAGGCCCAGCGTCGTTCGCGGAGCAGACCCTCAGCCATCCCCTGTTGGCATTGTCCTATCCGGGAACGTCCGTCAGCGAGCGCCTCGTGGTAACCGCGGCCGACTTCGACGGCGACGGCGCCATCGACATCGGCTGCTCCGATCTGATCGGGCAGCCCAACACCTACGCGGTGCTTCGCCGCCTGACTCCCGACCCCAACGTGCACACGTACGAAGCCGTGCTGTTCGCGATTCGCGACGGCCACGCTGCCGATGCCGACGGCGACGGCGACCCGGACCTGATCGGAGACCGCCTGACTCGCAACCGCCTGTTCGATCGTTCGACCGGCGGCCGCCGCATGCAGCGCCACGCAGCAGTGCCGGGCGAGAACGGCGCCGCACCTGTGCTCGGCGGCACCGGCCCCTACCTCGCGGGCGGTGCGCACACGCTGCGCTTGACCGGCGTGCCAGGCCCCGCAATGGCCCTGCTCGGCCTCTCGCTCGGCGAAGTGCACCTGGCCGACAATCCGCTACCGGGCCTGACGCTCTACCTCGATCCGTCGTGGATGTTGGTCGGCGCCCTGCCAATCCTCGAGAATGGCCACGGCCGAGCGGCCGCGCGCACGACCGCTACGCTGCCTATCTTCCCCGGCACACAGGGCTGGACGTTCCACATCCAGGCATTCGTGCCCGACGCGGCAGCCCCGTCGCTCTATACGCACAGCAACCTGCTGTCCTTGCGCATCGGGTCTTGAGTGCATAGGACATGCAAACAGCCGCTCGGACCACCCGAACCCCGCCAGTTCACAATCCCACCCAGCCGCCACCCCGTCAACTCACCGGCTTCCCAGCCAGCGAC
>CAXBFC010000507.1:0-5318 GCA_963974725.1 uncultured bacterium | reverse complement strand
GCCATGACGGCGGAGACCCACGGCAAGAACGCCCGTTCGGGAACAGCTAGCGGCTCAAGCTGCAGATGCGCGTGGGCGTTGACCAATCCCGGCAACACGGCGACGTCGGCCGGCCGCTCGGACTTGCGAGCGCGACGCAAGGCAACGATGCGGCCAGACTCGTCCCACTCGATGTATCCGGGGGCGAGCACGCGATCAACGTCAGGCACGACGTAGCGTGCGACGAGGCTCGTTCTTGCGCTCGTGGCCAGAACTCCGCTCCTACTTTCGGGCTTGGTCTCTGGCAAAGTCTGTGGCGCCCGCCGCGTCGCCGCGGCGGGTCCAAATCTGCTGAGGACTACGTCTGCGCGATGACGCGCAGTTCCTTCACAACCAGGTCAGGGAAGAGCGCGCGGTTGTAGATCACCGAGAAGCGGAAGCCGGTCACCGAGTCGAGACTGATGCCTTGGCCACCGCCAGCGCCGATACCGTCGCGCCACATTCCAACCGGCCCCACCGGCTCGGTGCCAGCCTGGTTGAGGTTGGCGCCTTGGAAGCGAATGACCAGCGGCAGCGTGATCGGACCATTCGGCTCACTCGCCTTGATGGTGCCGGGCGCGCCCGTGTCGTCGTAGGTCACATCGACCGTGCCGTCGCCGTCGAGGTCGACGTCCAGCTCGTAGTGACTCCACGTCGGCGGGAACACCAAGCCGGTCGCATACCAGAGCGAAGTGTCGCCCGACTTGTCGTCGCGGTCGGTCAGGTTGCCGCCCATGCTGCTGGGCACGTACGTCGGGGTGCTTGTGCCACCAAAGGAGACGTTCGAGTTCGGCGCTTCCATGCGGAAGAACCCCGGAGCACCGTCGCCGGCCGAAGCCTCAACGCGTTGCAGGGCGTTTTGCACGAAGCCATTCTCGCTGCCGTTGCCACCGCGCGCGTCGATCGTGCCGGCAATCGAAACTGCCTGACCGGATTGCACGAGGAACGATCCACCCGAACCAGCACCGCCCGGCGACGAATTGCCGGCTGTCGGTGAGCCGATGATCCACACGCCATCGCCACCGCGAGCGGAAAGCACGGCGTCGGGGCCAATGACAACCGTGCCACCGGAACGAATCGCGACGGCACCGCCGCCACCCGTGCCGCCATGGCCGGCCATGAACTTGATGGCCGGGTTGGTCAAAACAATGATGCCATAGCCGTGACTGCCGCCACCGCCACCGCCCGAGCCACCGATGGTGAAGTGCTCAAGCGACGTGTATCCCGGCGGAGGGCTAGCCGGCGGGTACGGCATCAGGTTGAACAAGGAGCCGGCGGCGCCGGCGGTCGACGCAACCACGCTACCCGAGCTGGTGCCAGTGTAGGTCGGGGTGCCAGGAGCACCACCGGCGGCGCTGAAGCCACCACCACCGCCACCGGGGCTGAAGTAGGCGCAATACACCGTGCCACCAACCGTCGGAACACCGGTCGTCGGCCACATGCCCGTCGCCGGCGCCAGCAAGCCACCACCGCCACCGGTGCCCGCGACCGACCCCATGTAGGCGTGGCCCGCAGGGACACGTAGGTCGGAGCCCGGCTGACCACTGGTCACGTCGATGCCAGCGACCAGGATCGGGCCAGCGTTGAGGCAACGATTGCCTCCCGCGCCACCTTGGCCACCGCCGACGCCGCCGAGCGTGCCCGGTTGGCCAGTGAGACTGGAGACCGCGGGGAAGTTCGTGACGCTCTGTCCGACCGCGAGGCCAGTCGTTGCGATGTCGCCGGGAGCATCGAGGCCATTTACCTCGATCGTTCCGTCGAGCTTCACCTGACCGCGCACGTGAATGACGGGCGGCACCGTGCCGACGAAGCGAATCGTCATGCCCGTCGGGACGATCATGTCCGTGAAGAAGAAGCGACCGTCGGTCACTTGGTACTGAAGACCGGTCAGCGACGAGCTGGCCGGGATCAGCGTGTTGTCGACATTGAAGACGAACAGGCCGTTGCCCATGTTCGTGCCCAGTGCCGGGTCAAAGGTGCCGTGGCGGCCATCACCACCAACCAGACCCGGACGTGCGCCAGGGCCTTGCGCACCACCCCAGATTCCGCCGGAGATCAGCACTTGCTGCTTGGTGTTGCTCGCGAACGTTTCCTTGATCAGGATCGGCGTGGAAACGCCTTGCTCCGTCAAGAACACGAACTTGGCCGGGACACCGGAGCGGCCGGACAGGTCGCGCAGGTCGGCGGTGACGCGCACCGTGATGCACGAGTTGCCGGGCAGCGACACCGACGGCTGGAAGGTCACGACCGTTACTTCGCGCTGACCGACGAGCTCCGTCGACAACTGCGGCACACCCTCAAGGGCGGTGCCATCGCTGTCGTTGTCACATTGGCCATTCGGCAGCGTGCCACGCAGAACCACGCGGATCGGCGAAGCTTCGCCCAGCGAAACCTGCAGCGGGGTCGTGTCAATAAGCTCCGAGAATCGCAGCACGATCGTCGGGTTGACGGGCGCATTCACGAGCACCGTCGGCGACAGCAGCTCCACGGTTGGTGGTTCGCCGTCTTCGTCCAAGATCCCCCGCGAAGCGACCACCGTGCAACTGAACTCATTCGACAGGCCATCGCCCGACAGGTTGGTCACACTCTGGGCGATCGAGGAACCACCGGCCAGCGAGATGATGTAGCTCTCGTTGCGTGCGAAGCCAAACGTGCTGATGCCGTTGACGGTCGAAACGCGTGGACGGAAGACCACTTCGCTGCCAACGACCTCGAAGCTGCCTTCGGGCGCAACCCCCGTAGCCGTGCGAATCGAAATGCTCGAACCCGTCACCGTGCTCGGATCAACAGCATCGGAGAACTTGAAGCGCAACTGCTGGTTTTCGGCGATCTCGGTGACCGAACATCCGGTCTGCGAGCAACCGAGGTCACAGCTGATAATGCAGAAGCTTTCACCGCCGAGGCAGCGGATCCGCAATGATGAGGCCGAGTTCGTGCCACCACCACTGCAGCCAACGAGCACTAGCGCGCTGGCAAAGAGAAGAATCGATAGGGCGTTGCGCATGATGAAGCGGGATTGTGCGTTCGATTACTGGTTGCGAATCAACCGGAGGAAGCCGGAGCGGGTAGCGAGCTAACTCAGTTGCGGTAGACCACAACGAGGCGGTCGATAGTGATGGAGGTCGCGAGGGTCTGGTCAAAGAACAGCATGAAGCGGTAGCCATTCAGACCATCGGACGCGATGCCGGTTTGATTGGGACTACTGCGCACCGACGTCCGCCATGGACGTAGCTCGAGCACTTCCCCGGTAACCACGTCGAGGTTGGCGGCCTGGAACAGCGCGCGAACCGGCGCGCCAACTCCAGCAGCCAGCGACGAGACCGAAAGGTTGTCACTGAAGGTCACAGCTTGGCCGTCGACCGTCGCCTCGATCACGTAGTGCGAGAACTCCGGGCCGAAGATCAGGTTGGTCGAGTAGTAGAGCGACCGCATGCTGACCAGATCGTCGACCTCCGTCAGCGCGGCAACACTTTCAGGCCCCATCGCGGGAGTAACCGTTGCCAGCTCCGAAAGCGGCGGGGCGACTGGCGCTTCCAGGCGCACGAAGCCGGGCGAACCGTCGCCGCCGCGGATCTTGATGATGCCGCCGATCGGGCCAAAGCCACTGCCACCTTGACGATTGAAGATGGCGCCAGCGCCACCTTCGACATTGATCGAGCCAACGATCTCGGTCGAACCGCCACTCTGCAGCACGATCGAACCACCAGAGCCACCGCCGGCCGGGCCGACTTGGGCACCAGCTGACGTTCCGATGTAGTCTTTGGCCGAACCACCGGACGCCAACAGGCGACCACCGGGGCCGAGGCGCAACGAGCCACCAGCACGCAAACCGAGCGCGCCGCCGCCGCCACCACCGCCGGATCCCGAGGACCAGGTGCGGTTGAGCGCGAGCGACAACGTGCAGGCACTAGCAGCACCGCCACCGCCAGCACCACCAATCATGAAGTGCTGCGAGCTCTTCTGCAGACCGGTCGGCGCCGGGAACGGGAACAACTGCAGCGCAGTGCCACCCGCGGTCGGCGGGCCCATGAACGACTGCATGTTGGGCACCGGGGTCGGGCCGCTGAAGACACCTTCGACAAAGCCCTGGCCGCCGGCTACGCGAAGACCACCACCACTGCCACCAGGGCCGGCTGACAAGCAGTAGTAGAACGCGGTTGGAGAAGGGTTCGGGATGCTGAATTGCTGGCTCGTGTTCAAGCCATCGGCGGGGAAGACCTGCGACCCTCTGCCACCGGTGCCGCCAGTCGAACCGAGGTATCCGTGGCCAGCCAGGACACTCGCGTCTTGACCGTTGCGGCCGTTGTTGGAAGGAACTGCGCCAACCGCGCCGTTGCACTTGTCGCCACCCTGACCGCCATCACCGCCAAAGATGCCACCGAAGGCACCGGCCTGACCGATCTGGGACGTCGAGACCTGCGTGTCGGTCACCGACTCGCCCATGACCTCGATTTCACCCTGAATGTCAAAGCGACCGGCGACGGTGAGCACTGGTGGCGAGCTTCCGATGAAGCGCAGACGCACGTCGCTCGGAATCACCATCGTCGAGAAGAAGAAGCGGCCGTCGGTCACCGGAATGGCGCCGCCAGTCGTCGTGTTCGAGCCCGGGATGATGGTGTTGTCGCAGTTCATTTCGAACAAGCGCTTGCCGCCCACGATCGTATCCTTGTCGACGGCAATGTCCGTCGTCCAGACACCGTGCCGACCGTCACCACCGATCTTGGCGAAGGAAGCGACACCGCTCTCCCACGTGCCAGCCGATGCTTCGACGTCGAGTAGCAGGTTGTCATCGAACTCTTCGATGATCTCGAAGTCATTCAACGGCACGACGATCGTGCGGAACACGAACACCTGCGGTTGGGCCGGACGACCAGAGAGGTCGGTCACGCCATCCGTCACACTGACCTCGACGCAGACGTTGCCGGGCAGGTCCTGTGACGGCACGAAGTTGAGAATGGAGACGCCACGACTGGCGTCGAAGGTCAATTGCTGTGAGCCGCCAAGCGTTTGTGGGCTGGACTCAGGATCGCACTCGAAACCACCGCTGCCGTCGGAGCGCGTGCGGCGCACCGTGAAGGCCACGGGACTTTGCGTGCCGGTCAAGAACGGCGTCGCGTCGATCAGTTCGTTGAACTCAATCTGGATCTCGGTATCGAGCGGCGCCGAAGTCAGCTGACCAGACGAAGGCACGACGAGCTTGGCCGACGGCGGGATCTGGTTGAGATCGACAATGCCGAGCGACGACTGCAGCGTGCAGGTGATCGCGCTGCCGAACGGACGACCCGACGTGCCACGGACCA
>CAXBFC010000506.1:0-5366 GCA_963974725.1 uncultured bacterium | reverse complement strand
GAGGGCTTGTTGCAGCAACCTGCGCGGCGTGACTGGGTGCTTGCTGCGACGCCGGACCCACGGCCGCAACGCCCGCCGCACGCATTGGGTGGACGGCTGGACCGGAAAGCGATTGGCCAGGCGATGAAGTCGCGCCCTGCGACCGTCGAGGTCGGTCGGCGGCTGCGGATCGAGCAGACGCAAGGCACCCTGTGCTTGCAGTAAGTCCGCCGCCAGGCCCGTCAGCGCCTCGACGACTCGCGCCTGCCAGAAACTCTGTTGCTCATGGTCCCAGCCAAGCCGTGCGGCCAGTACATCCAGCTGGCGGCGCAGGTCGCGACGGGCCATGCCGCTCTTGCGGATGCTGGCGATGACGTTGGGCCGGCCGTTGTTGAGGGCCACCAAGGGCGGGATATGCACCTCGTGCTCGTCGCTGGGGGCCCAGGCCGCGAGGGCCGGCTCCTCGACCGACAGCTGCTGGCTGGCGAGGTAGCGGCGGTGGCGGTAGATCACCTTCTCGGCGCGCCGCATCCAGCGCGCGTGCCGGTCGCGTTCGGCGAGTTCCACGATGGTGCTGGCGTGCTCGAGGCAGTCGACAGCCAGTTCTTGCAGCACATCGTCGAGCCAATCCCGTAGGAGCTGTCGGGGGATGCCCTTCCAGCTGGCAATCCTACGTAGGGCGCCCGGCAGAATGCGGCGTCGGAAGTGGCCTAGAAGCTTCAGGGCGGTGGTGCGGTCGGATTCCGTTCGGCTCATCGTCGTGTCTCCGAAGCTTGAGTGGTGTTCCGGGGGCAAATCGTTATGCTCGCCGCCCTTTTCCGCTGCGCTGAACCATGCCGACAACTTGTGTCGTGGGCATCCTCTGGGGTGACGAAGGCAAGGGCAAAGTCATTGACTACCTTGCCGCTGAGACGGACTTCGTCGTTCGTTTTGGTGGTGGCCACAATGCTGGCCATACCCTTGTGCTACCTCCTGAGATTGCCGGTGAAGGCAAGCTCGTTCTGCACCTGGTGCCTTCTGGCATCGTGCATCCGCATACCGTGAACGTGATTGGCAACGGCGTCGTTGTTGATCCGATTCATCTGTGTGAGGAGATTGAGAAGCTGCAGAAGCGCGGCATCTCAATCGAACTTGGCCGCAACATGCTGGTCAGCGAGCGAGCCCATGTGATCCTCGCCGCCCACCAGCGTCAGGACCACCTCGCCGAATCTGGGCGCGGCAACAAGATCGGCACCACCGGTCGCGGCATCGGGCCGGCTTACAGCGATCGCTGCAGCCGGATCGGTCTGCGCGTCGGCGACCTGATCCGTCCTGACACGCTGCGCGAAGCGTTGACCGCATTGGCCACGCAGAAGAACGCGCTGTTCAAGCCGGCCGGCATCGAGCCGCTCGACGTCGATGCGATGTTCGAGCAACTGGTCGCTGCTGGCGAAAAGCTGCGGCCGGCGATTGTCGACGCGGGCCTTGTGCTGCGTCAGGCTCGCCAGGCTGGCAAGCGCATCCTGCTGGAAGGCGCGCAGGGTTGCCTGCTCGACTTGGAACACGGCACCTACCCGTTCGTGACCAGTTCGCACGCGAGCACCGGCGGCGCCTTCAGTGGCACCGGGATGCCGCCGCATGAGATGCACACGGTTGGCATCGTCAAGGCCTACGCGACGCGCGTTGGCGAAGGACCGTTCCCGACGGAGTTGTTCGACGACACCGCGGAGAAGCTGCGTGCGGCCGGTAAGGAATACGGCTCGACGACCGGTCGTCCGCGCCGCATCGGCTGGTTTGACGCCGTCGCCGTGCGCTACTCCGGCGGCATCTCGGGCGCGCACGAACTGGTTCTGACCAGTCTCGATGTGCTGCAGGGGTTCCCGTTGAAGATGGCGGTCGAATACAAGTTGGCCGATGGCACGATGAGCAAAGACCTGCCGGCGTTTGACCTCGACAAAGTCGAGCCGCAGTTCTTGGAGATGCCTGGATTCGAAGAGAACATCTGCGACGTGCGCGATTTCGACGCGCTGCCGCAGAACGCCAAGAACTACGTCGCCGCGATCGAAGAGCAGACCGGATTGCGCGTTGGCACGATCTCGGTTGGCCCTGGCCGCGACCAATTGATCAAGCGGTAGCGCGAAGGTCACCGACGTGTTCAAAGGCTCAAAGCACGGCTCAAAGGACAATCCGCCGGACGAGATGGTCGTGCCACGCAGCGTTGCCGTCATCATGGACGGCAACGGTCGTTGGGCCAAGAATGCCGGCTTTGAACGCATCCGTGGCCACGAGCGTGGCATCGACGCGGTGCGAACGACGGTGACTGAATGTGCCAAGCTCGGGGTCGAGGCGTTGGTGCTTTACGCGTTCTCCGAAGAGAACTGGGCCAGGCCAAGGCGCGAGATCGACATGCTGTTCAAGCTGTTGAAGCGCTTCCTGCTCGATGAGCGTGGCACGCTGATGGACAACAACGTGCGCTTGTTGCATTCGGGACGCCGCGCGCGACTGGCGCCCGATGTCATCAAGTTGCTCGATGAAACCGTTGCGTTGACCGCCGAAAACGACGGCATGAAGCTCAGCCTCGCGATCAGCTACGGCGGCCGCCAGGAGTTGATCGACGCGATGCAGACGCTGGCCAAGCGCGTGCAGGCCGGCGATCTCGCGCCCGAAGCGATCGACGAACAAGCCATCCACAACGCCCTCTACCAGCCGTCACTTCCGGATCCGGACATTTTGATTCGAACGGCGGGGGAGCTGCGCATCAGCAACTTCCTGCTCTGGCAAGTCAGCTACTCGGAGATCTATGTGCACGATATTTGCTGGCCGGACTTTGGCAAAGACCAACTGCACGAAGCCTTCCGCGACTACGGCCGCCGCGTTCGCAAGTTCGGGAAGGTGCTCTAAGTGAGTGATCTGAAGACGCGCGCCGTGCTCGCGCCCACCATGCTCGCGATCATCGCGGGGATCTACTGGCTCGATGTCTCCGGCATCCTCGGCATCAAGGCCGGTGCATTGTCCGCGGGTCTGCTTGGCCTGCTCGGAATCGGCGGCGCTTGGGAGTTCGCGACGTTGCTGCGCGGTGCCGGCTTCGCCGTCGGCAAGCGCACGTTGGTCGTCGCCACTACGATCTTGCTAAGCAGTGCATTCGTCTTTGGCTGGGCTCAGCTAGACCGCGAACTCTACCCATTGGTCGTCGGCACGCTGCTCCTGCTGTTCCCGTTGGCACTGCGCTCGCTAGGCCGCGGCGACATGCATCACGGGCTCGAGCGCCAGGGTGCCACTTTGCTCGGGTTCATCATGGTTGCCTGGCCGATGTATCTCGCGATGGGCATTTGCTTCCGCCATCTGCCATCCCTGCTCTACGTCGTGCTGATTTGCAAAGGCGGCGACATCGGCGGCTACTGCTTTGGCCGTTTGTTTGGCAAGCACAAGCTGATCCCGCACATCAGTCCCGGCAAGACGATCGAAGGTGCCCTCGGCAGCCTCATCACCTCGGTAGCGTTCGCCTACTTCCTCAATGCACCCATGCTCGGCGGCGTCGTCGAACTGCCAGTCTGGGGCGCGCTGCTAACCGGCGTTGTGCTCAACTTCACGACCCAAACCGGCGATCTGATCGAGTCCCTTCTCAAGCGCCGCTGCAACGCCAAAGACTCCTCGACCTTGCTACCAGCCCACGGCGGCGTCCTCGACCTGGTCGACAGCCTGCTGTTCTCCTTCTGCGCCTGGTTCGTCGTCCTAGTGGTCCTCACCTAGAAGTGCGTACGGTGCCAGGACAAAAAAGCACATCCTCGCGTAGCGAGGATGTGCTTTTTTGTCCTGGCACCGTACGCACTTCTTCGTGAGTGACGTTGATGTTGTTGTGGTTGGTGGTGGGATTCATGGGCTGTGCTCGGCGTTTGCTTTGCGGCGGCGGGGGCGGGGTGTGGTGGTGCTGGATCGGTTTGGGGTTGGGCATGATCGCGGCGGGTCGCATGGGGCGGCGCGGATCACGCGGTCGTCGTATCACGAGCGGCGGTATGTGGAGTGGGCGCGGCGTTCGCAGCGAGATGGGTGGCCGGCGCTGGCGGCGGAGCTTGGGCGGCAGTTGGTGCATGCGACGCCGGGAGTGTTCTTTGGTCCGCCGGTAGGGCTGTTCGCAGAGTTCTTGGCGGCGACGTTGGGTGCCGGCGTGGATGTGGCCGAGGTTGATGTGGCGGAGGCGGCGAGGTTGTTTCCTTTGCTGCGGTTCGAAGCGGGCGATGCCGTGATGGTCGATCACACGGCTGGTGTGCTGGCGGCGGAGGAGACCATGACCGGCTTGCGGCAGTGGTTGCTTGCTCACGGTGTGCAGATATTGGATGGCGTCGATGTTGCGCGGTTGCAGCCGGAGGCCGCGGCGATCACTGTCGAAACGTCCTCGGATAGGTTGCGTGCCCGGGCGGTGGTCGTCGCCGCTGGCGCCTGGTTGGGCGAGTTGTTGCCGGAGTGGCGCACGCCGTTGCGCGCGCTGCGGCAGGAAGTTGGTTACGTTCAGGTCACTGCGCCTGCCGAAGCGATGCAAGTTGGTGCGTTCCCGGTTTGGTGTCGCATCGGCAAGACCGCGCAGGACTTTGTCTATGGCCTGCCACAGTTTGGCCGGCCCGGACTCAAATTGGCGCATCATCGAACGGTTGGGCCGGCCGACGAACTCAATGCTCTGCCCGGCCCGATTGATCCGGAACCGCTGGCGGCACTCGCGCGCCGTCGCTTGACCGCTTCATTCGAAGCCGTGCTGTCGTCCGAGCACTGCATGTATGCCGTCGCGCCAGAGGAAGAACTCCATGTCGTTCGCAGCGAGATGGATCCGCGTATTGTTGCCGTTGCGGCTTGCAGCGGGCACGGCTTCAAGTTTGGTCCGGTGATCGGCGAAGATGTTGCCGAGCTGATTGCTCCGCGCTGACCGGGTCGAGCGGTCTTGGCCCAATCCGTAACTCCAGTCCGCAACTTCAGTTCGCAATTGGGGCGTCGATTGTGGCGGTCGCGCGGGCTACATCTGTGGCATGAAAGCCCCCGTTCTACGTTTGCTCTGCCTCGCGCTGACGCTGTTCACCTCGTGCGCCACGGCGCCTCGGGATCTCGTTGGCACCAGCAGCACGCCGGTATTCTACAACCTGCAATTGACGATCAAGGAAGGCCAGCAAACCGCGTTCGCGAAGTTGATGGCCGAGATGGTCGCGGCGACCAAGCAGGAAACCGGCACGATGGTCTACGAGTGGTACCTCGGCTCGGACGGTCGGACCTGCCACATCCACGAACTGTTCGCCGACACAGCGGCATACAAAGTGCACGCGGCGAACTTCGGCGAGAAGTTCGCCGCCCGCTTCCTGCCGCTGCTCGACATCACCGGGTTGACCGCCTACGGCAACTCGGACCAAGAGGCGCGCGAGATGATG
>CAXBFC010000505.1:0-5384 GCA_963974725.1 uncultured bacterium | reverse complement strand
CGCGTCGGCAAGATGGTAGCGGCACATCGCGACATCCACGTCACTGCGGCGGCCGGCGGCGAACAGGCTTTTGGTCTGGGCAAGGATCGTCGTCATCCGCTCGACATGTGCATCGATGTCGGGCTTGTGGCCAACCGCGAGCGCGGCCTTCGCAAGACGATGCGACCACAACACGCGCGCTTCCAGATCTGCATCGGGCCCCATCCAACCGCGCCCCTGCTGCTCAAGTAGCGCCGCATGGGCCATGAGCTGCTTGGCCGCAGCGTATCGTTCGAGTGCGTGCTCCGATGGCTTGGTTGCGAGCAGGTTCGCGGCCGAACCTTCAGTCGAAGGATCTTGTGGCGATGACTCGGGTGCCATGCGCGACCCGAGCAACACCGCCAACAACAAGACCCCAAGTAGCAACGGAACGATGCGCGCGACGATCTTCATTGGCACAGACTACGGCTATCGCGAGCAACCTGCTAGCAAGCCTCTTCATGCCGTGTGACTCGCGGCCCCCTCGGGGCAGGCGACAGTGGAGCGCAAGCGGGTGCGCACATGACGGCTCCCTTCCCCCTGGTCCAGGGAAGGACGGCCGAGTAGCAACCACCGATCACGTGCAGCCAACGTTCGCAACGATACGATGGACCACCCGCCGCAACACATCCGGGCGACGGAGCCAGGCGCGTTATCGCAGCATTGGCCACCACGACCACAGGTCCAGTGCTTCACCGCGCACTTCGATCTTGACGGACTTGCCATCCGGCCCCGGGGAAATCCCAGCAGCCGCGAATGCCCTCTGCCAACTCGCCGTGACGTCATCAGGCACGCGCTCATGCCCCGCCGCAACAAGCTTGTCGGCGAACACGCGACACGCAGCGCGCGCCGCGCCCGCATCGATCGACTTGGTGATCGTCAACACAAAGGGCGACAACTTGACCGTTGCCGTGCATGGTCCTGCGACCGGCAGCGACGCGATCGGGGGCCAAGCCGAGCCCTCTGGCATGTCGGCCGCCAAACCAGCGTCGGCGTCCTTGGCCATCGCAAGTATCCTGGGCAACGTCTTGGTGGACTTACCCTTCACCAAGTTGTAGCGAACAACCAATGAGTTGCTGGTGACCGCGATCTCGTAGCGGGGCCACCACGTGGTCGTCACCAAACGCTCGTCCTCAAACGTGCAGGCGACGCCACGCGCCTGCAGGTGGCTGAGTAGAACATCAACTTCGAAACAACCGCTCAGAGCGACCCAATCCAGGCGAGTACGGTGGCCTCTAGTGCGCCTCATGGCCATCAAGCACTGATCGACGCGCGCGCGCCCCCACGTGCGAGCCAGTTCAAACGGCAGCTCATCGGGTCTGTCGACGGTGGCTTGCGCTGCAGACAGAGCATAGGGCGAGAGCGGCCCCTGAACTGCGGTGAGTTGCTTCCAAAGGCGACTCTCCCGCGACGAGCGCGTCGCTGCCGCCAGGTCTGTTCGCACCGGAATCCGGCTGGCATCGAGCAGGAACCACAAGTCGACCTTCTGCGGAAACTCGAGCTCCAACGCGGCCAGAGGCACGGTCGGTAGGCTCGGCCTATTGTCGAATTGCGCGACGGCTTCCTGAGCGGCTCGACGCAGGAACGGATCCTTGCTGCGTTTGCATACACCAAGCAGCTCGCTCCGGGCTTCTTTCGCCTGGCGCAGTTGCAGCAAGCGCACGGCCAGTTCTCGATCCAGCTGTTCGCGGCGCGCCAACGGTGGCGTCGTTGCCGTGGCGGGCACTACCAAGAAGTGACGCAGCGCGGCATTGCTAGGATCGCGACCGAGCTGAGCAAAATGCCGTTCGGCGAGGGTCGCTGCGAGCAGGTCTCCTGGTCGGCGCAATAGCGGCGCCAACCAGTGCGCAGCACCGTCCCACGACCCCACCTGAGCGCCGAGCCCCCGAAGTCCGAATGCACCCAACACGAACGCCGAACCGCGAGTCTGCGACCCTGGGTTTGGAAACTGCGTCAACACGCCATCCGACTGCACGACCCATTGCGTTTCCCAGAATGGCTTGCCGGCATCGCGGCGTGCGACCACTTCCTCGTGGGCCACAGGGTCCTCGTGGGACACGGGCAACGGCAACTCCAATTCTTGCGCCGTTGTCCACGCGGTCGTCGCGATGCACACCCAGCCGATCAGGAGTGGTTGCCTGGCGCATCGATTCATGCGCTCACCATAGCGATCGCTCTCGCACCAGGTCCACGGCGCACTTGCTGCACCCTTCCTAGTCCAAGCGGAAGCCTCTCGCCTGCGTCGGCGCCGGACCGAGCCAGCTCCCCTAGCTACCCAGAATCTCGCGCGCGCGATCCAAGATCTTCGACGGGCTGAACGGCTTGGTCATGTAGTCGTTGGCGCCGGCGGTCTTGCCAACTTCGCGGTCGCACTCCTGGCCCTTGGCGGTCAGCAGGATGATCTTGATGTCGTCGAGAGTCGCGTCGGCGCGCACTTCCTGCGTCACTTGGAAGCCATCGATCTTCGGCATCATCACGTCGAGGAAGACCAGGTCTGGCTTGTGCTCGCGGATCGCTGCCAACGCTTCTTCGCCGTTGCGTGCTTCGAGGACTTCGTAGTTGCCTTTCCTCAATACGAAGGTCAGCGACCGGCAGATGAACGGTTCGTCGTCGACGACCAAGATCTTGTGCTGACTCATCGTATGTTTCCTTCGACTGTGCAACGGATCACAACCGCGGTCACATCATCGGTTCCCATCTGGCCACGCCGGAACACGTCGAGTTCCTGCATGATCCCATCCAGGATGCGTTGTGCGGAGTGATTGGGGGCTAGTTGAGCCAGCAGCAATGCGAGCCGGTCTTCGCCGTACATCTCACCGTCGTGGTCCATCGCTTCGGGAATGCCATCCGTGTAGAGCAGGATGCAATCCCCTGGCTCCAGCAACAGTTGACGAGCCGTATACTCAGGCTTCGGTAAGAAGCCTAGAATGACATCTTCGCTCTCGAGGCGCTCGACCGAGTCGGTCTTGGCGCGGTAGACCATCAGGTCGTTGTGGCCAGCACTGACGTAATCCACGGTGCGGCCGTTGGGCTGCACCGCGACCGCCGCGGCAGTCAAGAATCGCTCGGTCCGCGTCAGGTCCTGATACATCAGTTCGCCAACTCGCGAGAACACTTGTTCGGGCTCGTTGTGAACCAACGCCATCGTGCGCAACATGGCGCGCGCGCCAACCATGACCATGCCCGAGGCAAGGTTGTGACCGGAGACATCCGCGACCACGACCATCGTGCGACCATCTGACAAGGGCAGGTAGTCGTAGTAGTCTCCGCCAACGGCACCACATGCGAAGTAGTCGGCGGCGACGTCGAAGCCATCCAGCACAACCGGCCCTTCGGGCAGAATCTGCTGTTGGATGGTCTGCGCCATCGCCAGTTCCTTGCCTAGTTCGGCGACCTTGCGAGCACCGAGAACGGCGCCGAGCATCGCCGCGAACGATTCGGCGACCTGGCCTTCCTCGTTGCCGAGTTGGGGTTCGCACGATTGGTCTTCGTCGGCCAGCGACGCGGTTCGATCAATCAGGATCAGCGCGCCGAGGATGACCCGCTTGTCGCCCGAACCATAGGTAACCGGCACGCCAAGGATTTGCCGTTTGGCCAAGGCTTCCACCGAGCCTTCTTCGCCCAGATGCTCCCCTTTGGTGACACTGCGCAGCACGACACCTTCGGCCGACAGGATCTCCTTGAGCAAACCCTTCACCGGTTGCATCGGCTCCAGGTCGATTCCGGTGTCGACGAGTTGGCGGTCGGTTTCGCCGGCATCGTGCACGATGACTTCGCAGTATTCTTTGTAGGGATCGCCAGCGAGATAGACCACGCGCTGCACACTTGCGGCGCGGTGACAGGCACGCGCTCCCAGCGCGGCGATCTCTTTGTCGTCACCACCAGCGGACAGGCGCGGCAACGCCTCGCCCATCATCGAGACTTGTTCGAGCAAGCGCCAGGCGCTGCCGTTCATGCTCTCCATGTCGCTTTCCAACCGCTCGCGCTCGGCGATGGTGGTCAACAGGGAGCGAACCAATTCTAGCGAAGGGTCCGAAGCACCAATCGAGGCGACCAGTTCGCCACTCGGCACATGGATACGGACCTCTTCCGCGTTGGGCTGCTTCTGGCCGAAGCTTGCCGCACTGACGCCGTCCGTATCGAATACATCCACGGACACCCCCTCGAGCACGAGAGGGATCGCCTTCAGCAGCGCGTTGGAGTCGGGATGGATTGCCACAGGCTCCTTAGGTGTTCGCAATCACCCGCACACACTTCGTCAAACGCAGGCAATTCCACCCGTCAGCACGGTTGTATTGCACATCGTCCATGACCATGCGTGCGATGCGAATCCCAAAGCCGCCGACTTCTGTCGGCATGCCCATATCGAACTCAGATTCCTCCGAGTCATAGGCGAGCGGATCGAATGCCGGACCTTGGTCTTTGAGCTCGACTTGCAGCTGGTCATCCGTCAGTTCGAAAATCACTTCGACCGGCAGCGCTTCATCGAGTTCGTAACCGTGCCTGAGCACGTTGGTCACCATCTCTTGAAGAGCTAGCAGGATGTTGTAGCGAGTCCCTTCCGGATCTTCGTCGAACTCGACGGAGTCAAGGAGAGTCTCACCTGTCTGCCAGACGAGGCGGAGATGGTCCATCGGACCAGTAAGTTTGATGGAGGCCTGTGCGAACATGGGCAATATGGCGTGTGCACCTGGCCTATCGGCATCGGGACCACTCCTCCTGAACCTACGCACAAGGCCGGCTCCGGAATCCGGAGAGAATCCGGTCTCGCCGTGGCCCTCGAGCAAACTCACGGTGGCACCAGATTGCGGCGCCGGCTAGCCTTCGACCTGCGGCAGCGAATGATCCGGAAACCCCGATGTCATCGTTAGCTGGAGGGCTGGGCTAGTGATCGACCGACAATTCCAATCGGAATGGCAGGACACGTGTCTCGTGGCGCAAGCACGCACGCGTCCCAGACTAGGATTGATGCTGTGGGCCAACCACATTGTTGACGAGCCGGACTGCCAGGGTGGTCGCCACAAGGGTAGTGTTCGCCACAAGGGTAAGCGGTTGGCTGGCAACCGCACCGCGACGACGATCGCGATCCTGCTTGCGCTGATGCTGCTTGCTGGCTGCATGAGCACGGTGCGCCAGGCCAAGCCTTCCTACAGCGAGCCGAGCACCGTTTCGGCTAGCTCGATCTTCGCGAAGGGCGAACTCACCCCTGACATCGAAGTGCGACACCTAGCCAACGCACGGAGCGCACCCGCCCTGTTGCGCCGGTCCTGGTTGGAACTGCAACTCAATCAACCGCAGGCGGCACTCGACACGTCCGCCCAGGTTCTCTACGCAGCGCACAAGCCGTCGGCCAATGATGAGTCCTT
>CAXBFC010000504.1:0-5422 GCA_963974725.1 uncultured bacterium | reverse complement strand
GCCGCTTCGATGCTGTAATAAAGCGCTTCGGCTTGCAGGCTCGGCCATGCGTCGCGGGTCTCGAGGCGAACGCGCAAGAACATCAACAAGCCTTGTTTGGCCTCTTCCTTGTCACCCGACGAGGCCAACAAGTGGCCAAGGCCCAAGTAGGCACCAGCGCGCGAGCTGTCGTCGACGCCTTCCTTCTTGGCGATGGTATCGTAGATGCGCTTCGCTTCGTCGAGCTTCTTGTCCTTGCGAAGGCTGTGGGCCAGCTCGACGTTGGCGCGGTTGGACACCACGGGGTTGGTCGAACGCGCCTGACTGACGATGCCACGCAGCTTGGTCTGATACTCGGCCGGCGACGCCTGCGCCGCGAGCACTTGGAAGAACGCGGCTTCAACGGAGAAACCGCTCGGCCAGGCACCACCGATCGCTGCCGACTCGTATTGCTTCGCGACCTTCAAGGCAGTGGCCAGGCCCTTCGAACCGGTGCCAAGGTAGTATTCAAACTTCAGACGGTAGACGTCTGGAATGGCGCCGCCTTCGGGGAATGCCTTCTGCAACTCGTTGAGGGCATCCATCGCGGCCTGCGCCTCGCCTTGATCGAAGAAGCGATTCGCGCAACTGATGAAGCCGAGCTGGGCCAAGACCTTCTCCTTCGCTGCGAGTTGTTCGCGCGACAGGGTCAACATCATGGCTCCGTCATCGAGACCGCGAGCATAGACCTTCTTGAACTTGGCGAGATCGATCTTCGCAACTCGATCGGTGTCGACCGACTCGGTGCTGCCCGAGCGCTTGTAGCGCAGGCTGCGAACCGTGTAGTCAACGACCTGAGCATCCTTGATGACGGTACCGTCAAGGAGGGTGATCTTATCGGACTGAGCCGTGGCCGATGCGGCAGCCACGAGGGCAATCAAACTGGCAGCGAGGAACTTGGACGTCATTGGTTCGCGTTGGGGTGCGAGTCGGGAGGGGGGCGGAACATTCTGCCGACGCAGGCGGGCGGAGACAACGGCTCTGGGCGCTCCGGGGTTCGTTGGCGGAGAAAATACGGGTCTTAAGCCCCCAGAAAGCCCGGGTTGGGGCGATGACGGGAACTTGCGGGCACAGCCAGGGGAATTCGGGCTCCGCTGGCGCGAGGAAGTGTTTTTTTGTCCTGGCACCGTACGCACTTCTAGGGGTTGCGGACGCCTTCTTTGCGGGTGGGGGTTTGGTCTCGTTCTTGCCAGCTGGATTGCAGGTCGTGGCCTAGGCGGCGGACGGCGATGAGTTCGGCGACGACGCTGACGGCGATTTCTTCGTGGGTGCGGCCGCCTAGGTAGACGCCCATTGGGGTGCGCACGGTGTTGAGGAAGTCGTCGCTGACGCCGGCCAGGCGGAGCTGCTTCCAGAGCAGGGCTTGCTTGGTCTTGCTGCCGATCATGCCCAGGAACTTGAGGGGCTCGCCGGCAGTGAAGCGCTTGGCGAAGGCCTCCAGGACGATGCCGTCTTCTTTGTGGCCGCGGGTGACGGCGATCGCGTAGCTGTTCTGCTGGATGGGCATCTTGGCTACGGCTTCGGGGAACGGCGCGGTAATGGTCGCGTGCGCTTCGGGGAAGCGCTCGGTGTTGGCGTAGGCCTCGCGGTCGTCGACGATCGTGACGCGGAAGCCGGCTAGCGATGCGATCTGGGCGAGCGCCTTGCTGACATGGCCGCCGCCGAAGATCCACAGAACTGGGGTCGTTATTGGTTCCACGAAGATGGTCACCTCCCCGCCGCACATCAAACCTGAGTCCGGCGAGTCCTTCTCGGTAAGTCGAAACTTCAGCGATTGCGGCTTCTCATCCGCCAGCACTTGCAGCGCCGTGTCGTAGACCTCGGCTTCGAGGCAGCCACCGCCAACCGTGCCGAGGAACGTGCCATCCGCCAACACCAGCAAGCGCATCGTGGCGCGACCAGGCGTCGAACCTCGAGTGCCAACGATGGTCGCCAACGCTGCGGGAATGCCCTCGGTGCGCAAGCGCACGATCTCTTCGAAGATGTCTGGTTGGGCGGACAAGGGGCGAAACAGAGTAGGGCGGGAGAGCTCTCAGGCAAAGTGCGCACGCACGTCGGCGGCACTCATCCGGAGCAGCGCACGACGACCCGCGGCGGTCGCCTTGGTCTTGACGATCAGGTAGCTGTCCCGATTCAAACAACCGGAACAGCGGCCGTAGCGCACCTGCTCAAGCACCGCGCAGTCACCACACGAGCCACACATGCGCAGGTAGAGGTAGCGGGCCCGGCGGGTGCGACGCTTGCGAACGTCGTCGACGGGCATTCTGTGGGTCACATCGGGCTCGCGGCCGGCGATGCGCATCAGCGAACGCCAATGCCGCCCGTGCGCCGGGATGTTGGGCCCAAACAGCCGAAACGCGGCCACGTGAGCTGCTTCGTGGGTCAATACGATGTCGACCTGGTCAAGGGATTTGACGAGCAGCGACGGGTTGAGCTCAATACGGCCGCTCTTGACGAACGCGCGGCCAGCGGTCGTCGACAGGCGGCCGTTCCAGGTGATGACGACCTCGGTGTCGAGCACACGCCACTGTGTCAACAGCTCGGCGGCACGCTGCTCAAGCTGCTCTGGAGTTGGAAGGCCGACGTGATCCGTCACGGCCGCAGCGTAGCAGGAGCTAGTCTGCCACTCGACCCTGACGGGTCGACAACTCGCGCATGGCAAACGGCAACGAGGCCACCGCAAGCCCCATCAAGGAGAAGACCAGCGCCTCGCTACCAATGTGCCGGGGAACGATACCACTCCAGGACAACAGGGCCATGCCGCCGCAGAACACGAACATCAACCAGGCTCCACCGAAGACTAGGCGCTGCCAGAATGCTCCGCGCAACAGGGCACCTAACTTCCTCGACTGATGCTCGTTGGCGAGCACCGTCAGGATCTGCCTGCGGGTTTGCGCGTCGAGCTGGGGGTGTTCAAGAGCTTGCTGCAGCAGGTCCAGGCGCTGCTTCACGCGGGCATTGCGTCGACTGAGCCAAGGAGCCGCAATGGCAACGGTGCAGGCGAGCACTACAAACAAGACTGCAATCGCCGCAAAGTCATCTGGTCGCATCATTCTAGTTCCTTGCTCTACGTGGTCAGGACTGTGCGTGCTTAGGGCTGGACGCGGCGCGCTTCGAGCTCGCGCAGTGCAAACGGGTAAGTCACCAAACCAAACGAAGCAATCGTCGTGATGATGCCGCCGGCGTAGGCGTCGTTGCTATGCGTCATCTCGCCGTAGACCCAGATGCCGATACCCGTAAACAGGCCAAGCCATCCGAGCGCCAGCACAGCTGCCATCAACCGCTGCATGCCAAGACCTCGCTGCGGCTTGCGCGCGCCGGTCAACTGGTAGGTCAGCGTCTCGATCATGGCGCGATCCACCGACGGGTTCTTGAGTGCCTCCTCCAACAGCCTGACGCGCTGGTTGGACGCCTCGACCCGCGCATCCATCCAACTCTTCACAATCGCGAAGATGAAGATCGTGAGGAGAACAGGAACGACGAAGTAGGCGATCTCTAACATAGGGCCGAGGTGCAAACGGTTGGGCCGGGCTTACGCACTGGCCCCAGTCTATTGCCAATCGCGCTCTCTATTCCGAATCGCCGGCAACTTGGCCAGCTTCCTTGCTGGCGGCAGACGGCATCCGGGCCAAGCCCAGCGCCTCCAAGAACGCGTTGGCATCGCCATCCCAGGCCCAATCCGCCGCCTCGATCGAGCATCGGTCATTGCGACGCCAGATGAACGGGAAGCCGTGCGCAACGGCCGCTTCGTGGTCTGGCTCGCGGTCGCCAACCATCACAACCCTCTTGGCCCCAGCAGCTTCCTGCGCCCGAGCGAGCATGTCGGTCTTGCTCTCGACGCGCGGGCTATCGAGGCAAAACTGCCAGTCCGACAGCTCCCGAAGGCCCTGGCCTTCCATCATCGCACCCATGTATTCGCTGCGGCAATTGCTCGCCAGCGCGACCTTCACCCCGATCGAACGCAGGTGCGGCAACATCTGGCGGATGCCTGCAAATAGGTAGTCGACGCCGCGGCTGATCTCTTCGATCTCCATCGGCAACACGACCGAGCGCAGATCGAACCACTTATCCTTGTGCCCTTCGGGCAAGAACGGCGCCCAGACGCCAGCGTCCTTCATGCCAACGACGGCCTCGGCCTCGCGCACACCCGGCTGCTCGATCTCGAGCCCGGTCTGCTCGGCGTAGCGGGCCACTCCAGCGCGGATGACGGGAGCCCACCACGCGAAGGTGTCGTGCAGCGTACCATCGACGTCAAAGATTACGAGATCGGGCGGGATGTGATTGGCGAGCAAACTCATGGATGTCTTGGCGGGAACTACGTGCCGGCTTGGCGAACGCCCATGATCTGCAACTGCCGCAGCAGGTATTCACGGCCATCGCTGATGTTCTTGGCGGCGACGCCATCCGGAACGTCGGGGTCGAACCCGACGGTGACGACGTAGCGGCTCAATTCGTCGCGCGTCATCTTGCGCGTGGTCTGACGCAACTCGAGCACAAACGCTTCGAGCGGAATGCGGCGGGCGCCGACGAGCACAAAGCCATCGCCGAGAATCTTGCACGAGGCCAACCCGCCGCTGCTGTCGAACGTCGTGCGGACCGGCATATCCGTCGCACAGCCCGACCATGCGGCACCTGCGAGCAGAAGCGCAGCAGACCTCAAAGCAAACGAACGCTCGGCAGGAACACTCCCCTTGGCAGGAACACTCATCGGGCCGCGATGCCTTGCACTTCGATCAGCGCGTCGGGATCAAACAACGACACGACCTGAAACATCGCCATGCCCGGATAATGCTTGCCGCAGTGCTTGCGCCAGATCGCGCCGAACTGCTTGCGTGCTTGCGAGTAGTCGTCGCGACTGGTGACGTAGAAGTTCAGTTGCACGACATCGGCAAACTCCATCTCAGCTTCGCGCAGGATGCTCGAGATGTTCGCCATCGCCTGGTCAAGCTGGCCGGCGAGATCGCCCTTGTGCATCACCTGGCCCGCCTTGTCGTAGCCGCACTGGCCCGCAAGGTAGAGCGTGCGCTGCGGCTCGTTCTCGACGAGCCATGCGTGGGCGAAGCCAACGGGGGCGGACAAGTCGTCCGGATTGATCGCGCGTTTGGTCATGGGTCTGGGGGACGACGAAGCTAAAGGCGTGGCCGGAAAGTAGCGCGCATCGCGTGCGGATGGAATCGCTGTGCATGGTGGTGCGCGAGAACGCAGGCGAATTGGTGAGTTCGGCGAGGCTCTCACGGGACGCCAAGTGCGGCGAGGCCGCCGCACGCGTTGGGCGCGGCTGTTCGGCCGGGCCTCCAGAGGCGTGGCCGGACAGCAGCGCGCATCGCGTGCGGATGGAATCGCTGTGCATGGTGGTGCGCGAGAACGCAGGCGAATTGGTGAATTCGGCGAGGCTCTCGCGGGA
>CAXBFC010000503.1:0-5441 GCA_963974725.1 uncultured bacterium | reverse complement strand
TCGGCGACCCGGCGCTCACTCTCAGCGGCGCCGCCGCGCCCGTCTTCCTCGATGAGTGGAACACCACCACCAACACGCTGGTGCAGTCGCTCGAGATTCCGAACAGCCAGACCAACGCCATGCCGTCGTTCGCGCAACGCGGCTTCTCGTCGTCGGAAGGCGGCTTGACGGTGTCCGCCGATGGCCGCTACCTGATCGTCGCCGGCTATGACCGCATGATTGGCAGCACCGACCCAAGTGCCGAACTGTCCGCCACGACCAATCGCGTGATCGCCAGGGTCGACATCCTGACCGGCCTGATCGACACCTCGACGGCGCTGATCGACGCCTACGACGCGACCACGTTCCGCTGCGCCACCAGCCTCGACGGCTCGAGCTTCTGGCTCAGCGGCACCAGCTCTACCGGCTCGGTGCGCTACGCAACGCTCGGCGCAACCTCGTCGCAAGACATTGCCAGCAGCCCGAGCAACGTGCGCTGGATCGACAACCACAAGGGCCAGCTCTACATCACCAGCGCGTCGACCGGTTCGTCGTCGCAAGGCGTGATCGAAGTCGGTACCGGCATGCCAACAACCGTCGGCCAGACGACCACGCTGCTGCCGGGCTTTCCGACCACTGGCGTGTTCAACGATGGCGCTCCCTACGACTTCTGGTTCGCCAACGACACGACGCTCTACGTCGCCGACAGCGCCTACCTCGGCACCAACTGCGGCGTGCAGAAGTGGGAACTGGCCGGTGGCACGTGGACCCGGACCTACACGATCGTGGTCAACGCCACGGAGTGCATCCGCGGCCTGAGCGGCGTGCTGCGCGATGGCGTCGCGGAGATCTGGTTCACCGCCGAGCCGAGTGGCTTCATCACCTCGCTCTACAAAGTCGTCGACACCGGCGTCGGCTCCGTCCCGACGTTGATCCAGACCGAAGCGCCCGAAACCGACTACCGCGGCGTGCGCGTCATCCCGGCGTTCCGCGCCACCCAAGCAGGTGGCTGTGGCTCGAGTTCGCTGCAGGTCACCGGACCGTGCTTGCTCGGCACCAACATCGAAGTCGACATGCTCAACGCGTCGGGCTTCCCGTTCGTCAACTACAGCGTGACGACACTCGGCCTGCCGCTGCCCAACTGTGGTTGCGTCTTGCTCTACGACCTCGGCGTCCTGGTTGGCTCGGCTTCGAGCGCGATCGCCATGCCCAACAACCCGGCATTGTTCGGCGCCGTGCTCTACCTGCAAGGCTTCGACTTGTTCGACGTCGGCAGCAGCTGCACCAGTCCGGTGCCCGCGATCCCGATGTCGACTACCGACGGCATCGCAATCACGATCTACTAATCGAGATCGACCGTGAGAACGGGTTACATGGGGCGATGAAGCTCTCCCCGTGCATCCCGACGAATGACCGCCCCCCAAACGTCTGCTGCCCGAACGCCTACTGCACTGACGGCCGCTGCGCCGACAGTTGCCGTTCTGGCGGCTGCCGCTCTGGCGGCCACCGCGCTGACCGCCGCCGATCCGACGGCCGCCGGTCTGACGAATGGGGCGCGCTCCCGCCCGCTGGAAGTCGCGCCTGATGGCCTGGCTCCTCCTGATCCTCGGCGGCCTGTTCGAATCCTGCTGGGCCGTCGGCATCGTCTACACCAAGTGCTTCACGAAGCTGTGGCCGACGGTGTTCGTCGTAGTCACACTGGCGATCAGCATGTGGCTGCTGGCGGTCGCCTCGCGCACCATCCCCATTGGCACCGCGTATGCGGTCTGGGTCGGCATCGGCGCCTGCAGCACCGCGATCTACTGCATCTGGCAGTTCTCCGAGGACGCATCCCCCGCTCGCATCGTATTCTTGGCGTTGCTGATCGTCGCAATCGTTGGCCTGAAGTTCACCGCCCGCTAATGCTGGTGAGATGTGTGGGCTAGTCCGCGCCAAGGATTGGCCACGGCCAGCGATCGGCTACCACGAATCGCGCGCGCCCGCTACGCTGATCGTGCCACCGCGACGCTGGCCATTGCGTTTCGCACCTGAGCCCACGGCACATGTCCAAGAAATCGACGCGCTTCAGCCACCGCCACTTGCTCGCGCTCGGCACGTTCTTGGTGCCGTTGGTGGTGCTCGCCGCGCTTGGCTGGAACGAGCTGCAGCGCAGCGGCGAAAAGACCGTCGCCCTCTCCGATGAAAACTCGCGCCGCTTCCTCGCCCGCGCCGAGCAAGCCATCACGCAGAAGATCGACACCCAGGTTGGCAGGGCGCTGGTTGCATCCCAGCGATTGCTGATGGAGCTGTCGCCAACGCGCACCGCCATCAAGCTACGCGAGGAAGAAGGTTACCCGGCACTGCTCGATGTGATCTTGCTCGATGAGGTCGCGGACCTGGTCTGGCCAGAACCGTCGGTCTACACGGTCACCATGCCGTTCGTGAAGGAGCCAACCACCGACCTCGAAGGCAAACGCATCCCGGCCCTGGCAACCGCCGAAGTGCTCATCGAATACGGCGAACTTCGACCGGCCGTCAAGCAACTTGAGGGACTGATCAAGGATCTCGAGATCGCCAACCCCCGCAGCGCCGATGGCCGAGGCAGCAGCACCTTGGCGGCGAGAACCGAGGCCTATGCGCGCTTCCGCCTCGGCACGGTGTTGCGGGCGCTCGACGAGACCACGGCCGCGATCAAGCAATTCAACGAAGTCGAGTCGATCACCCAGCACTACCGCGCCATGCTGGAAATGCGGTTGATGGCCAGAACGGTGCGCGCCGAACTCGGCCTACCCGCCGATCGATTGGCACTGTTGCGCGACATCGCGGAAGACGGCTATCGAAGGGTCGCCGACGGACTCGCCAGCGCCGTCGCCCTGCGCATGGCGGATACATTTGATCCCGACCACCCCGAGTTCGAAGACATTGAGCGCTACCTGGCCGAAGACGAACAGCGCGCGGCATCACGAGTCTTCGCCGACGACTATTCGATCTGGTTCAAGTACCAGGTGCGCCCATGGGTGCATCGCCCCGGCCAGATGTCGGAGGCGATCATTGAAAAGCGTCTGATCTCGACCGACGCCGGCTATCCGATGCTGTTGGTCGTGCGCACCGCGACCCAAGATGAGTACGACCGGCATACTTGCGCCTACGTCGGCTTGCACTTCGATCTCAGTGAGATGGTCAACCCGGTGCTCGAGTCGATCTCGGACGCCGACTACGCGCTGGCGATTACCGACCCGCGTGGCGGCCCATTGCTGACGCCGGTCAAGCCCGCCCCCAAGGGCTTCGTCGCGCCATCGATGCGCACCAACGACCTGACCCTGCGAGTCTTTCCCGCGGACCCCGACCGGTTGATGGCGGAAGCGGATGCCGCCGCCACCAAGCGCACGCTGCTGGTTCTGGCGCTGCTGTTCACGGCGATCGGTGGCGCCCTGTGGTCCTGGCGATCCGTTTCTCGCGAAGCCGAGCTTGCCGCCCTCAAGATCAGCCTGGTGTCCCGGGTGTCTCACGAGCTGAAGACGCCGCTGGCGTTGATCCGCATGTATGGCGAGACGATCGGCATGGGACGAGTCCGCGATGCCGGCCAAACCGCCGAGTTTGGCTCGATCATCGCGCGGGAATCCGAGCGACTGACGACGCTGATCCAACGCATCCTCGACTTCTCGCGTCAACAAGCCGGCACGCTGACCTACCAGAGCGAGCCCTACGACATTGGCGAACTGCTGCGCTCGACTGCGTATGCCTACGCACCACACCTCGAAGAGAAGGGCGTCATCCTGATCGACAGCCTGCCGCTAGGCATCATCGTCTCGTGCGACAAGGACGGCCTCGAAGGCGCCATCATCAACCTGCTCGAGAACGCCACCAAGTATGGCCACAACGGCGACGACGAACACGAAGTCGACCTGATCCTCGAAAAGGTCGGCGGACATGCCGTGATCGAAGTGCAAGATCGGGGTCGCGGCATCCCCAATGGCGAGCACAAACGCATCTTCGAAGGCTTCTATCGCGCCAGTAACAGCGGGGAAGTGCGCGGTGCCGGGCTCGGACTCGGTATCGTGCAACACTTCACCCGCGCCCACGACGGCGACATCGAGGCATTGCCACGAGAGGGCGGCGGGACCATCATGCGACTAACCTTGCCGCTCGCCAAACGTATCACCACCACTTCGCCCGCGCCCAACAGGACCCCAGGAACGCCCAAGTGAGCACTTTGACCGATACCCAAATCCTTGTTATCGAGGACGAGCCCGACCTGCGGGCCGGTCTGCAGCACAACCTCGAGCTGGAAGGCTACAAGGTGACGACCGCTGCCGACGGCCGCGAAGGCCTGCGCAAGGCCCGAGAAGGCCAGGCCAGCCTGCTGCTTCTCGACTTGATGCTGCCGGAGATGTCTGGCCTCGAAGTCCTGAAGCACCTGCGCGAGACCGGCCACGAGACCCCGATCATCATCATCTCCGCCAAGGGCCAAGATCGCGACAAGGTGCAAGGCCTCGAACTCGGTGCCGACGACTACCTGACCAAGCCGTTCGGCCTGAGCGAACTGCTGGCCCGGATTCGCGCCGTGCTGCGTCGCACCCAGACCGGCGCCAAAGCAGGCGCTGGCAAGGATTCGGATGTTGGCGGCGTGATGCGCTTCGCCAACCTGACCGTCGACTGGCGCCGCTTCACCGTGACCCGCGACGACACCGAAGTGCAGCTGTCGCGCTACGAAGCCGAGATTCTGCGGATGCTGATCGAGCACCGCGGCGAGGTCGTCAGCCGTCAGGACCTGCTGCGCAAGGTATGGGGCTATGTGCACCTGCCGACGACGCGCACGGTCGACAACCACATCGCGCGGCTGCGCAAGAAGCTCGAAACCGACGTCGAAAACCCAGTGCACGTCGTGACCGTACACGGCCTCGGCTACCGCTTCGAATCCACCCTGATCGAAGAGTCATGAACATCGCTTCTGCAGTTGTGATCGCCATCGCCATCAGCCACGGCAACCTGTCGCGGGTTCTGCCGGCGCAAACGCCAGGTAGCGACGCGACCCAACCGCAGACGAAGAGCAGCCCGCAGAATGCTGGCAAGACGGGAGCTGCAGGAAGCCAGGCGCCAGGGCCCCAGTCGCCAGGATCCCAATCGTCAGAACCTCAGTCGCCAGAACCTCAATCGCCAGAACCCAAAACGTCAGGACCGCAGAACCCCGCAGGCCTACTCCAGGGCAAGCTGGCGCAGAAGAAGCGGCAGCGCCGGCAATCGGCGACCACCGCCGTACATCGCGCGTGGCTGACCGAGATCATCGACCTCGACCGCGCCCGCGCGATCAAGGACTACGACAACATCATCCGGCAGAGCACCAACAAGCAGCCCGAAAAGTGGATCGCAGTGGCCCGCCTGCAAGAGCTTGGCCGCCTTGGCGTCTACGGTCCGGAGCCGCTGGCAACCCCCAAGCAAGCCCCCACCGCAGTTCGCAAGGCCCTCGACTTGCTCAGAGAGCC
>CAXBFC010000502.1:0-5451 GCA_963974725.1 uncultured bacterium | reverse complement strand
TCTGCACCCACGTGTAGGTCAGGCCTTGCGCTTCTGGGTCGACACTGCCCAAACCGGTCAGCGTGACGACGTCGCCTTCGTCGACTGCCTGGTCGATGCCGGCGCTCGCCGTCGGCGCGTCGTTGTCGGCGTTGATGGTCACGTCGACGCTGTCGGCGGACGACGTGTTGACGCCATCGGTGACCTGCAACTGGAAGCGGACCGTGGTGTTGGTCAGCCCTTCCGGCGCGGTGAAGGTTGGCTGCGCAGCGTTCGCGTCACTGAGCGTGACCGCCGGGCCGCTGGTCTGCACCCACGTGTAGGTCAAACCCTGCGCCTCCGGATCCTCGCTGGCCAAGCCGGTCAGGGTGACGACATCGCCTTCGGTCACCGCCTGGTCGACTCCAGCGCTCGCTGTCGGCAGGTCATTGTCGGCGTTGATCGTGATCGTGACCGTGTCAGCACTCGACGTGTTAACGCCATCCGACACCTGCAGTTCGAACTGCACCGTGCTGTTGACCAGGCCTTCGGGCGCGGTAAACGTCGGCATCGCATCGCCGGCGTCACTGAGCACCACCGCGGGGCCGCTGGTCTGCACCCATGTGTAGGTCAAGCCCTGTGCTTCTGGGTCGACACTGCCCACACCAGTCAACGTAACGACGTCGCCTTCGCTGACCGCCTGGTCAACCCCGGCGCTCGCCGTCGGGGCATCGTTGTCGGCGTTGATCGTGATCGCAACTGTGTCAGCACTCGACGTGTTGACGCCATCCGATACTTGCAGCTCAAACTGCACACTCGTGTTGGCGAGGCCTTCCGGCGCGGTGAACGTCGGTTGTGCGGCGTTCGCGTCACTGAGAACGACCGCCGGGCCACTGGTCTGCACCCACGTGTAGGTCAGGCCTTGCGCTTCGGGGTCGACACTGCCGAGACCCGTCAGCGTAACGGCGTCGCCTTCGCTCACGGTCTGATCGACACCCGCGCTGGCTGTCGGCGCGTCGTTGTTGGCGTTGACGGTGATCGTGATCGTGTCGACATCGGCCGCATTGATGCCGTCGGACACCTGCAACTGGAACTGGATGGTGGTATTGGCTAGTCCTTCGGGTGCCGTGAACGTCGGCTGCGACGAGGTGGCGTCGCTGAGCGTGACCGCCGGCCCACTGACTTGCACCCACGTGAACGTCAACGCGTCCATGTCTGGGTCCGAACTGGCGAGTCCGTTGAGCAACACCAAGTCGCCTTCGGTGACGGTCTGGTTGCTGCCGGCGTCGGCGATGGCTGCCACGTTGTCCGCAACCAGCGTCGAGACCGTATCCCCGGTGCTCGCGTAGGTGAACGTCGTCGGCACTCCGTAGGTCCCGCCGCGTTGGCTACCCTCGATCTGGAAGTCCAAGGTGCCAACAACGTGCTGCGCAACGATCTCTACGCCCGATGCAAAGCCCGACAGCACCGCCGTATCGAGATCGCCGACGACCGTCAGTCCCGCTCGAATGTCCGTCGCGGTAAACGTTCCGAGGTCGCCACCGATCGTCGCCGACGGGCCCATGATCTTGGTCAACAACAGGTTGTCGACGTCGCCAGTCACATCCAGCACACCATCGAAGTTGATCACGCTGATCGTGCCAACGTTGCCGCCGACGCTCATGGTGCTCAGCGGGCCGATGTGCTCACCCGTGAACGTGCCGAGGTCCCCACCGATCGTCAACGCCTGGTGGATGTGGTCCATCCACATGGACCCGAGGTCGCCGGTGATGGTCATGTCACCTTCGGTATCAAACACGGTCAACGAGCCGACATCGCCATTGACGGTAAAGTCCGCCATCGCATTCGCGACCAGCGACACGGTCGTGACGTTGGCGTTGATGGTGACCGCGGTGTCGAGGTTGCCGGTGACGGTCTCGTAGGTGCCCAGCGTGCCGGCGCCCCCCGCGATGGTGACCGTGCTGACCGTCGCGTCGATGCCGTCGATGCGGATCGTATCGATATCGACGTTGCTGGTGATACTCGCGAGGTCGCCGTGGACCTCGAGCGTGCCGACGACCAGGTCCGTGCCCGTCAAGTCCGTGATGCTCAGCGCCGTGGTGTTGTCCGTCGCCGACGAGCTGCCGACCGTGAACGTGTCGGTGGCCACGTCGTAGGCCATGGCGACCGTGCCGCTGCCAGTCATGTCGATGCGGAACGCCTGGCCTTCGTCGACGAAGATCCCCGATCCAGTGAAGGTCGGGTCACTGTAGTTCGCAGTCAGCACCGTCACGTCGACGTCGCTGAACTGGATCGTCGCGATGTTCTCGTATTCGATCTCGAACGACTGGCCGCCGCCCAGGTCCACGGTGAGGTTCTTGTCGCCGTCCACATCCTGCCAAAACGTCACCGCAGTGGAAGCGAAGTTGCTGAGGTCGATGGTGTTGGTGCCGCCCGCACCGCCGTCGACTTCGTAGTCGCCGCCATCCAGTGCGCTCGAGAAGGCGAAGGTATCGTCGAAGGACCCGCCAATGACTTCCTCCACATCGATCAACGTGTCCGAGCCAAGCCCCGCAATCGCCTGCGGCGTCGAGATCGTCAGGTCGATCGTGATGGGGCCGGTGGCCGCTGAGAAATCCGCCGTGTCGCTGCCGGCGCCGCCATCCAAAACATCGTCGCCGGCGCCACCGATCAAGGTGTCTCCTCCCCCGCCACCCAGCAGCGTATCGTTGCCATCGCCTCCGATCAGGTCGTCGCGGCCCTCGCCGCCAAGCAACGTATCGTTGCCGGCGCCACCATCGAGCGTGTCGGCGCTGGCTCCGCCGCTGAGGATGTTGGCACCCGCGTCGCCAGTCAGCGTGTCTTTTGCATCCGTGCCGATGACGTTCTCGATGCCGGACAAGCTGTCAGCGCCAGCCCCCTTGGTCGCAGTGCCAGCTTGCAAGTCGACGGCGACACCACTGCTGGCAGTCGAGTAGTCCGCAGTGTCGATGCCTTCGCCGCCGCTAAGCGAGTCGTTGCCGTCGCTGCCGATGATCGTGTCATCGCCTGCTCCACCGACCAGGACGTCGTCCCCATCGCCACCTGTCAGGGTGGTGTCAATCGCATCGACGCCGGCCAAAGCGGCAACGATGTCCGTCGAGATCGCGTCATCGTAGACCCGGACCTCGTCGAGCATGCCCCGCCAAAACACCATTGGGCTGAATGGCTTGTAGGCACCAACATTCCCCTGCGCAGCCACCGGATCGGTTGGCGTGCCACCGACCGTCAGCTCCATCTTGACACCATCGAGATAGATGTGGCCGTCCGTGCCGTCCCAAGTCGCAGCCACGTGCTGCCAGGTGTTGGCCTTGACCACACCGGCGTCCGTCTCAACGTAGTCCGCCGCGCCACCTACGTTGAGACGGACCACCCCGGTCGAGGCGTTGACCCCGAGCCAGATCTCCGGCGTCGAACCGGCACTGTAGATGCTCTGCCAACTCGATCCGCTGCCGTCCTGGTTGAACCACGACGACACGGAGAAGCTGCCGGACGGTCCCGTGCCGAGATCGTCGACGTAGTCATTGCCGTCGAACTGTAGGACGTTGCCGCGCTCGTCATCTACGATGCGATCTGGGTCGCTAGACGAAGCCACGGAAGTCGCGCCCAGGTTGCCATCGTTGCCGTTGCCCGACGAATCCGACACGGTCTGGTCCGATCCCTCAAACGCGTAGAGCGACACTAGATTGGCTGGCCGGACCGAGACTTCTACGGTGTCGGTCGTGAACGTCTTGCCGTCGCTGATCGACACTTCGAACGTCAGGGTCTCTGGATTCACGGAGTCCGGCGCCGTGAACGTCGGCTGGGCGGAACTGCTATCGCTCAGTGTAACGCTTGGGCCATCGAGCTGGGTCCAGGTGTAGGTCAGCGCATCGGCGTCCGCGTCGCTGCTGGCAATCCCGGACAGGGTGACCACATCGCCCGTCACTACCAACTGATCCACGCCGGCATCGGCCGTCGGTGCAACGTTGTCAATCAGATCCGGCGGAACGCTGTCGCCGTCGGAGAACGTCAGCGAGTTGACGTTGGTGAAATCCACCTGGAACGATTTGCCGCCCGTCAGGTCGATGGTCACGGACCCGGAACTGATCGTGGCGCTCGTCGAGGCCCAGGAACTCAAGTCAATCGTATTGCTGCCTGCGCCACCGTCCACCGTGTAGATCGCGCCGTCCGTCGGACTGCTGAAGGCGAACGTGTCATCGTAGTTGCTCCCGACTACGGACTCGACATTGAGAATCGTGTCGATGCCGTTGCCGGTATCCTGCGAAGTCTCGATGGTCAGGTCCACAGTGACACTGCCGTCGGCATTCTTGAAGACCGCGGTGTCCGTTCCCGCACCGCCGTCGATCACATCGTCGCCACCGCCACCTCGCAGCGTGTCGTCACCGGCGCCACCGTCCAGCGTGTCGTCGCCGGCATTGCCGCGCAGCGTGTCATTGCCATCGCCCCCAACCAGCGTGTCACTACCCTTGCTCCCGACCAAGGTATCGTTGCCCGCCAAGCCATCGATCAGGTCGTCACCGGACGTTCCGGTAATCGTGTCATCGCCGGCGGTGCCATCAATCCACGTCGCCGACAGCAGGATGCGAGCCTCGACCGTTTCGCCTTGTAGCGTTGCCTTCGATTGCTGCCGCGGGTCACGGGAAATCTTGCTCTTCTTGTTGCGCTTGCTCATGGAGATACGGTGGCGGACTCAGTATTGGAAATGGTGCTGACAAGCACCTGCGGCAGGCAGGCATCCTTCGACTCGCAAAACCCGACACGATGACTGCGAGAGTTACAGGATGTTCCTAGTCAGCACTTCGGTAGCGTGAGGCATCAGCCTTAGGCACTTCCGACGCCAGCCTGGGACAACCCCCCGTCCCGTTTCTGGATGGCACGCACCGGTCGGCAACATGGGCGTTTGCAGCCCAACCACCAGGTGAGGAAACCGCTTCAAGCGCCTGGATCAGGACTTCTTGCGGCCGCTCTGGGCGCCGAAGAACGCCAGCAAAGCGCCCCAGATCTTGCCCAAACCGCGACTGCCTTCGTCCTGTTTGTCGCCGGATTGTTGCCCGTTGCGCTCGACGTGTTCGTCAATCGACAACGACCGGTTGGTCATGCCGACGGCCTCGACCTGCACGGTGATCTCTTGCGTGAAGCGTTCGCCACCGCGCATGACCTCGACTTCGAACACCACCTCTTCGGCGGCGAAGACTTCGGGCATGCGCACACTGAGCATGTTGCCGTCCGCGGAGCCCAGATCGACGGGCGTGCCGCTGACCTGCTTCCACTTGACGTCTTCCAACGCGTTGGTATCGAGGTCGGCCAACGCGCGTGGCAACAGGTCGACCTGGCTGCCGGCTTCGGCGACAACGAGGTCGGGAAGTTGCAGTCGCGCGGCTTCGGTCATCGAGGTGGTCGCGGCCGTGTCTTCTTCCATGAAGCTGGCCAGCAGGTTGACGTTGCCCAAGGTGTCGTCGCTGCTCACCGCAA
>CAXBFC010000501.1:0-5455 GCA_963974725.1 uncultured bacterium | reverse complement strand
GTCGTCATCAACAGCACCGTGGGCATGGCCTACAATGCCGCTACCGGCGTGCTGCAGGTATCGGTCAACAACAACACTCCGATCGTCGCCGGGGAATCCACGGCAACCATCAGCGAAGTGCACATCAACTTCCCGAACGGCGCCGTCACCGGCGCGACGCTCAACAGCCAAGCTGGTTCGGGTGGCGCAACGCCAGCCTTCACGATGAGCTTCGATGCCGACAGCGCGGCTGCCCCGAACCCGAACGCCGCAGGCTGCCTCGGCGACTTCAACCTCACCCTCAGCGCCGGCGCGAACGGTGCCGGCGGCATCGCCAACCCGGCGGCGACCAGCATCGCCACGGCCAACCCGGTCTTCGGCCCGGTGACGTTCGAGTTGCAACTGACCGGCCCCGGCACGACTGGCGTCGATGCCGAAGCCATCATCGCGACGATCTCACAAGGCAGTCCGAGCGCGACCAGCGTCGCACTAAAGTGGGATGGCGGCGGCGTGCAAGGCCAAGAAAACGGCTACGTCGGCAGCTGTGACCAGTGTCGGACGTCGATCTACACGACCGGCCAGACCAGCATCGGCTCGACGTTCAACCTCTGCGCCACCGGTGGCTTTGGCTGCCACGCGTGCATCTGGATCTCGGCCACGCCTGGCCCGACCATCGTGCAAGGCGTCACCATTCCAGTTGGCTTTCCCATCGCAGCAGCATGGACGCTCGGCAACTTCGGCATCGGCGGCACCGGCAACTCCCAATGCATCTCGATCAGTGTGCCGAACAACTCGCAACTGCAGGGCTTCGAGTTCTACACGGCAAACGTGACCTTCAACGCGCTGAACGTGCAGGGTTACGGCTTCTCGCCACAATTCACCGTCAGGATTAATTAAGCACCTGCAAGCGAAGCTTGCAGGCGCACGAGCGAAGCTCGGCAAAGGGCTATCGCGAAGCGAAAGCCCGTAAGCGTGCAACCAAAGGTTGCGCGCCAACCGTGAATAGCCAACCTGCAAGCGAAGCTTGCAGGCGCACGGCCAAAGGCCGGCAAAGGGCATTCGCGCAGCGAAAGCCCGCCAACCTGCAAGCGAAGCTTGCAGGCGCACGAGCGAAGCTCGGCAGAGGGCATTCGCGCAGCGATTGCCCGTCACCTGCAAGCAAAGCTTGCAGGCGCACGAGCGAAGCTCGTCAGAGGGCAATCGCTTGGCGATTGCCCGTCACCTGCAAGCATAGCTTGCAGGCGCACGGCCAAAGGCCGGCGGAGAACCCTCCCCCAACCCCTACAGGTCGTATTCCTTGATCTTGCGATAGAGCGTGCGCTCACTAAGCCCCATCGCCTTCGCAGCCTTCTGCCGATTGCCGCCGCACAACTCCAACGACACGCGGATGTGGTTCAACTCCACTTCCTGCCACTGGCGCCCCGCCAAGAACTGCCACGAGTCCTGATCCGTCGGCAGCGGCGCCCAGATCTCCGGCGGCAGATCCCCGCGCGTGAGAATGTTGCCCTTGGCGCGTACGACCATCGACTCGACCGCGTTGCGCAACTCGCGCACGTTGCCGGGCCAGTCGTATTGCACCAACGCAACCAAGGCATCGCGGTCGATCGACTCGACATCCTTGCTGTGCAGCTTGCTGAAGTGTGCGAGGAAGTGCTCGACCAACAGCTTGATGTCGCTGCGACGCTCGCTGAGCGACGGCAAATCGATCGTCACGACCTTCAAACGAAAGTAGAGGTCCTGGCGAAACGAGCCGTCTTTGACCTTCTGGATCAGATCGGCGTTGGTAGCAGCCAAGACGCGTACATCCACCGGCCGCGTCTTGTTGTCCCCGAGGCGCGTCACCGCTCGCTCTTCGAGCACGCGCAACAACTTGATCTGCGTCGACAGTGGCATCTCGCCAACCTCGTCGAGCAGTAGCGTGCCGCCAGCCGCGTATTCGAACTTGCCTTCACGATCCGCAACCGCACCGGTGAATGCGCCCTTGATGTGGCCGAACAGCTCACTCTCGATCGTGCCTTCGGACATGCCACCGCAGTTGATCGCAACGAACGGTCGCTTGGCGCGCGGCGACAAGTTGTGCACGGCGCGCGCGATCAGTTCTTTGCCGGTGCCCGACGATCCGAGGATCAGAACCGACGCCGCCGTGCCGGCGATCTGGCGGACCAGCGACATCGTGCGCTGCATCTTCGGATCCTGCCCGATGATGCCTTCGATGCCGTAGGTGCGCTCCATCTGCCCCTTGAGGTCGTCGTAGGCGACGTCCTTGTCGTGGTCTTCCAGCGACTTCTTGACCTTGGCGCGCAGGTCCGACAAATCGACCGGCTTCTCGACGTAATACGTCGCGCCCTGCTCCATCGCTTGCACGGCGATTTCACGACCACCGTGGCCGGTCAGCATCACGACGCGGCAATTGCCATACGCTTCCTTGGCGGCAGCCAGAACGGCAAAACCATCGGTGCCCTTCATGACCAGGTCGGTGACGACCACGGCGAAGCGGCGCTGCTCCAGCATCTCGATCGCTTCCTTGCCACTTGCAGCCGTAGTGATTTCTACCGGCAGCACTTCGAGTGCTTCAACCAGCGCTTCGCGCAGCGCGTCGTCGTCATCGACGACCAGAATCGGATTCGTTCTCATTTATGTTTCCGCGCTCGACTCACTACCACGCACGGGCAACCGCAGCGAAAACTGCGTGCCCTTGCCTGGTTCCGATTGCATCGTCAGCGAGCCATCGTGATCTTCGGCCACCCGACGCACTGTTGGAAGGCCAAGTCCGGTACCACCCTTCTTCGTGCTGAAGTAGGGTTCGAGCACCCGGTCAATCTCTTGCTCGGGGATGCCGGCGCCAGTGTCGGTCACGTTGATCGTCACGAAGTCGCCATCGCGCTGCGTCGACACGAAGATCTGGCCGCCGGACGGCGTCGCGTCCTTGGCATTGCGCACCAGATTGACAACCGCCGCCTGCAGGTGGTCCCAATCGCACGCGACCTTGTCGACATCAGCCCCCGGATAAAAGCGCAGAGACAAATTGGCCTCCTTCATCTCGAGGTCCTGGAAGTCGATCAGCGCCTGCAACTTTTGGTTGAGCGGCTCCAGCGTGACCTTGGGCTCGGGCGCCCGTGCGTAACTGAGGAACTCCTCGAGGATCGCCTGCAGCCGCCGGACTTCGCCTTCGACCGTCGACAACCGCTTTTTCGTGCGCTTGTCGCGGGTCGACTCCGCCTCACGAAAGTCTTCGAGCACCAGCTGCAGATTGAGCCCAATCGTGCTCAAAGGATTGCGCACCTCGTGCGCAAACCCAGCCAGCAACGTGCCGAGATGAGCCAATCGCTGGGTCCGAATCTTCTGTAACCGTTCTTCGCGCGCCGAGTTCGCCATCGAGACCGAGCAGGATAGAGCGTGGCATTGCGGAAAGCTCCCCCTCGCCATGGTTTCCGCTGCTTGCTACTGTTCGTGGCCATGCCCTTGCGCCACGAGCGACTGGCCAAAGCCAACCCGGACACCCTATGCAGCGACGTTGTGGCTTCGCTACAACGCGGGGAAATGTCGGTGCTGCCGACCGAGACCGTCTACGGCTTGACCGCCCTCCCCAGCCACAAGGACGGCGCGAACCGCATTTCCAATTGGAAGGGCCGGGATAGCAAGCAACCGCTGACCTACCACGTCGCCGACATCGATGGCGTCAAGTTGCTCGGCGCCAAGATCGGGCTCGCCGCCGAACGACTGATCGCGCGCTATTGGCCCGGACCACTGACGCTGATCCTCAAAGGCCCCGACGGCAACTCGATCGGCGTGCGCCAGCCCGCCAACGCATTCACCCAGAAGGTGATCAAGGCGTGCGGCGAACCTCTGTGGATGACGTCGGTCAACGCCACCGGCGAAGCGCCCATGGTCGAGCCGGACGACATTGCCGCGGCATGCGGCGACGACGTCGCGTTCTTGGTCGACGATGGCGCGTCTCCGATCGGGGTCGCGTCGACGATCGTGCGCGCCGACCGCGGCCCGCTCGAAGTGATCCGCGAAGGCATCCTGTCGCGCGACGAGGTTCTCGGCACCGCCGCCGACCTGATCCTGTTCGTCTGCACCGGCAACACCTGCCGTTCGCCGTTGGCCGAAGCGATGGCGCGCGAACTGATCGGCCAGGCCATGGGCGTGCCAGCAGAAGACGTGTTGGCTCGCGGCATCAAGTTCGCGAGCGCCGGAACCGCGACGATGCCCGGCATGTCGGCGAGCGACGGTAGCCTCGAGGCTGGCGCCGAGATCGGACTCGATCTCAGCAACCATCGCAGCCAACCGATCGACCCCACCTTGTGGCAGCGCGCGATGAAGATCTACTGCCTCGGGGATAGCCACCGACAGGCGCTACTTGCAGAAGCACCGGAATGTGCCGACAAGATCGAACTGCTGCGGCCGGATGGCTTGGACATCGCCGATCCGTATGGCGGCGACTTGAAGGCCTACCAACGGGCGCGCGATGAGATGCATGCCGCGGTGAAGGCGCGCAGCGGCGATTGGTGGCCGTAGCGACTGGTTGACGGCGGCTACTGCCACAGCGCCCACGGTCACGACGGCCGTGATATCGTGCGGGCATGAGGACCTCAGCAGAGAGACGCGGTGCAACGCTAGCTGCTTGGGCCATCGCAATGGTGCCGCTGCTCGCGCAAGGGCATGGTCCGCCAGAAACCACGACGCACGAGGAACTCGTTGCCAACCACAAGCTTGGCCAGCAACCGTTCGACACCAAGTGGATCGTTCGCCCAGACGGCGGCCTGACCCAACTGCCAAACCCAGCTGCCGGCGGCTCGACGAACCGAGGCATGCCATTCCTGCACGGCGGTGGACCTCCTCAGAAGGGCCAGGACCCCGCCGTTGACAACGTGTGGCGTCGATCCAGGCGCTGGCAGAGTGCCGCGGTGTGGCTCGCTCCCCTGCTACGCCATCCCGGCGATTTGCTTGGAGCCACCAACGCCGACTACCACTACGCCAAACTGGCGCGAGACTGCGGCACGGAGACGTTGCGCCAGTTCTTGCTGCAACCAGGTGAAGCCACAGGGCACGCAATGGTGCGAAGGGAACGACTCGATCGCGAACTCGCCATCCGCCTGTTGGTAGAACGCGGAGCCCGCGCGGCACGTGGGGAGATCCAAGCCCTGGCGAAGCGCAGCGACGACCCGTTCTTGCGCCGAACGGCACAGCAAGCACTCGCGACCTTCGGCCATCGGCAGCCACCCGCGGTCGTTGCGCTCACCGATCTGCCCATCGCTGTCCCGAAGAGTTCCGACCTTTGGGTTTGGCTCGACACCACCAAGCTGCGGGCGCGTCGCGACATCGCCGATGCTGTGCGCCTCGGGCACCTCGAGTCCATGTGGCAAAGACTGCTCAGAACGGGGCGAGACCTCACCGACTTTCAGCTTGCCGGCGGACAGTTCATCGTAGACGTGCCAGAAGAACTGCCATTTGAGATCGCGCGAGCCTGGGG
>CAXBFC010000500.1:0-5478 GCA_963974725.1 uncultured bacterium | reverse complement strand
GGGAGCCGCTCGGGTCCATGGCCAAGAACTGGCCGGCGCGCAAGTCGCCGCGAGCGATCTCCTGGCCGCCGAGCAGCACACGGTAGGCGTTCGGTTCGAGTTGCACGTTGTCGCGCACTCGGATCGGCGGCACCACCAGGCCCAGGGTTTGGGCGAATTGGCGACGCAGCGAACGGATGTGATCGAGCAGGCCGCCGTGTTGTCCGGTTTCGACCAGCGTGATCAGGCGGTAGCCGATTTCGATGCCGAGGCGATCGATCGCCAGCAGCTCTTCGACCGGCGCGCCGTTTGGATCGGGAGCCTCTTCGGCGGCGGTTTCTTCTGCATGCTTGTCATCGGCTTCCTTGTCGACCGCCTTGTCGGCGGAGCCGGCGAACAGGAACAGTGCCGTGGCGATCCCCATGAATAGCAACGTCGGCATGCCTGGTAGCAGCGACATCAGCACCAAAATGATTGCCACCATGCGCAGCGAGGTGCCGCGCTTGAATACTTGATCGCCCATCTCCTGGCCGAGTGCGCGTTCGCTAGCGCCCTTGGTCACGAGGATGCCGGCGGAGGTCGAGATCAGCAGTGCCGGGATTTGTGCGACCAGGCCATCACCGATGGTCAAGATCGTGTACTTCTCGAATGCCTGGTCGAGGCTGAGGCTGCCGTAGACCATCGCGAGGATGAGGCCACCGGCAATGTTGATGCCGGTGATGATCAAGCCGGCGACTGCATCGCCGCGGACGAACTTGCCAGCACCATCCATCGAACCGTGGAACTCCATCTCCGCGGTCAACGACTTGCGCTTCTCTTTGGCTTCTTCGCTGCTGATCAAGCCTGCCGACAAGTCGGCATCGATCGACATCTGCTTGCCGGGCAACGAATCGAGCGCGAACCTGGCGGCGACTTCACTGATCCGGTTTTGGCCCTTGGTGATGACGATGAACTGGATCACGACCAGCACCAGGAAGATCACGATACCGACGACGGGGTTGCCGCCGACGACGAAGCTGCCGAAGGTGCGGATGACGCTACCGGCGTCGCCTTCGAGCAAGATCAATCGCGTCGAGGACACGTTGAGCGCCAAGCGGAACAGCGCAGTAAACAACAGCACACTCGGGAACGTGCTGAACTCCACCGGACGGTTCGAGTTGAGCACCGCCATCAGGATCAGCAGGCTGATCGTGATGTTGAGGCACAACATCGCGTCCAGCATGATCGCCGGCATCGGGATCAACATCACCGCCAGAATGGCGAGGAAGAAGATCGCTAGCAGGCTGTTGCGCTGTTCTTTGTTTGCTTCGTTGGCCATCAGTTATGAGTTGTCGATCAGGCTGTGCGGCCGTTCAGTCGGTAGACGTGGCTCAGCACAGTTGCCACGGCTTGGTAGAATTTCTCAGGCACCGTCTGACCAACCTTGACGGCTCGGTAGAGGGCGCGCGTTAGCGGTGGGTCTTCCATCAACGGCACATTGTTTTCGCGAGCGATCTCCCGGATCTTCATCGCCATGTCGTCGACACCCTTCGCAACGACCGTGGGCGCAGCGTCCTTCGAGCGGTCGTAGCGCAAGGCCACGGAGTAGTGGGTCGGGTTGGTCAGGATGACGTCGGCGCGTGGGACTTCCTGCATCATGCGCTGCTGCAGCAGCTCATTGCGGGCGCCCTTCTGGCGTGCCTTCATGGTCGGATCACCGTCGCTGCGCTTGCGCTCATCGTCGACTTCCGTCTTGGTCATCATGTTGCGCTTGTGAAAGTCGAAGCGCTGGTAGGCGAAGTCGATGAGCGCGATGACCGTGACGATGGCGCCGATCCACATCACCAGCGCCAAGATGAGGCTGCCGATCTCCGTCGCCGCAGCGCGGAAGTCTTGTTCATGCAGATGCAGCAATACCGGGATGCGGTCGGCGAGCACGAAGTAGAGCACGCTGCCGATGATGCTCAGCTTGAACACTGCGAACACCGTGCGCATCAACGACTGCGGGCTGAACACCTTCTTGAAGTTGGTGAACGGGTTGAGCTTCTCGGGCTTCAACTTCAGCGTCTCCTTCGAGACCTTGAAGCCGATCTGGCCGTAGCCGATCAGCATCGTCGAGCCGAGCAGTACCAGCAGCAGCGTTACAAATGGTGGGAAGACCGTGGTCAGTGCGCGCCACAGCTCGGCGCAGACACCACCGATGTCGGTCAGGCGGCGGCCCTCAAGCGTGACCGTCAGCCCTGTGCGCAGGACCTGACTCATCGAATTGAGCAGCCACTCGCCGATCCACAGCAGCATGATCGCGGCAATGAACAGCACGCCACCTTGCACCAGTTCTTTCGACAACGGCGAGTCGCCCTTGCGGCGCACTTCGGCTAGTTTGCCTGGCGTCGGCTGCTCGGTTTTTCCTTGGTCGTCGCTGAAGATACCCATGGATCAGTTCGGGAACATCTCGGCTGCTCGATTGAGAATGCCGGCGAAGGTTTGCACGAGGAATGGCGCGCTCTCGGTGATGTAGATCGAGAGTCCCGCGAGCGAGATCACGATGCGGAGCGAGAACGCGAACTCCATCAGGTTGATCGCGGGAACCGCTCGGCCGAGCAAGACCAGACCGGTGGAGATCAGCATCATCGTGCCGAGGATCGGGAACGAGTACTGAAGCGCCAGTTGCACGCTGCCACCTACGAGTGCGAGGATGCCTTCCCAGATCGGCAAGAAGTCGAACGGCTCGCCGACCTTGCACGAGCGGAATGTCATTTCCATGATGCGCAGTGCGTCGTGATGCAAGTCGAGGCTGAGGATGATCAAGAACCCGGTGACTTGCAGCAATTGGGACACGACGGTGCCGCTGACACCGGTCTCCGGGTTCATTGTGCGCGCCAACGAGAAGCCCATCTCGGAGCTGATGAACTCACCGGCAGACACCAGCATCGACGTCATCGTCGCCAGCGCGAAACCGAGCGACAGTCCGACCACGCCTTCACGCAGCGCCATGACCCCGAGTTTCAGCACGTGATCGGGGGTGTCGATGCGTTGGTCGCCGATCCACCAGAAGATCGCGCCGAACGAAGTGGCCAGCACGAGGCGAAGCGCGAACGAATCCTTCTGCTTACCGAACAGCGGCAGCACAGCCACGAACGCACCGACCCGCACTACGTGCAGGAACAGCGAGGTCATGAAGTCTTGTGCTAGCAGGTAGTCCATCGTTCGTGGGCTGAGCTACTTTGTCAGCCGACCTTGCCGAAGTCGGCCAGGTTCGTGAACAGCGTCTCCGTGTAGTCCTTGAGCGTGCCGAGGATCCACGGCATCAGCAGAACGATCGTCGTCAAGACGCAGAGCATCTTGGGCACGATCGTCAGGGTCTGCTCTTGCAGCGACGTCACCGTCTGGAACAAGCTGATGAGCAAGCCGACGCACATGCCGACAAGCAACGCCGGGGCGCAGATCATCAGCGCCGTGACGAGCGTGGACTTGGCGACGTCGAGAAATGGTTCGTATCCCATGAGTCTTTCCTAGGCAGATGCGAAGCTCTCAGCGAGCGAGATGACGACGAGGTCCCAGCCGCCGACCAAGATGAACAGCAGTAGCTTCAGTGGCGTCGAGATGACGACTGGAGGCAGACTGAACATGCCCATCGAGACCAGGATCGAACTGATCACCAGGTCGATGACGACAAAGGGCAGGAACAACACGAAGCCCATTTGGAACGCCGTCTTGATCTCCGACAGCACGAACGCTGGCACGGTGATGTGGAACGGCGTTTCGAGCACGGTGTCGGGCATCGGCGTGCGGCTGAGTTCGAGAATCAACGCCACGTCCGCTTCGCGGGTTTGCGCCAGCATGAAGCGGTTCATCCGGTCGGAAGCGATTCCGGCAGCCTCCTTCCAATCCATCTGCTGCTCGGTGTAGGGCACGTAGGCGTTGTCGTAGATGTCCGTGACAACCGGCTTCATGATGAAGATGGTCATGAACAGCGCGAACCCGGTCGTGATCATCGCCGGCGGCAAGTCCTGCATGGACATCGCGCGCTTCAAGAACGACAGCACGACCACGATGCGCGTGAAGCACGTCATCGTCATGACCAGAGCCGGCGCCATCGCCAGCAGCGTCATCAGCAGCACGATCTCGAGCGCGGTGCCGAGCTTCTGCTTGCCGTCGCCACTGTTGATCTGCAGCGTGACACCCGGCCCCTGAGCCTCGGCTGTGGGCGCAGCGGGGGCGTCAGGCGTCGCGACCGTGCCCGTTGACGCCGGGTCTTGGGTTGTGGTGTCGGCGGGGTTCTGCGCTTGTAGAGGTGCTGCGATCGTCAACAAGACGATCAGCACCATGCGCAGCACGTTGGTAGCGATGGTTTTCATCAGCGACCAGCCTTCTCAAGCAGCGTGCGGAAGTCGTTGAGCTTGGCGATCGCAACATCGGCCTTGCTTGGATTCACGGCGTTCGCTGGAGCTGCCGGCGTGCGCGCGACTCGCGGTGGCGTATCCGGCCGCGGGATGATCATGTTGCGCGGCACGGCACCGTCGTCGGCTTCGTCCTCAAGCTGTTGGCGGGCGAGCACGATGGCTTCGTCGTCTACCGCCTCGGGCAGGCTGCCGCGATCGAGCAGGGCCAGGCCCTTCTCGGATTCGCCGATCAGCAGGATCCGGTTGTCGAACTCGACGGCGTGCAGCGACTGTTTGGTCGTGAGCCGCACCGTTTGGCGTAGCGTCGCGAGGGACGCTTTGCCTTGCGGGGTGGCGCCACCCCGCAGCTTCTTGAGGACCATCAGGCCCCCGACGCCGAGCAGTAGCACGCCGACGAACGCACTGGTCATCTTCCACATGTCCGGCGTGCGCGGCACCAGCGAGCCTGGCGCCGAGCGCGGCTTCACCCCTCCGGCTGCAGCTGCGGGCGGGCGACCCGCAGGAACAGCCGCAGCCGGTTGGCTTGCAGCCGGCTGGGTTTCTGGGGTAGCGGAGCCGGTCTCGTCACCGCTTCCACCCATCGACATCGGGCCGAGGATGAGAAGGACGGCGACTGCCGGGGGGATGAGCAACCATTTAGGAGCTGACTTCATTGAGAGCCTCACGCCCTCTCTAAAGCACCCCGCGTGCCAACCTCGAAACCACTAGATGTGGTGGGTGACGGTGGCTGCTTGCCCAATAGCCCGATGCGAAAGCCGACAAACCGTTGTCCGTTCGTACAACACCGGCAGCAGCGGCGCGGCTATGTTGCGGGCGTGACTGACAGTCCTCGCATCGAAGACATCTTGCACCGGGTCAACAACCTGTTGGGAACGATCGAGATCCAATCCGAGGTCGCTCGCACGATTGGCACGACCGACGCCCTGAAGGAAGCGATCGATCACATCGTCGAATCGGCGCGCAAAACGCAAGCGGATCTGGACCAGCTGCGCGATGGTCAGCGCGACGGCCAACGCGACGGTGGCGGCGCCTAGCCGCCATACCTCACCAGCAACGCTTGGCAGCACGCCCGAATGCCCCGGAGCCTTCGTCAGACGGCAGGCGTTGCCTGCCGCCC
>CAXBFC010000499.1:0-5495 GCA_963974725.1 uncultured bacterium | reverse complement strand
CGACGGTTCGCTGGTGCTGCTCGGCCCCGGCACGTCCGGCGAAGCGATGCACTTCTAAGGTCGAGAGAACCGGGTGCCGTACGCAGATTCCGTCAGCAGAACCGGATTCACCGCCCGGGTTGCCGGGTTGCTGGGTTGCCGGGTTGCTGGGTTGCCCGGGTGCCGGGGGGGGGTGACAGGGTGCCGGGGTGTCAGTTGCCGACTTGGGTGCGCACGGTGTCGGTCAGGGTGAAGTCGATGCCCGAACCCAGATTGCAGCCGCCGGTTGTGGTGAAGGCGTCGATGCCTTGGAGCCACCACTGTAGTCCGACCAGTGCGTTGTCGCATGGGATCGTGGACGTGAACTCGGCGCCGAGCATGGCGTCGGTGGTGGTGCCGACGGTGCAGTTTGGGCAGACCGGGATCGCGATTGGCGTGAACCCTAGCGCCATCGCTTGCAGCAAGCCGGTGCCGCCTTGCACCGAGTAGTGCACGATGCCGCCAAGGTTGGGGGCGCCGCTGGCTTGCACGGTGGCGGTGCCGCAGCCGAGCGTCGTCGTCGTGAAGCTGCCGGTGTTGTTGTCGTAGGAAATCGACAGGTCGAACTCGGTGCTGCCGCCGAGCGGTGCCGAGACCTTGATCAGGTAGGTGTTGCCAGTCGTGACGGTGGCCGTTGCGGCGCTGTGCACGCCACAGCCGTTGTCGTCGCAACCGATCTCGGTGAGGGCGCCGCACGAGCCGGACCAGATGGAAACGGTACTGTCGGTCGCGGCCGAACTCGCACAGGTGTCGGCGCGCAGTGTGCCGGAGCACGTGGCGGTGTATTGAAACCAGACGTCTGGGTCACTGGCGTTGCCACAGCTCGCCGCAGGCGTGCTGGAGTTCGCGCCGTCCAATTCGAACGGACCGTTGGCGCTTAGTATCAGCGCCGTGGCGTTCGCGCAGTCGTTGTTCGCCGGTTGCACCATCAGATCCGAGGTTGAGAAGAACACTTCGCCGGCGGGGTCGTTGCGTTGCCACGCGAGCCACAGAACGTGATGGCCGGTGCGATCGCTCGGGATGTCGATGTCGAACTCGTAGTGCGAGCCGTTCAACGTCACATTGGGGCGGCCGAGGAATTCCATGTGGGACCAACGCAATGGCGTGTTCGGTTGCCAGTCCGCAGTCGTCATCCAGACATCCCAAACACTTGGGTTGTGGGGCGCCGTGACCAGGAAGTCGACGCTGAGCGTTTCGCCCGCGGTCACTGGTGTCGTCGGCCAGTCGGGACTGACTTGGTCGAGACCCGCGTAGGTGCGCGGATACTCGACGGAGTTCGGGTCGGTGCGGCCGCCGCTGGCCAACTCACCATCCGGAACCCATGGCGAGTAGTCGTAGCCCGGTGGCAGTCCCGCTTGCACCGCTTGCGGGATGTTGCGCGATAGTTCGTTCCACGTGTAGTAGGACAGCGCGCCATCGATCGCGACGGCATTGGCCGCGAGCGCGAAGTTTGGGTTGGATGGGTTGCTTTGGTAGACGCGGTAGACGCGGCTGATCGGCGACGTGACCGTTCCGTGGGGAATGATCGGTGCCGGGGTCAAGGCCAGGGCGACGACGGTGGTCAATCCGAGCGCTAGATAGACGGTGTGCTTGGTGGACATGGCGATCTGTGGGGAGCCGCTAGCTTACGGAATCAGAATCAGCCCTATGCAGCTCAGTGTGCGGATACGAAAAACGGGCCCCACCAGGAGGCCCGTTCGTCGTCGCTGTTGCGGTAGGTTCTACAGCAGGACGATGATGCTGATGTTCGATGTGCCTGTGGCAATCGGCATCGTCGGGTCGGCTTCGAGGACTTGCGCGCGGAAGATCAACAGGCCGAGGCCGCCCGGAACGGGTAGCGCCAGGTTGCTGAAACCGAGCGGCTGGCTGAACGTGCCCGCCGTTAGCAGCAGCGGGTTGGTCAGCAGTGGGAATCCCTGGAACGGTGTCGTGGCGCTCGAGATGCCAAGCACCAAGAACCACTGGCGACCGGCAGTGCCACCGATGTCGAAGTTGGCGATGCCACCGGAGCTCGGAATCGTAGCAGTCACCTCAAGCTTCGGCGGCGAAGTCGGATTGTAGACCACCACATTCGAGTTGCTGACCCCGGCAGAGTTGGTCACGTTCAGGACCTCAAAGCCGAAGCTGTTGCCGTTCGGAATCGTGATCGTCATCGAGTTGTCGTTGCCGACATTGAACCCCGTATTGAACGTCTGGCCGCCAACGTTGTAGCTGGTCACGCCGGTGAAGCCGCTACCGCTCAGCGTGACCGTGCCCGGCGAAAACACCGTGACCGTCTGCGGCGTGACGGTCGCGATGAACGGCGTCGTCGGCACGATCGTCAAGCAGCTGCGGGTTGCCGCGTAGTTGGTGATCGTGTTGATGACCGTCGGGCTGAACAACGTGACCGAACCGCAGCCACCATTGGCCGAGCACATGATGTTGCACTGGCTCTGGGCGTTGCAGTGACCGCTATTCCAGTTGTGACCGAGCTCGTGTGCCGTCAGGCTGACGCGCAGGTTGAAGTTGCCCGTGTAGCGGGACTCGGACAGGCCGTAGGCTTGCCCGGTGTTGCAGATCACGCCGACGGCCGCCAGGCCGATCGTGCTGCTGTTCATGTTGCGACCGGTAAACAAGTGCGCCGTGTCGCGCGGGATCGTCGCGTGCACCGAGTTCCAACGAGCCTGGAACTGGTTGAGCAGCGTGTTCGCGTTGTTCGACGTGTAGACCTGAGTCGTCGAGATAACGATCTGCGTGATGTTGTATTGGATGTCACAGTCGCGGTTGTAGATGAACTCAACCTGGTTCATCACCGACGTGATGTCGTTCTGCGCGGAGGTCGTGTTGCTGCCATTGAGCTGCCAGAACTCGCGGTCGCCTTCGCAAGCGAGGTCGCATTCAAGTGTGGTGTCGGTGCCTACGGCCGGCAGGCTCGGCTGCGGCGCGATCGGCAGGTTGCCACACTGGTAGGGCAGCTGCGCGTTGTCGGTAGCCTCGTAGACGATGTGCAGGCTTGCGGCGATCTGCGGTTGCACGCTGTTGACCGGTTGCACTACCCAGGTCTTGCCTGGCAGGCCGGGGCCAGCGCCCGGCTCATAGATCGTTGCGGTTACGCTGCCGTTGACCACCGTGGCCGCGACCTTGATCGCCTGGTCCTCGAGCAGTTGGCCCCGGTAGGTGACGCACGGCGGCGTCGGCACTTGGTGCAGCCCCGTTGCATCCTCAACCATCAACTTGAAGTTGGCGGCGCGCAGATCGTGCGGGATCAGCGCCATTGTGACCTTCTGGCCGTTGACATACACCGGCAGCATGTAGCCGCCGTTCAGGCCGGGCACGGCATCGATGCTTTGCACCGTGCCGCGCGTGATGTCGAACATCGACAGTAGTCCCGGTGGCGCCTGCCGAACGTTCGGTTGCGTCGGCTGGGTCGGTTGGGGTTGGATTTGCGCTTGTGCCGTGACGCTGAGGAGTGCGGTGGCAACACTGGCGAGAACGAGCCCAGTGGCTGCGCGGAGATTGATAGTTCGCATGGATGGAATTGGCCTAGGTGATCGACGAGGGCGGGCCAATCAGCTGCCAAGCAGGATACGGTAGATCCTCCGTGGCAGTAAGTCCTGAAGTCGGATCCGGATCGACTCCACACGAGCCGCAGTCGCAGCATGCCGTGCGTTGTCAAGTCACGTTGCCCATGCGAAGGCGCTTGGCTGGCACGCTGCTTGGCGGCTTGCGGAGAACGCATCGCGCTCCGATTCGCTCGCATTTGGCGACACCCCTTTCCCGCCGCCGGGCATCGGGAAATGCGCTCCGCCGTTGTTGGGGACGCGCGCGATCGAGTTCCCGGTCTCGCCCTACTGGCCGCGTGGCAATGGTTCGCCCGAGCGGTCCTTGTAGAAGTCGCGAATCAGCTGCCAGCATTCCTGCGCGGTCTCGGCGTAGCTGATCAGTTCGAGGTCCTTCGGTGAGATGGTGCCCTCTTCGACGAACAGGTCCCAATTGACCAGGCGACTCCAGTAGTCCTTGCCAAACAGGATCACCGGGATCGGCTCCATGCGCTTGGTCTGGATCAACGTCAGCGTTTCGAACAGTTCGTCCATGGTGCCGAAGCCGCCAGGGAACGCGACCATCGCCTTCGCGCGCATCAAGAAGTGCATCTTGCGCACGGCGAAGTATTTGAACTCGAAGCACAGCTCGGGCGTGATGTAGCTGTTGGGCTCCTGCTCAAACGGCAACGTGATGTTGAGGCCGATCGACTTGGCGCCGACGTCAAAGGCGCCGCGGTTGGCCGCCTCCATGATGCCCGGCCCGCCACCGGTCGAGATGACGTAGTCGCATTGGTGGTCGATCTGGCAACTGCTGGAGACGATGCGGCCGAACTCGCGCGCTTCGTCGTAGTAGTGCGCCTTCTTGAGCACGTTTTCAGCGATGCGCACGGCGCGCTGCTTGTCCGCGTTGTCCTGGTCGGATGCGAGTTCCGTCTTGGCTGCTTCGAGCCGCGCCACCGCGTCCGGGCGTTCGACGACTCGGGTGCCACCGAACGCGACGACCGTGGAGCGCACGCCCTGTTCGTCCTGAATCAGCTCGGGCTTCAGCAGTTCCAATTGCAGTCGCACCGGCCGGAGTTCCGTTCGCCCCATGAACTCACTGTCCGTGTGTGCTTGTCGGTAGGAGCTCGAATTACGGATCGCGGCGAGGCGAAAATTATGCGCCTGCTTGTCGTTTTGCGTGGGGCTGGGGGGCGTGTCGGTCATCTGGCAAGTTGGGTGTGGTAGTCGGACGGGGGGTCTCAGTGTGCGAGTGGCCTCCGACAAGGTAGCCATCGGCATTCGAGCAGGAACCACATCATTCTTCTCCTGCGACTTCTCGATACTGTGGATTCATGCCAGTGACCTCGCCCCGACTGACATATTGCAGCAACGTGCACCCGGCTCCTGACCTCGCCAGTCAGTTGGCGGCACTGCGTGACCACACGGCCCCGATCGCGCAGATGGCGCGAGAACGTGACCGCGCCTTCGGGCTGGGCGGCTGGTGGCCGTGGACGTTAGTGGAGGAGTTGTCGGAAAACGCGACAGCGCTCGCCCAGCTGCGGGATGCGATGGCGGCCATCGACGTGCCGCTGTGGACGCTCAATGCGTTTCCGTTCGGCGACTTCCATGAGTTGGTCGTCAAGACCAAGGTCTACATACCCGACTGGGGCGAACAAGAACGGTTGCTCTACACGCGGCGCTGCGCCGAGGTCGGCGCGACGTTCCTCAAAGAGGGCGATGTGCTGCCGATCTCGACGTTGCCGCTCGGCTACCGAGGCCGCGGCGCCGCGCCGGTCGACTTTGAGTACATGGCGGGCAACTTGGCGCGGGCGGCGGGCTTCTTTGCAAGTGTGGAGGAGAAGACCGGCGTGCGCTGCGTGCTCGCGCTCGAACCCGAGCCGAATTGCCTGCTCGAGACCGTCAAGCAGACTGCGGCCTTCTTGGACGAACGGCTGTTCCACGGTGCGTGTTCGA
>CAXBFC010000498.1:0-5519 GCA_963974725.1 uncultured bacterium | reverse complement strand
CATCGGTTCGGGCTGTCGATGATTGCTGCGATGATGCGTGCCGATCGCAAGAATCCGGCACACATCGCGATCGTTGGAATCGATGGCATGCCCGACGTCGATTCGTTACCGACGTTGTTGCGGTCGTGTCAGTTGCTCGACGGCACCGATGCCAGTTGGAGTGCGAAAATCCTGGTCGCGGTGTCGATGGCCAAACCAGCTGCAAAGGACTCATTCCGCTTGCGCGTGACGGCGCATAAGCATCTGGGAATGTGGTTTGAAGTTGGCCCGACGACTGGCGAGTGGTCGGGCTGCATGGCTGGCGTTGCCGGCGACGCCAAGATCAGCAACCACGCAGTTGGCCTCAGCGGTGGACTGCCTGAAAAGACCGTGCTTGAGTTCAAGCTAGAAGGTCTCGAGTTGGAGGTCGGCAGCGATCAGTTCGTTGCCTGGGCAGTCAAGAACAAGGTGACCAGCGCGGATTCGTACTACATCAAGGTCGAGGAGACGCCGAGCAAGCTGTTGATTGGCGAGCACCCGGACGATTCCGAAGACGTTGTCGTGCTGAGCTTCTAGCGTCAGCCGCCAGTGCCAACGTCTGGCGAAGTCGACTAGCTTGGGTTCAGCTGATCGAGTTGGCTGCGCACAACCGCTTCGATCTCCGCCCGACGCGCCATCGCACCGAACGTTGCTACATCAAGGCGCTGGCCAAGCGTTGCCAGCTCCGCATAAAGATCTAGCAGTGGGGCGTCGCCAAACGAAAAGCCTGCGACGCTGCTTTGCAGTCGAAGAATCAGCGTGGTCGCGGTTAGCCATAAGCTGCTTGGGATGGCTTGGCTGGTCATGTGGCTACGCATGGTCGCCGAGTAAACTACGCCATTGCCGTCCGCGAGTTGGCCGCGCGACAACTGATGCCGAGCGACTTCTTGCAGTTGCTCGGGCGACGGGTCGCGCAGCTTGCTGGCCGAAGCCGTAAACGCCGCCGCCGCTTCGATGGCGATCTGTTCGGCTTGCTCCGGTGTGCGCGTATCGTTTACCAGAAGTAGGCGCGACAGCAACTTGCCGAGGTCTTCGCCGAGGCTGGTCGGACTTGTTTGACCCGTGGAATCTTCGAGAACGACTTCGAATGCCCAACGCGCCGGCCGCATCGCGCCAGGTTGGTCCAGCATGCGCGCCTTGATGCGCGTGCTCGGCAGGCCACCCACATGGCTCGCGCCAATGAGCATGCGCACTAGCGCGTCGAAGCAGCGTGTCTTTAGCACTGCGATCTCAAGAGCGAATTGACGCACGACACCCTCGCTTGGTTTGCGTGCGTGGATGCCTGGGCTGAGCCACGCGCGTGGCGCATCGAGAGTCGCTATGAATGCGGAAGTGCCCGGCGTGGAACCGAGTGCGCGTTTCGCGGGGGCACCGCCCAGAAGTGCGCCCAACACATCGAGGCTGACCTCGACCTGTGTGGGGGGCGTGCTGCTAGTGCCAGAAGGATGCAAGCCGCAGCCCTCTGGGGCGGATCCTGAATCGGCTAGTCTTGCTGGAGGCTGCTCTGAGTCTGGCGGCATCTTCAGGCGCGAAGATAAGTCGCCCGCGCGCTGGTTCCCACGATTAGTCCCGACGAGTTATGTGTCGCGGGCAGGAGTTAGCTCAGTCGAAGCAGTTCGGCGTCCATTTTGACCTTGTGGTTGGCGACCGTCGAATGGCGGTAGGCAAGCTGTTCATCCGAGCCATCGATGATCCGAGAGCATTCCCCTGCGCGTTCTTGCAGCGCGTCGGCCATCGTACTGTCGAGTTCGCCGATGCGCTGGACTACGTGATCGGCCTCAGTGTCGAGTTTTTCCGCCTCGAGTTTGATCGTGGGGCTATCGAGGCGCACGCCGCCGTCGCCGCCAAAGTGGAGTTTGCCGTGCGCGTGCATGGTGGCGTCACCACGGAACGCCATCTTGGCGTGGCCTGCTCCCTTTACGATCCCGGTGACCCAGTAGCGGGCGTCTTTGCCCAAGACGAGCAGCAGATCACCGGCTGCGGGTTCATAACAGAACGGCAGTGCCCAATCGCAGACTACCTGGTCACACGCACCGCCGAGGACCTGCACCTTTGGGCGGCCGTCCGATTCCGTTCCCAGCACGCGCGCCGGGCCGACGTAGAGGGCGCTCACGGGTTTCCTCCGGCGTTCTCGGCTTGGTGTGGCTGGCTCTCAGTGATGCGTTGTCGCTGCTTGGTCGCAGCTTCACTACGGATGAGCTCAAACGCTGCCTCTATGGTGACCGCGTGCGCGAGGCGGATTGGCACCATGCGTGGGTCCGGTTCTGGAACGATCGTATTTCCTAGTAGGATCCCAGCCAGCGTGGCCGGGGTGCCGTGAGAAGGAGCCAGCAACAGTGGCGCACCTGCGTTGCGAGGCAGCAATGGGGCCGTCGTATGTACGAGGCCTGAGTTCGCATCGACAGTCGAGATGATGCCCTCTTGCACTGCCGGCAAGTCATGTGGGGCGCGCTGAATGTCGGGGCCCATCAAGCTGCCTAACGAAACCACCGGCATCATCGGTAGGAGATCGCGCGCCTTGGTGCATTGTGGATGCGAGAACGCTCGGATGATGAAGCTGGGATCTACCGCACGGATGGTGGAGCCAGTCCAGCTCCGTCTTGCGTTGGGTCTCCGAGATGTTGAGCAGGTTCACCGAGTCCTTGCGTCGCACCCAAGTCACCAGATCTTGCCCATCGAGATCTTCAATGACCTTGGTGGCGGTGACTAACCAGACAACAGGTTGGTCGAGCAAGAGCACGCCACCGCCTTGCAGTTCCCAGTTGTTGTTGTGAACACAACCGAGCGACATGAAGGCGTGCAACCATTCGATGCCGGATGCTGGGGGGCCCGCGCTCATGCGTGACTCCGGTTGCGCAGCCAGTGATGCGCTGCCGCGATGGCTATGTGGGGGTGGGTCGCTTCGTCTGGGTAGACGCCGCGGCTGTCGAGTTGCTGGTTGTTGGCGCAGCGCATGGTTGTCTCTTGGCCTGCCATAGGCAAGATCCTGTCAGGCGTGCATAGGAAACTCGCTGCGTTCGTCTTGCCGTAGCTAGTTGCTCCGAACAAACGCACGTTGCTGTGGCCTCGCAGGGATGCGGCGACCAGCTCCGCTGCCGAAGCGGTTTGTTCGTCAAGAACCACGGCGACCGGCAAGTTGGCTTGCACGATTACCTGGGTCATGCGCTGTGCGCAGGTGACCGAGCCGCCTGGATTCGAACGCAGGTCGAGGACCAGGCCTTTCAAGCTTGCGCCGGCAAAGTGCTGTAGCTCTCGCGCCAGCCAGCGATCGACGCGCAGGGACATGCACGGAATGTCAATGATGACGATGCCGTGTGCCAGTCGTCGCACGGTTCCAGTCTGACTGTGTAGCAAGCGCGCGCGGTGATCGTGCATGCTCGACTCGGTTGAGGCACGGTAACCAAGCAGCACGTTGGTGACACTTGGCACGAGCTTCGCCCCGACTGGGTTGTTGAAGTTGTTGCCGTAGGTTGGCACAGCCAGGTGCGCGGCCGGCATGCCGCCCATCATGATGCGCGGGTTGCCCATCGTCGTGCCACCGGGCTGCATGAACAGTGGGTGCGCGACGCCGGCGTTGTCGCCGTTGGTCAACGTTGGTTTCGCACCCATGTTGTGGGCCGGTGCCATCGACACCATGATGTTCGGGATGAAGGGCACCGACATCGCGTTCATCCCGATGTTGGGATACGGAATTGGGATTGGCGCTGGCGCGGCTGGTGTCGTGCAGACGTCCGGGAACCCCGTGTTCATACCTACTCCCTGATTGGCGGCTGGCATCATGATTGGCTGCCCTCGGTCTGCGGCATCGGTGGTGGTTGGAATCCGTGTTCGCCGTGCAGGCGATCGTCATTGGTCTTGCGTGCTAACTTGCGCATCGCGGTGCCCCAGACAGTTTGGTTTTCGAGCACCGCGTGAAGGTCTGCCCACGACAGGTCCGCCCCGTCGAATACGGCGGCGTCCAGTTTCGCATAGCTAAGGTTGGCGTAGTTGAGGCTGGCGCCGCGGAAGTCGGCACCGGTGCAGTCTGCCTCCGTCCAGACGGTCTCGCGGAGATTGCAGTCACGGAAGTCGGCGCCGGTGGTGTTGGCGTTCGGCAAGATCGAGTTGCGGAAGTCACCACCTCGAAGCAAGGTGTTCACCATTCGCGCCTTGACGAAGATGCCCATGCTGGCGGTCACGCCCTCGAAGTTTGCGTCTTCGAGATTCGCGTCGGCAAAATTGGCCATGTCGAGTTTCGAGCGTCGGAAGTCCGTGCCTTTCAGGTTGCAGCCCATGAAAAGCGTTCCGGTGAAGTTGCAGTCGGTCAGGTCGCGGCCACTGAGGTCGACGGAACGGAACATGCAACGACTCATGTCCTGTCCGGCAAACGGTAGGTGGTCGTAGTTGAGGTCGCTGAGGTCGCAGTGCAACTCGGCCTTGTCGAGGATCAGGCCTTCAATGTTGGCGTCACTGAGATTCGAACTCTTGCAGAGCACTCGTGTGAAGTTGGCGCCGCGCAAATCTGTCTGCGACAGGTTGGCCATCGACAGGTTTGCCTTCGTGAAGTTGGCGCCCGCCAGGTTGGCCTTCTCGAAATCCGCCATGGTCAGATCGTGACCGCTGAAGTCGATGCCCGCGAGATTGCATTCGACCCAGTGCGATGCGTTGAGGGTCGCGCCTGTGAAGTCCGTGTCCGCGAGGTCTGCACCGCTAAAGAACGTCCAGTGCAGGTTGGCATTGACGAAGCTCGTGCCCCGCAGCTTGCACTTGCGGAACGATGCACGGTGCAGGTTGGTGTTGTCGAAGTTGTATCCAGACAGGTCGATGCCCTCGAGGTCGGTTCCTACGAGTTGCTTGCCGCGCAGGGCATCCTTGTCGATCTGGCCCCATGCGAGGCAGCAATCCTGGAAGCTGTTGGGGAGGGCCGCACCGCGTAGATCAACGCGCGGCATCCGGACACAGTCGAGCGTTGCCTCAGAGAGGTCGGCCGAGTTCAAGTCGGCGCCTTCCATCAACAGCTTGGTGAGGGTTGTCTTGCTCAGGTTCGCGCCGCGAAGGTTGGCATCTTGCAGCATCGACTCCTCGATCGTCGTTTCACCGAACGTCGCGCCCTCAAGATTGGTGCCGTTGAGCATGCACTTGACGATGCGCGTGTTCGAGAAATCGACGCCCGCGAGATTGGCCCCGTTGAACATCAGCGATTGCAGTTCCCCTTCGGGCAGCTTGGCATCGCGAAGGTCGGCGTCGTTGAACATGACTTCAACGAGCTTGTCGGCCTGCAGGTTTGCACCGCGCAAGTCGGCGCCATAGAACGAAGTCTTGACGATCGATGCGCCGGAGAAGTTAGCGCCTTGCAAGTTTGCCTGAACGAAGGCTGCTTCCAGGCACTCGGTGCCGCTCAAATCCGCGTCCTTCAGGTTTGCGTGAACGGGACTCGCTCCCTGCAGTTGGCTGTTGTTGAGGCGTGCACCCTGCAAGTCCGATTGCGCGAACGTGGCGTTGCGCAAATTGCTGTTGGTCAG
>CAXBFC010000497.1:0-5519 GCA_963974725.1 uncultured bacterium | reverse complement strand
GCCGAGTCCGGATCGACCGACATCGTGGAGCACGTTCCTCAAGTCACATGCGGACGTCATCGCAGCCGCCGACTTCTTCACCGTCGATGTGTGGACGAAGCGCGGCCTGGTCACTCACTACGTACTGTTCGTGATCCATCACGCTACGCGAGCCGTTCACATTGCGGGCGTCACGCCGCATCCGAACAGCAAGTTCATGGCGCAGGTCGCGCGCAACCTCACGGACAGCGTTGATGGCTTCCTGCGCGACATGCAATTCTTGGTGGTCGACAACGACGTGCTGTTCACGAAGCAGTTCTGCAGCATCCTTGGCGACGCTAGTTGCGATGTCGTACGCACAGCCATCCAGGCACCCAACATGAACGCGTTCGCAGAACGCTGGGTGCAGACCGTGAAACGCGAATGCCTGAGCAAGCTGATCCTGTTTGGCGAAGGACATCTGCGGCGCGCGCTCTCAAGCTTCGCCGCTCATTACCATTTGGACCGGCCGCATCAGGGCCTCGGCAATGAGCGGATCGCGCCAAGCAGCGACGAACCACCTAACGGCAACAGGGTGGTCGTTGATGAGCGACTTGGCGGACTGCTATGCAGCTATCGCCGTTCGGCCTGACGGCCTAGCTCCTCGTGACAGGCTGGCTTACCAACCTCCAATCAAGCCACCGCTCTGCGTGCTCCGCGCAAACCGACAATCACGCATTGGTCATCGGCGAACTCGGAGCGCCCAATTCAAAGCCAAATAGGCTCGGCCGAGTTAATGGACACTGCGGGATTGCTACGCAGCTACCGCCGCACGGCCTGACGGCCTCGGTCCTCGTTGACAAGCTGGTTGCCAACTTCGATCCGAGCCACCGCTCTGCGAGTTCGGCCGAAACCAACGATCACTCATTGGTCATCGGCGCGTTTCGAATGGCCAATTCCACCCAAAACGGCCTCGGCTGCATTTCCGAATAGGACGCGCGCCGCGTAGTCAGCTTTCTCATCCACAACTATTGACCATATCCCAATTTCCGGACACTGCGCGCCTGCGGCATTATTGCGCAGTAATCATCACTTCCCGGAACGATCCGGCAAGACCTTCATCCTTGGTATTATCAAAACGCCTTCCTCTTCCTCCCCATGCGCTGCCCCAGTGAAAACTATCTCGCCTCGCCCATTCGCGACACGAAGCATCGCTTCGCCTTCAAGGCCCTTCAGTAGGCGATAGGAACCGTCCCTGCCCGTCACAAAGCTCCCCCAATTCGAGGGGACTTCAGGAGTTGATCGACACTCTACAGCCAAACCTGCAATCGGCTCTCCTGCCTCGTCGACGCATCGCCCACGCAACTCTTCGACTAGCTGCACCTCAAGCACAGCGCGTCCAGTGCCAACCCTAGGAGTAGTCAGGTGCGCCGAACCAACCCAAAGAAGGCCGCCTCCGACTCTGCCACGCGCGACAATGCTAATCGGCGTGTCGCATGGAGCTCTCGTCACCACCCATCCGCTATTCGCGGCACCTGCCTTCTGGGCTTGCAGGACCCACTTGTCGCTTCCTACGGATTTCCACATCAAGTCCCCGCCCGCCGAGGCAACAACATCTCCAGACCCAAGAGATTTCACCGTAACCACTACATCACAGTGAGAATCCAGGGTAATGGAAACACTGCCACCGGTCGCCGGCACTTCGCAGGTCAACTCTCCATCTAGGTTCTGGCTTCGAGACACCGCCGACACCGTGTAGCGTCCCTCGGAGAGCCCCTTGACTATAGAACGTCCCGATTGTGGTAATGCACTAACTGAAACGCCGAAGGGGCTACGAGCTGAAGATGTCGCAGCGCTGCGTCGAATACTCACAGTTGCCCCTTCAACAGGAAGGCCGTTGTTGTCAACCAGATCGACAACTAAGTTGTACGGCCCAGGCGAAATCGAATCCCATTCACCTACAGCCACCCTGCCTAGGCTTTCATCTATCGAAACAACGGCCTCTGCGAGGCGTCGCCCCACAGTGAGCGCCTTAACTTGATACCGCCCCGGGCTTAACCTAACTTGCCAATCCCCCTCAATCATGGTGGCACTCTTTTTCCCGAAATATGTATGGTAATTTGTGACAATGACAACACTTGGCGGCTCGCCATCAATAAGTGGGAGACTCAGTCGGCGCAGCAACGCAGCAACACGCAAGCCCCCATCCATAGCGGAGCGCAGCTCTCCCAAGCTCGCAAACATGGTCTCACTTAGCATTTTCCGACCTGGTTGGCTGACACACAGGTAGACCGGATGCGACCATTCGGTGTAGGCCAAGTCAAGGAACCGCATCTGCACACGGCTCGACGACTCGGTGTAAGGCGCCCAAAACATCGAGCTAGCAAGTATCGTCGCGAAAGAGTCCTGCTCCTGCCTACCAACCACTTCGACAAGCCATTGCGGCTCTTCCCAATCGAGCGAGACCACGCCACTAAGCAACCAAAGGTCATCCGACTCATCCACGTCCGCAAAAATACAAATGCCCTTGCCAATTCGCACGAAACCCTCAAACATCGCCGAGAATCTTCCGCACGCCTGCACATAGGCAAACCCCTCCGGAAAAACACCGGCAGGAATAACAAGCGAGAACTCGCCACCCTGTTTGGTTTCCGCCTGAAACTTGGCGGGATCTCGATAGCGTCGCGGGTGCATAACCGTAATAATACCGCCGACAATCCCTCGCCCTGAACGGTCCAGAAGCGTCCCCTCCATGAGTCGCGGCGAGAACTCCTCACGTTCAACGCGGATCGGGCCGACCTCGACAGCGATTCTTTCTGCAGTAGGTGCATGTCGCTCGCCCTCCACAAGCTCCGCCCTCCCCCCAGAACTTGCCTGAACAATCTTGGGAGCGTCGTGTTCGGCCTCGATAACCTTGGAGTGGCTTGGCGATGGGTGACTAAGAACTGCCACCAAGATCGCAGTTGCAATGGCAACCAAAATCACCACAGCCACCACGCGCTGCGCGTTCAGAGACAGAGACATTGTGGGTCCGATGTAATCACTAAAGAAAATGAAGGGAGGGCTGCTCAATTGAGCAGCCCTCCCCGAGAGACTCTAGAGACACTCGCAATAGAGACTCGGAGCTCGGTACATACATACCGCCTGGGGCCAGTTGTCGCAACTGTTGGCGAGAACCGCACACTGGGTCTGTCTTACATAGAAAGAACCAGCTGGCGCCAGCAGTTCGCAGGCGCTCGCGTCGTCGTGGCCATCCGGGATAGGCGCCGCAGCGCAGCACAACACGGCAAACGCACCTGAAAGAATTACTCTCAACTTCATGTGATCTCCTTGGTAGACTAGGCCCAATGCCCAGCAACTAAACCCTATGCATGCCAGCGATCCTCGCAACGCGCAAGACTCCTCATTCTTGTAACAAAGGGTGGGAGCGACGCTCGGACGACACCTGGCATGCCGCGATCTATTTCCTATTCATTACTCACTACAAAACTGCCCGAGACCATATGGAATGACAACGCACTTCGATAACATGTGATCGCTAACATCGCATCACTCCAACAGCGGAAGCAGCACCGTGAAACAAGGACGGACGCTCACCGTGATAGGCAAGTGCGACGCCCTCACCGCTGACTGTGCGCACACCAGTCACGAAGCAGCACCCCCACGCGTCGACCTCTAGCAACTTGAACCACTCGGCCCACACTTCGGCCGCAAGCGCGACAACGACCTGACGAACCCTCCCTGCTTCGCGAAGCTGCTTGAGCTCAGGCAACCACGTCGCAGGATCTGGGCAGTCCGCGAACAACACATCGCCCTCCAAGTCACCCGGCCGCGCCTCCGCAACTGATAGGCACCGAGCATCGCCCTGCAACTGAAGATCACCAACAACGACATCGGACACCATGAAGCTCGTGAGGGCATCCAGCACTCGTTCTGGCAAGACGAAGCTCACCGTCGACGTTGGACTGGACTCAGCCTGCTGGGCGGCCTGCGGCGAGCACTTCGCCCGCGCAAACCGGTGCGCCCCCGCGGAGGTTGGCGGCCGACCATCCTCCCTCGCCTTCGTGACGTAGCCAGCAAAGGCATCACCGGGGATCGCGGCCAACGCCCGATAGCGCCGCGATTGATGCTTGGTGACACCATCCGGCAGCCCTCGCGAAGCACCTCCACGAATCGAAGTAGCAGCCTGCGACTTCGATCCACGCCCGCCTCTGCGGACGGATTGCGCTAACTCGCTCCCAAGCGCGCGCTCAACCTCAAGCCTGTAGATCGCAAGCCTTAAGACCTCTTCGGTCGCAACCTCGCACTGATCCGCCACGGCCCTCCACGCCACGACCAGCTTGCGCAGGTCGACCAAAGCCGGCGAGCCACAGGCTGTCGTCAGCATGTCCTGGAACCGCTCCTCATCGGGGACCAACGCAAGCTGACGACGAACGCCGTCTTCAGGAACTACGAGCTGCTGCCTCTCCCTCTCCTGCTCTTCCAAGTGCCTTCCTCCCGGTTGTAGCGAGGCACACGACTCATGCGCCTCGTCAACAGAACCTCCGGAAGGCCCGAATTCTGAGCAACGATACCTCTGAGTTACATCAGCCCAGCAATCACTGCTCAATGTGCGTATTGATGCCCAGGCGAACTGCAGCGTCGTGTCACATGCCGAACGTGATGCGACCCTCCTCGATCGAAGTCGCCGCGAGCTACTTCGATCCGCGCCTAGTTTCCGCCAAGCTGGCCGAACTACTCCGCAATGGGGTCAGGGATTGCCATACCCGGGGAAAGACCGCTAGGGCGTCACCACGCCGGACGTTCGCATCGGCGACGGGTCGAGATTGGAAGCGACAACGAGCGGCATGTGGTCGCGGTGAGCGCACCAGTCGGCGCCAGCCGAAGACCGCCCCCAACCGCGACCGGCTTCCCCGGACGCCGGCTGTCCGCACTCCTGGAGGATCGCTGTGTCCGCGCCAAGCTGCCACTGAAACTCGGTCCGCAACTGGGCCTCACCTCTGTAGCAACTCCAGGTCGCGATGCGCAGCGTCATGCCAACGCTGACGTGATCACCGACTGGATCTGTTCCAGTGCGCGGCGCATCCGGATGCGGTCCTTCTCGCCGTTTTGTACCACGGCGAGGATGCCACCCAAGTCACCGAGGTCGCCCACTGCGGCCTTCGCGGGCCTGCCGACCTTTGCCTTCGTGGCGGACTTCTTCGCTGGCCCACCAGCCATCCGAGCACGCACGTTATAGACAAGCGGCGGCGCACAGTTCAGCTTCTTCGCGATGTCCATGGGCTTCACACCCTGCTTGAGAAGGTCGCGGATCTTGCCCGAGGTGGATGACGGGTCCGACTTGCGGCCGCGTTTCTTGGTTGCCATGCCGGCATCATGCGCAATCACGATCTGCATGACACGGCATTGTGTGAGCGCATGGACAATCTGATAGACTCCATACGTCGAGCCTGACCTCCAAGCCAACCTCCAAGCGGCTCTCTACCGCATGAGGAACCCCGCTTGGACACATCACACCCGCAGGTCGAGACCGTTGAGATCGGCCGCCTATTCTGCAGCCC
>CAXBFC010000496.1:0-5548 GCA_963974725.1 uncultured bacterium | reverse complement strand
CGCACGCGCCGCCTTGATCGCGGCGTCGCTCGATTCGTTGATGGCCTCGGCACCAGCAGCAATCAGCTGTTCGAGAAAGCGCTCGTCGCGCAGACGACTCTTCTCGACCAATTGCTCGACGGCGGCTGTCGGGTCGCGATCGCCAAGCAACACCCCAAGATACGGATCATCGGCGGGCAAGTGGTTGCGGGCACGTGCCAGGTGATCGGCAAACAACGCTTCTTGCACGGCATCACGACGGCAATCGATGTCCCGCGCACGCTGCGCATCATCTGGATCGCCAGTCTCCGCAAACTTGATCAACGCCTGCGCTCGTAACACCAGTGGCATGCCACCGGCCGACTGGAAACTACGCGGCGCTTCGAGCGCGACCTTCTTCTCCATCAACACCTCGAGCTCGCTCCAGATCGCGAGGTCCTCTGCGTGACCACGCTGCTCGGCGCGTTTTTTGAATGCCGACTCCGCCTGGTTTTTTCGCGCCATGAATGCGTCCGACGTCAACGCGCCATGCTCGCCGCGGTACAGCTTCTGGCCGTTCTCCAGGCCGAGAATCGTCGTGCGCAAGGCCTTCTCCATGCGTGCATCGCGCTTGCTAAACTCACGCAGGATATTGATACGGTTGTCGATCAACTCACGAACGCGCGGATAGCGAGCGTCGCGCTGGTATTCGAGCTGCGACTTCGTCAACAAGCGCGAGGTGCCACCGGGGTTGCCGGTCAGGATCACGAGTTCGCCGACCTCAGGGCCGTCGCCCCACGAGAAGTAGTAATCGGACGTGTCGGCCGGCTTGCCATCGACGTAGGCACGGCAAAACGAGAAGTCGACCGCGTAGCGCGGGTAGACAAAGTTGTCTGGGTCGCCGCCGAAGTGCGCGGCCTGCAGATGTGGCGCCATGACCAGGCGGATGTCGTCGAACACCCGGTATTGGTATAGCTGCCAGATACCGCCCTGAAACAGCTTGACGACTTGCGGTTCGAGCTTCGGGCTTCGCGCCCGCGCAGCTGCGAGCACCATGTCGCGATTCTGCTCACGCAGTGCCTCCGCGTCGGCGTCCGACATGGCGGTGGTGACACCGCGATTGACGACATCGGTGACATCGCGCATCGCAACCAGCTGCTGCACCGTCAAGCCCTTGAGCTTGACCTCATCCGACATCTGATCGGCAACGTAACCATCCTTGACCCAGTCGTTGTTACCTTGCGCTTCGGCAATCGCACCGCGCGCGCAGTGGTGATTGGTCAGGATCAAGCCATTCGGCGAAACAAACGATGCCGAACAACCGCGGCCAAATCGCAGCGATGCAAGCCGCATGCGGTTCCACCAGGCCTCATCGGCCTTGAGCCCATACTCCCTCTCAAGGTATTGCAGCGGCGGACGTTCAAAGGTCCACATCTTGCCGAGGCCGAGTTCATCCTGCCCGACTGCTCGCGTCGCCGCGGTGATCGATAGAAGGAAACCTAGACTGAGCAAGCTCAGCTGTCGCATCATACTGTTCACGTCAATCGCCTTTCTGGTTGGTCGGTAGCCGTTTGATTTCTTGCCTTGCTGCTCATGCCTTCTGGCGAGCCGCTGGTTCGTGTCGCAGACCGGTGCAGTAGACCTTGTCGCCGTTCTCGCGCAACAACGCTACTGGCACCCACGTCGAACGGCACCGCAACCCCGGCAGCATGCACGGGGAAGAGCAACGGGCGGCGCGTAGTTCGCATACGACCTATGCTACGGGTGGTTCGGCGCGGACGTTGGCGACAAGATCGTCCCCATGACAGAACGTGAATACGTGCTCGGCACCGGCGACGACGAGCTAGCCCGCCTGGCGCTGCAGAACCGATTGTGGAGCGACGTCTCCGCCCAAGCATTTCGTCGGGCACAGCTCCAGATGGGCCACCGCGTTCTCGATGTCGGCTGCGGCCCGGGCTACGCCGCCTGCGACCTCGCCAACCTCGTCACGCGCTACGGCAGCGTCTTCGGCGTCGACGAATCCAAAGCGTTTGTCGATCAGGCAAACCTCATGGCCAAAGCGCGGGGCATCGAACATGTCACGGCCAAGGTTGGCGACGTGCAGCAGCTCGATGAGGTGCTGGACGGCCAAGACCCCTTCGACTTCGCGTATGCCCGTTGGGTTCTCTGCTTCGTGCCCGACCCCGACGCCGTCGTGCGCGGCATCGCCAACGCGCTCAAGCCAGGCGGACGCGTCGCGGTGCAGGACTACTTCAACTACGGCTCGATGACCCTGGCGCCGCGCCGCCGCAGCCACGACCTGGCCGTCGCAGCCACGATCCGTTCGTGGCGCAGCCATGGCGGCGATCCGGACATCGGCGAGCGCCTTCCCGCGATGTTCGCCAAGCACGGCCTACGCCTCGACGATGTGCGCGCTCACCTCCGCATCGCGCGCGGCACCGACAGCATGTTCTCCTGGCCCAAAACCTGGTGGCACACATTCGCCCCCAAACTGGTCGCAATGGGCGAACTCAAGCAAAGCGACTGCGACCAACTCATCGACGACCTCAAGACGATCGAAGACGGCGAAGGCTTCGTCCAGTGCCCACCCGTCTACGAGTTCCTCGCAACCAAGCTATAGCCCCCCAAAAACCTGTGGTGCGAACCGACCACAGGCTTTGGTGGCGGTTAGCGCAGGGAGAGCGCGCCGGTGCTGTCGGCGAAGTGGTCGGCGCGGCAACCCATTGCCTTCATCACGGCGAGATAGAGGTTGGCCATCGGCGTCTTGGCGGGGTGCGTGATGTGGCCTTGTGCCTTGGCCGCGCCGGCGCCTTCGCCACAGAGCAGCATCGGTAGGTCGTGGTGATTGTGGCGGTTGCCGTCGCTGATGCCGGAACCGTAGAGGACCAGGCTGTTGCTCAGGAGGTCCGCATCGCCGTCTTGCTGCTCGGTCAGGCGCTGCAGGAAGCCGGCGAACTGGTCGACGTAGAAGCGGTCGATCTTGGCGATCGCCTCGCACTTCTTGTCGACCTTGCCGTGATGGCTCAGGGAGTGGTGGCCTTCGGGAACGCCCAGGAAGCGAAAGCTGCGGTTGCTACCGCCGTTGCCGAGCATGAACGTCACGACCCGCGTGCGCTCGGTCGCCAATGCCAGCACGACCAGCTCATACATCAATTGCAGCTTCTTCGGGAAGTCGCGGCCGCCGCCTAGCAAGCCATCGGGAATCGGCGTCGCGGCCTCTGCTTCGGGCTCCTGCTGCAGTCGCTTCTCCAGATCGCGAACGGACTCGAGGTATTGCTCCAACTTGCGGCGGTCCGCCGCGCCGAGCTTGTTGCGCAACGACTTCGCGTCGGCGTTGACCAAGTCGAGAATCGAACGATCCCAATCGCGCTGCTTCTTTTGCTGCTCTCGATTGAGCGCCGATTCAGGATCGCCGAACAGCCGCGTGAAGACGGCGCGCGGATCGGCCTCCTTGGCGACGGGCTGATCCGGAGCAACCCAAGACATGTTGTTGCTGTAGGCGCACGAATACCCAGAGTCGCAGACACCGGCCGATTTGCCGCGGTCCATGCCGACTTCGAGCGACGAGAACGGTGAGCCACCGCCAATCTGCTTGGCGATCGCCTGGTCAACCGACACGCCAACATGGATATCAGCGCCTCCAGTTTTGCGCGGGTGGGCGCACGTCAAGAACGTCGACACGGCGCGCGCATGATCGCCGGGGCCATCCCCGTGCGAACGTCCAGCATCGATGCCCAGCCCGGAGAACACGCTGACGCGCTTGCGCAGTGGCTCGAGCGAATGCAGCGTCGCGCCCAACTTGGCGCGATGGCCTTCGCCGTGCGACCGCCACTCGTCCATGTTCATGCCGTTGGGCGCAAAGACAAACACGGCTCGCGGCTTGGCTTTGGGCGGGCCAGAGCAAGCCGGCAGCATCGCATCGAGCCACGGCAGCGCCAGACAGGCAGCACCGCCACGTAGGAACGTTCGGCGATCGAGGGCTTTGCGGCGCAAGAACGGCATGACGACTACTATCGTCGCATTCGGGCAGCAGAGCAAAGGGGCCTACCGCGAGAACCAGTCCCACGTGTGCCCCATGTCAAAAGCCTGTTCGGCGCCCCCAGTTTCGGAGGCACAGTTTCGGAGGCACAGTTTCGGCGGCACAGTTTCGACGGGCCAGTCTCTAAGCCCCTATGTCGGCGGCCCAGCCCTGGCCGCTACAGGTTGATCTTGAACACCGCTGTCTGACCAGACGGTAGCTCATCGATCCGGAAGTCCCGGATCTCGATCGAGTAGGAGCCCTTGGGCAAGCCTTGGCCGGGTTCGAATAGCCAGCGCTGCTCCGATCGACCACGAGCCCCAATCTTGACTGGGGCCGGGCGGCGCGCCGGCTTCAGCGCGCACTCCCGGTCATCGCCCCACATCAGGCGAACCGTCTCGTGGTCAAACGCGACCTTCTCGTCGTGGTCGTTCCAAATGACCAGACGACAGTCGATACGACCGCGCTTTTGGCGGCAAGACGTCACATCAATCCGCAATCCTGCGGTTTCACATTGAGGTGGCTGCGCGACCCGGCAAGAGGTCATCGGCGCAAGGATCAACAGGACAAGGGGAATCCCCCATTTGGCAGGGTTTCGCATCGGCATAATAGGTGAAGTGTGCGGAATCGGCGGCAGCATGCAACAACGAGTCTGCAGTCCAGGCGTTGCTTGACGTTTGCCCTTGTTGCCAAGTATTCCCGCATGCCATGAGCACCCCCGCAACGGAACGTCGCGCACTCGTAACCGGTGGCAGCCGTGGCATCGGTGCCGCCGTATGCCGGCAATTGGCCCAAATGGGCCATCCGGTCATCGTCAACTACCACCGGAACTCGGAGGCAGCCGACAGCGTCGTGCACGAAATCCGGGAATCCGGGGGTGAAGCGGATGCCGTGCAGTTTGACGTCGCCGACATAGCAGCAACGCAGGCGGCACTCGATCAGCTGCTGACGGACACGCGCCCGATCTCGGTCATCGTCAACAACGCGGGCATCGTCAAGGATGCACCGCTGCCCGCCATGTCACCCGAGGCGTGGAACGACGTCATCCAGACAACTCTCGGCGGCTTCTACAACGTCACGAAACCGCTGCTGATGCAGATGGTCCAGAAGCGCTGGGGTCGCATCATCAACATGTCTTCGATCTCTGCGATCAAAGGCAACCGCGGCCAGAGCAACTACGCAGCCGCCAAGGCTGGCATCATCGGCGCGACCAAGTCCCTCGCGATCGAGATGGCGAAGCGCAACATCACCGTCAACGCGGTCGCCCCCGGCTTGATCGAAACCGACATGACCGCGAGCGTGCCGGACTTCGTGCAGCAGATGATCCCGATGCAGCGCATGGGCAAGGCGGAGGAAGTTGCGGCCGTGGTTCTTGGCTTCCGAGCCTGCCAGCTACGTGACGGGGCAGGTAATCGGAGTCGACGGCGGATTCTAGGGCGAGTCCCCGCTCTACGGCTCGAGCGCGCGCCCGATCAAGAACTCGACCGATGCTTCGATCAGGCGCACCAACTCGGCATCCATGAACCCATATTCGTCCGGGATATCGAGCACCTCGATCTCTGGTAGATCCGG
>CAXBFC010000495.1:0-5548 GCA_963974725.1 uncultured bacterium | reverse complement strand
CGACGGAGCCCGCAACGCGGGCGGCAGGCAACGCCTGCCGTCTGACGAAGGCCGCCGGGCCATTCGGGCGTGCTTGCCAAGTTGCTGGTGAGATATGCGGGCTAGCCCAGCAACGCTGCGACGTCTTCGGCACAGCCCCAGGCGAGCGTGTAGCCCGAGCCACCGTGACCGTAGTTGTGAATCAACCGACGGCCATCGCTGCGCGGTGGTTCTTCGAGTCGCACGGTTGAGCGATACGGGCGCAGGCCAACGCGTGTCGCAAGCACCTTGGCACCGGCCAACTGTGGAAACGCGCGAATGGCGCGCGCCATGATCGCCTCGGTGTCACCGGCATCTACGGCAGTTCGTTCGTCCGCCATTTGCGCCGTGCCACCAACAACCAGCCCATCTTTGCGGGGGATCAGGTAGCACGGGCCACCCTGCGTGTCGTCGATCCACGCGTAGGGCACGGCTGCGGTTTCGAGTCGCAACACTTGACCGCGCACTGCCTGCAGTTCGGCATCGCCGCACAACTCACGCGCAGCAAGCCCCGTGCAATTGACGACGATGCCAGCAACATCCAGCGCTTCGTCGAGCGAGGCCACCTCGTGCCGCACGACGGCAACGCCCTGCTGCTGCAAGCCGCGCAACAACCACTTCATGTGCACCGGGACCTCACATACCGGCACGTCGACGCGCACCGCGGCGCGGTAACCAACTGGCACTTCGTCACCGACCAAGCGCACCAGACCCGGCACTTCGCTGGCCCACCACAAGTCCGGCTCGGCATGGTCGAACACCTCGACCACGGACTGCATGTGCACGCCCGCAGCTGGATCGCCGGCAAGCTCACGCAGTCGCCGGAACGTGAACGCACTCCACCCAGCCACCCGCTCGCGCGGCTCAGCCAAGAACGGATACCAGATGGCGCCGGCGACCGCCGAAGTCGTCTGCCCCGGATCGTCTCGCGTCCAGACTTCGACCGAGAGCCCTTGGGCCCGCAATCGCCACGCCGTCACCAACCCGATGACTCCGGCCCCGAGGACGAGCGCGTCTGGTTGCTGCAGCGATAGGCCCACCAACGAATCAAAGCAGACGGCGCGACTGTGGGTTCGCAATCTCGCGGAAAACCCCGCATCATCCGCCGATGGAGCAACCTCAGGAACAGGCTAGTCGTCACGTCCGCACCGAAGACCTGCTAGCGCCGCCACCGATCGGTCGCGCTCTTGCACTCGCCGGGTTGGCCGCCGTTGCCGGCGCCGCGATCTGGGGCCTGCTCAGGATCTACGGCAACCTGGAGCACGGCGTGGTCGCTTGGGGAATTGGCGGGCTGATCGGATTCGCGATCATCAAGGCCGGCGGCCACGGGGTCGTGCTTTCGACTGCGGGAGCAGTTTTGGCGGTGCTGTCGATCGCGGCTGGCAAGCAGATCAGCTTCCAGTCGATGCAGAACGAGATCATTGAATCGTCGATGGAGCAAGTTGCTCTTAGCTACGACGAGACCCGCACGGACGCGGAAGCGTGGGCCAAGCTCGGTGACTCACCAAGCGACGAGGCCGTAGAGGAGTTTGCGCTCGATCACAACTTCGACGTCGACAATGCCGCTCAGCTGCGCAGCGAGTTCGGCCCGGACCTCGATCGCTTCGCCGCCGAGCAACCGTCACGGGAGGTCTGGACCGAATCCAAGCGAACGATCGTCGAAGAGTCGATCGCCGAGAACTTCACGTTCATGGATTACCTGCGTGAGGACTTCAACCTCTTCGACATCCTGTTCATTGGCCTCGGCATCGCCACGGCGTTCGGCATGGTGCACAAACACACGCTTGCCCTGCAAGTCGAAGCGCGCCAAAACATGCGCGGCGACCCCGAAGACGAGCCCGAAGACAAAGAGAACGAGTAGTAGTCGCCGGCCGGCTACGCGAGGTGGCGCGCGGAACGGCGCGAACACTCATGACGTCCGGTGACAACTCGGACAAGAAATCGAGCCCAACAAACGACATCATCTCGGCATGGAGCCACGCCGCGAGAAGCTGTCCGACCTGCTGCACGGCAGCGCTCTACCGCCACCGCCAATCAAACGCGCCTTGATCTTCGGGATCATCGCCGCCGTCATTGGGGTCGTCGCAGTGGTGATGGCCGTTCTGACGCACGAGATGCGCATCGGGCACCTCACGGCAGGCATTGGCGCACTGGTAGGAATCGCGATCATCCGCCGCGGCGGCTATGGCAAGCCGCTCGCGCTCGCCAGTGCGGCAATCACGCTGGCGGCGATCCCGGTCACGTATTTTGTGACGTTTAGGATCATCACCACATCGTGGTGCACCGAATCCACTCGCGAGAGCATCAAAGAAAATGCAGCCGCCTGGCAACAACTCAGCAACCCGACTGACGAGCAGGTGTTCGAATTTGCGCGCGACCAAGGGTTCGCGTTCACAACCCGCGAAGCGTTCGATCACTACCCAGGCAAGATGCTGACCTGGTTCGCCGAGACCCAACCTTCGGTCAGCGAGTGGCGCGACTGGGAACTCGCCAACAGCCTGTTTCGCGACTACCTCGCCTACACGACCAGCGCGCTTGATTACGTGCTGCTGGCCGTCGCGCTGCTGCTTGCGGCGGGCATCGTCATGCTCCGCACCTCAACCCTTGAAGACCGGGCGAAGCAGAAGGCGATCGCACGACGCCAGGAAGCGGCGCGCGAAGGGAACCCCGAAGAGCCCGCCCCCAACTAAGAAGAAGCGAACGGCGTGCCAAGCGGGCGGGCGATCCCCGCCCAACCGGCGACTACTCTTCGTCTTCTTGGTTTGACGCGATCATCGTCGCCGCCGGCAACGCAACACCACGCGTTGCCTTGGTCAGTGCGACCTGTGCAGCTTCGTAGGTGCGTAGGCGACGACGGAAGTCATCGCTCTTGCCGCCCTTGGCAATCGCGTCCTGCTGCAGCTTGATCGCCGTTTGCACCTTGCCGTTGAGGAAGTTGGCGAGGGCCGCGGTGTCGAGGTGGTTGTAGTCGACACGACCACGGCGGCGCTTGTCAGCGGCGCGAACTTGCTCCAGACGCTGCGTCAATGCGAGTGCGACGTCGTCGAACTTACCAGCGGTGTCCTTGTCGGTCATCAGACCCCACGCGGTGCTGTTGAGGCGCGCGGTGTCGTCGCCGACCTGCTTGACAACCTTGGTCAGCACGTTGTTGGCGCGCTTCGTGTGGCCTTGATCCCGCGTCCACTGGTAGTGCGACATCAGCATGCGGTTGCGCGACGGCGAACAGTTACGCTCGCGCTTTTGCTCGAAAGTGCCGTCGAGACGGTCGAGCGCGGCGTTGAGTTGGCGACGCAGCACAGTCAGATCCTTCTGCGCGGCCTGCAACTCAGTGCGAGCGCGCTGAACGTTGAGCTTGGAGCGCTTCAATTCGGCTGCCAGCCGACGTGTTTCGGCGTTGTCTTTCTCGGCCTTCTGTTCGAGGGCCTGCTTCGACTCGCTGCGCAGCGGGTCTTGGGTAGCGAATAGGGCGAGGGGGGTCGAGGCAACGAGTGCCGTGAGCGCGATACCTTTGATGATCATCAGAACCTCCGGAGGGGACAGCGAGGCAGCCGCGCTGCATCAGTGTGATGCAGCTGCGAACCAGGATGATGACAGGTCTTAGCCCCGCGAACGAGGCTGCAGGATTATCTCCCCTAACGCAAACACTTCGAGTTTTGCGCAAACACGGGCGAGCGACATCACTTGCGGTTGTCGAGCCAGCCTTTGACCTTCGGATACTGGCTGCTCGCCCAACACGTCTTGACGAGTTCTTCGTACTTCTGCCAGCCTTCGTCGCGCTTGCCCTTGTTGAACAACCCCCGCGCCTCACCGATCAGTTTCTTGGCGGGCAACTCATGCTTGGCGCGCAATTCGGCGAAGGCCTTCATCAACTCTTTGGCACAGTCGGCGAACTCGTAGTAGTCGCGATACTCAAGGAAGTCATCGATCCACTCACCCTCACCGGGGTTCTCGACGTTCGCAGCGAACTGCTCCACTTCACCTTCGGCATACTCATCCACGGTCGAAGCGATGTGCTTGATGGCCGCGTGCTTCGGCGCCACCTTGCGCAGGTGATTGGCAATCGCCATCGCATCGGCGAAGCGATCTTCATCGAGTGCCTTCTGCCCTTCCTTGGCCAACTCGGCGGCGTTGTCGCCCGTAATCAGCTCCAACCACTCGACCGCCGCGAGCCATGGCAAACTGGAGAAGCCGTGGCCAGCACCATTGGCAAACAAGCGCAACTTGGGAAAGCGGTGCTCGCGGGTTCGCAGGTAGGTGCCTTCGCCTTGCGCAAACGGCACCGCGCGATCGTTGCGGCCGTGCACGACGGCAATCGCGACCTCCCGCTGCTTGTTCTTGAGCGCCTCGTCATCGAAGACGTCGGCCTCGCACTGCATCGTCATGCCAGAGGACATCGGGAAGACCCCATCGACCAGGTCCGGATAGTGCATCGCAAAGAACCACGTCAAGAAGCCACCCTGTGAGTGGCCGCCGACGAACGTACGCGTCGTGTGATGCCTTTTCTTAAGCTCTTCGATCAGCTCGGCAACCAGCGCAGGGCTTTCGCGATGCGTATTGGGATAGCCCCCATAGGTGCTCTTGCCCATGAAGTTGACGTAGGTGTAGTTCTGACGCGGGTCGTCCGGCGTGCTCCAGTCTTCCCACGATTCGCCATCGATGCCAACGACCAGGAAGCGCTCGCCAACGTCCGTGTTAGCAATCGATTCGACATAGGGCTTCGACACGTAGTTTGAGCCGTGCAAGAACACCAGCAACGGCAACTCTTGCCCCGGGTGATAGGTCTTGGGCGCGTGCATGTAATAGACCATGCGGTTCTCGCCCAGCCCACGGACCAGCTTGCCGGCCTCGGGAACGACACCGCGCGCGTGGCCTTCGAGTCGCTGCAGCTGCAGTGCGTACTTGCCGCGCGCGTTTTCGGCGCCCCCCAACGCAAGCTTGCCGTCCTCGTCAAAGTCGATGCGAAACGTGCCGGTGCCGAAAGGACTCTCGTAGTCGAGTTCGGCGAAGCGGCCTCGCACCGCCCCCTCGAACGTCGACCACCCCTGCGCGCCGAAGCCGCCGGTCAGCTTGCTGCCCTTCTGCTCGATCTCGAGTAACCCCCAACTCGTGCGCCAAAACCCAGCCAGTTTGGCCGGCTTGCCCTTCTCGGTAGCCGGGTCATGCCGCCAACCAAACCACTCTCCCTTGCCGTTGCCATTGCCGCTGGTCGACTGCCAATCACCATCGAACCGGAATGCGCCCTTCTGGAACTGCCACGAGCCCGTGACTTTCGCCCGACCTTCCTTGGCCGTGAAGGCGATGTCGTCGCCTTTCTTTTCGGCGGTCAACGTCGAACCGTTGCCATAAGTAGCGGACCACCCCTCGCCATCGGCTTTGACTTCGAGCACGCCGCGGTTCGTAAACCACGTGCCGGCAAACTCCTGTGCGGCGAGAACGGCTGGGCTGATGCAACCCAGCACCAACGAGAACAGAGCGCGACGATCCAACATGAGGTTCCTCCGGTGATGAAGCGCCCAACGTAGAGGTCACG